>CAZOQQ010000277.1:0-1534 GCA_964582075.1 uncultured bacterium | reverse complement strand
GGCAAGTTCCGCTTTTTTCGCTGAATTTAACAGTTTTGCGATGGACTCCGGTGTATCCATTGGCGGAACCGTATTCGGCATAACACCCACCCTGGTTATACCTCCCGCTACTGCGGCTCTCAGCCCGGTCTCAATGGTTTCGGATTCCTCATCACCCGGTTCTCTCAGGTGAACATGCATATCAACAAGACCGGGAAACAACCATTTACCGGTTCCGTCAATCTCAATAGCGTCAAGATTCTTCTGAAGCCTTGTTTCAATGGCTTCAATTCTACCGCCGGATATCAGGAGATCACCTGTAAAATCCCGGGCTGATTCCGGATCTATTATCCTGGCGTTTCTTATTACGTATCTTTTCAGCGGTCAGTCATCCTCTCAATCCGAATAGTCTTCTCCGTCCGAAGACACTTCTGCCAGATCAGGAGCGGAAGCAGCGGAATATTCGGCTCTTACGGCAGTTATCTTTCTCTCCGGCGCGGCATTCCAGTCATCCCTTTCCAGAATTCTATCGATAACTTTTGATCCGGTTCCATTTGAATTGAACGCTTCGAAGAATCGTAGAGCCCATGCTTCGGTCTCATCGATAATTCTTTCTCTGTACTTATCCTGAAGACCCATTATCAGATGATGGAATGGTAGATTGGCTTTCTTGTAGTTACCCGAGTTCCGTGGATATTCTTGAGCATCCGCCCATGATACTATCTGTTCCCAGAGTTCGACCGGTATACCCTTATCCGGTCTTTTAACAAAGCTTCCGTTCTTAATAACAGCGTTTCCACTCGAACTATCCATTTCCAGCCCGAACACAATATTCTGCCAGAGTGTTCCCACGTTACCCTTATTGATTCCGTACTCCTTGAAATGTCCCACCTTGTCAAGCGGTGTTCCGCTGATACCATGCTGGGCAATCCTGCAGCCGTACTTCGAGATGGAATCGGATATCCTGCCGGTTCTTTCCAGATCGATTCCTTCGCCCTCTCCCTTTGATGAATCGTATGTTCCATGTTTGGAGCCATTGGAAACAGCAAGAAAATCCGGGAATATGCCCCAGCTGTTAAGACCGCCCACAAAGTATTCGGCTTCTTCTACAGTTGTTAGAACACCCGGTCCTTTTATTTCGCCGACTTCTGCTTCAAGTCCTATATATGTCGGAATGTGCATCGCGAGGTCCCGCGTGAAAATGAGATTCTCGTAATCATGGTTATGGGAAGCATCAACTGCTACGGATGTCCATCCTCTGGATAGAGCATCCGGAACGGTAACAATCGATTCGTCCCTGTCAGCGGGGGATTTTATAGCGTAATGGTCCATGTGAAGAGCGTAAACCACGTTGTCACCCAGAAGGCTGGAGTACTGCATGGCGAACCAGGGCAGGTTTTTGAAGTTTACACCCGTATAGGTTGCTTCGGTCTTGGCAAGTTCAAGAACTACGAAAGAATCAACTTCTCTTGCGGCTTTGAATATCCCCAGTGCACTGAGAGGATTACGAATATTCGCAGCCATTACAATAGCATTTTCCTCAATTCCTACTGCT
>CAZOQQ010000276.1:0-1592 GCA_964582075.1 uncultured bacterium | reverse complement strand
AGGAGGGTATCCAGGCCCTTCAGGCAAACAAAAATATGTATGGCGAGTGTCGCGATACGGCTTACATGTCTACCGGATCATTTACCATGTATGACAATGAATTTATCGTTATATACGGCGTGGATCACACGAATACCGGAAAAGCAGTGTACTGCAGTGCTGCTGTGTACGGTGAAGATTATCAGAATGGTGTAGCCGGTTCAAACAGTTTGGAATGGATGGGCAGCGCAGATGAATATCTGGATGAGTTGGGAGACTCCTTTTTTGTGCTGACTGCCTCAAGACCAAAGGATATTCCCGCCCCAGGTTTTGATTGTGTAGTACCAACAGCAATTCTAACAAGAGGGGTGCAGAAGTTTAAACCCATATTTGTCGGGTTCCGGAGCTACCTGGAAAAAACCACCAGGAGTGGTCCTATTCCGGAAGAGATGATTTCTCCAAGAGTTATTAAGTTTTCAAAACCTGCTTATCCGCCGGTATTGTAGTGCATTTCTGAGCTGATGTTATTAAGCGCAGGGATGTTTCGCTGCCTTCCGGGTTGTACTTGTCCCGTGTTGATCATGTTTATACTGCGTATGTCTATTCCGTAGGGCATTCTGTATGCTTTCTTGTCCCATGATGTTACTTCTCTCCAGCATTTCACAATCTGGCCATCTGTCTGACCTACCGAAAAAGGACAACTGATAGTATTATTCGCTTGTATATTTTAAGATGAAGGGAGCTGATGTGGCCGGAGAACTGACTTTCAGCGTAAGAGATATTCCCGCAAGTGCAAGGTACGGTTTCAGCGCGCGGAAAATATGGATTTTCTTCAAGACACTTGTTCTTTCCTGGATAGTCTGGGATTTCTTCGTTTACCTCGGTTTCTTCGCCTCGGGTTATGACATTGCGGCAAGGTGGAGTCAGAGCCGTCTTCTTCCGCTACCCGGATCCGTATTCTGGGCTGATCCGATACCTGTTATTCTTCTGACGATTGGTATCCTGCTGATAATTCATATACTTATGCGGGGTTCACTGATGGTTTCCAAAATGACATTTCAGCAGATTCGGGGAGACGATTTTTTCTCATCCTCCGATGCCGCTGTCTTCGCAGGGGAACACGCGGCACCGTTGATATCGATTCCCGTAATGCTTGTCGTAACCCTGCTTCTTATATACGGTGCCGGGACTCTGACCGGTTTGATCTCGAAAATACCCGTTGCGGGTTCCGTTCTGGCCTCACTGCTTTCAATACCCCTGTGGGGAATCATGCTGCTTGGTATACTTACCGCGATAGCGTTGATTCTATCCGTTGAACTGCTGCCCGCTATTGTCGCTTGTACAGGTGGCGATTCTTTTGAATCGATCTTTGAAGTCTTCTCAACACTGACATCTCAATCCTGGCGGCTTTTTCTTTACTGGCTGCTTTCCGTTACAGTTATTGTACTGGGAGGAGTGGTATTCCTGCTCCTTTCTTCAGTTGCAATCGGCGCTCTATCCATTTCGGTTGAAACAGGCGCGGGAAACAGTGGACTGGGCTCTGCTATTGCGGCCGGTCCGCAGTTGCTTGCTCCCGAAGTTCTTCCATTTTTCTCCGGTCTCATTACATTCGG
>CAZOQQ010000275.1:0-1604 GCA_964582075.1 uncultured bacterium | reverse complement strand
CGCATTCGGCAGACACGAAGCTCCGGTCATTCCTCTCCAGGGAAAACTCGAACCGGGAGAAACCATCTTCATTCTCTCGGGGCTCATTCCCAACCTCAAAGGACATCCCCTGGTACATGATTGGTTTGGAACACGTTTCAGGAACGGTCACTTCGAGGGTATACAGAATCTGTCCGATCTGCTGAAATACACGGAGCTGGGAAGACGTGTTTTCCCGAACAGGGCAACGGAAATAAGTGTATCAGAACTGACCGGTCTTCTCCCGGAAGCTGTCATTCGAGGTCAGGATCACATGCTTCGCCTGCGGAATACTTTCGAGAACAGAATCAACGAAAAACTCCAGCATCACCTGGAGGAACTGGATGATCTGAAGGAGAACAGGCTTTTCAACCTGGATCTGAAATTCGAGCACAGCCGTCAGCCGCAGACTATTATCGATGCCCGGAGACAGAGGGAGGAGAGAGAGATAAACAATATCTTCACCGAGTATTACCATTGGATCGAAGAGACCATGACGACAGAGAAGAAGGCCTGGATTCAGGTAATAGCTGTTCTTACAGGGGTAGGAAATTGACAAGCATCACAACACTTGTTTTGCACAATAACACCTGGAATGATAATGTTCAGAATCGAGTTTAAAGAATTATAATGTAATGACTTGTCAGATATTCGCGGATACATGTGAAACACCCGTCAATGGAACTAAGGGTTGAATCATAATCTGGAAGCCGGCAGCTGTACAAATGTTCCGGATGCAATACATTTGCAAAAGTTAATGTTTTTTGTTAATATTTGCATACGTATTGCAGAAAAGGGTAATTATGCTGAACGATTTTATTAACTTACTTCAGTCAAAGGGAAGGTATACTTTCACGAAGACAGAAGTTCTTGAAGGGCTTGGAGTATCCGACAAGGCAGCCCTCGCTCAGCTGCGAAGGCAGATTGATAATGGAAGAATCGTATCACCTCAAAGAGGTTTCTACGTTATAGTTCCTGTGGAATATCTATCAGCAGGTTCCCCTCCTGCATCCTGGTATATAGATGATCTTTCACAATATCTGAAAACACCATATTACGTTGGACTTCTATCAGCTTCGTCTCTGCATGGAGCATCTCATCATCAACCTCAGATTTTCCAGGTTGTTCTTCCAGGGCAAAAACGGCAGATAATTATTGGCCGTGATAAAATCCACTTTTACAGCTGGAAACATTTCAATGAAGCTAAAATGAAAAAGATAAAAACACCTGCGGGATACATACAGGTCTCCACACCTGAATCAACAGCTCTTGATCTTGTTCGTTTCATGTATGCCTGCGGAGGCCCTGGCAATGTTATTACCGTTATATCCGAACTCGGTGAAAATCTGTATCTCCAGAGACTCGAAGAAGTAATTTCTACTGAGCCTGCTCCAGTTCTTCAGAGATTGGGGTTCCTCTTCGACAGAACAGGTTTTACCACTTTCGCACGGATCATCAAAGAAGTGCTTGATACTCGCAGCTATCGCAGGATTAATCTGTTACCAGGTTCAAAGGTTTCATCAGAAGAATACAGCCAAAGGTGGAAAATCGTGGCTGAAGCCGGATTGGAACCCGAAGTATGATTC
>CAZOQQ010000274.1:0-1619 GCA_964582075.1 uncultured bacterium | reverse complement strand
TGGGTGGCAATGTTCTGAATCAGCTCCCTCCCCTCAGCGATAGTTATCAGTTGAATTCCAAGGCATACGCCCAGAACGGGCACCTTCATTTCTCTTGCTTTTCTGTACAAATTCATTTCCCAGATAGGTCTTGCCCGTCTGAAATTGACGGAACCGTTGTTCCTCTGACCGTAAAGTTCCGGATCGGGGTCGGGGCCTCCGGTCAGAAGGATCATGTCAACAAGATCGAGCAGGCTGCAGAAATCTTCCGAAGCGGGGATAAGCCCTACAGTGGTCACATCGGCCCCGTCCAGCAGGTCGGCGTAGCTTTGATTAAGGCCGAAAAGCCATTTTCCGTAGGATTGTGCCTTTGACTCATCGTTAGCGTACCAGTTCAGGGTAATACCGACTACAGGTTTTCTCATCCGGTTATCTCCGTCATTCTTTTCACGGCCGCACCGGCCTTCTGTCTGATTTGAGGATCCAGTTCTATGACAGGTTCAAGTTTTCCAAGGGAATTCAGTACCTTCCGGAGGGATATTTTCTTCATATTCACGCAGTAGATCTTCCCGCCTGCCACAAATTCCCTATCAGGATAAAGGGTCTTGAGCCTGTAGGCCATCCCCTCTTCCGTTCCGATTACGAACCTCCGGGCGCTTGATTCAGCCACGTATTTTATCATACCTCCCGTACCAAGAACAGCATCCGCGATCTTCCAGACATCGGGTGGTGTTTCCGGGTGAACAAGGAGTTCTGCATCGGGCCATTCCTTCATTTTCACCACGATATCGTTGATATCCGTCATGGCATGACTTCTGCAGGCTCCATTCCAGATATGGATTTCTTTGTCAGTTTTATTTGATACGAAAGTACCGAGATTCCTGTCGGGAGCGAAGATAATTTCGTCTGAAGGAACTCTTTCAACCACTTCAAGAGCGTTAGCTGAAGTGCAGCAGGCGTAGCTCATGGCTTTAACATCGGCAGGTGAGTTGACGTAAAGAACGGTGAGGGAGTCGGGGTACATTTCCTGCATCGCTATAAGACCAGGAACCTCTATGCAATCCGCAAGCGGGCAGCCGGCATCGGGTTCCGGCAGAATTACTGTCTTCTCAGGAGATAAAATATGCGCTGTCTCTGCCATGAATCTGACACCGCAGAAAATTATCACCGAGGCATCGGTTGCTGCCGCGATTCTGCTGAGTTGCAGGGAATCACCGACATGATCCGCTATATCCTGTATTTCCGGAGGCTGGTAACTGTGGGCAAGAATAACAGCATCCTTCTCCTTCTTCAATCCCTGTATCTCATCAACAATCGAGTTATCCATTTTAATCCAATCCGGCTTTTTCAGTTGAGGATATTATTCCTCCTCCTATTAAAGAAGTGTCCAGATATACAGCGCAGACCTGTCCGGGAGCAACGGCTTCTTCGGGCCTGCTGAATTCAATATGCAGGCTGCGATTTCTGAAATCAAGCGTTGCCGGAACAGCCATCCTTCTGTACCTCGTCTGCACGAGCGCCCTGGCTGGAAATTTCTCCGGTTTTGCAAACCAGTTCATATCAACCACGGTACATCCGCTGGAGAGTGTATCCTCCCTCCGCCCTATCGTAACGGTTGCATCCCCGGGGTTGACTGCGAC
>CAZOQQ010000273.1:0-1798 GCA_964582075.1 uncultured bacterium | reverse complement strand
GCACTGAGCCACCTGGCACGGGCTCCGCACATGGAAAGGTCGTTAACGGTTCCGTACACGGAAAGAGCGCCTATATCACCTCCCGGAAAAAACAGCGGGGTGATTACATGCGAATCTGTGGCGAAGGCAAGTTTTTTACCTTCTGTTACCAGCACCGCACCATCGTGTTTAACATCCAGGATGGGGTTTGAAAAAGCCTTCAGTATTACCCTGTCAATAAGATCGTTCATCAGTCTTCCACCACCACCGTGAGCCATGGTAACCTCCGGGTAATCCGAAAGCGGTATGGGACAGGTCATTCCATTGTTTTCAGACATTCGTTTTCCTCACGAATCTGTAGCGATAGTATGCCGCGCAGGCGCCCTCGGAGGAAACCATGGGCGCGCCAAGAGGATGTTCGGGAGTACATTCCTTTCCGAAAGCCCTGCATTCACGGGGTTTCTTATTACCCCTGAGGACTTCTCCCGAAATACAGATTTCCGGTTCCTCAACTTCATGGCTGCTGACATTGAACCTGTTACCGGCATCGAATTCAGCGAATCTGTCTCTTAATCTGAAACCGCTGCCCGGTATCCCTCCTATTCCTCGCCATTTCCTGTCTGTCACCTCAAATACGCTCCGCATCAATTCTACAGCAGCAGGATTTCCTTCTCTTGAAACTACCCGCAGATACTGATTCGACACATCGGTTTCACCTTTTTCAAGTTGCAGAAGACACATATAAACACCCTCCAGAATATCGAGAGGTTCAAACCCGGTCACAACGATCGGCACACCGTACTTCTTCGCAATAGGTTCATATTCTGTAAAACCCATTACGGCGCATACATGTCCCGCAGCAAGAAAACCCTGAACCGCGCAATCGGGGCTGGAAAGAATTGCCTCGATTGCCGGAGGAACCAGAACATGAGATATAAGCATCGAGAAATTTCCAAGACCGAGCCTTTCCGCCTGAAGGATAGCGGCAGCCGTTACCGGAGCTGTGGTCTCGAAACCAACAGCGAAAAAGACGACCTCCCTGTCCGGATTGGCGGCAGCTATCGATACCGCGTCAAGCGGCGAATACAGCATTCTTACATCTCCCCCGGATGCCTTGACGCTCAGAAGGTCAGCAGAGCTTCCGGGAACCCGCAGCATATCTCCGAACGAACAGAAAATAACGTTATCCAGCCCTGCTATCGATGCGGCCTGATCTATCAGTTCAACAGGAGTCACACATACGGGACATCCAGGACCATGGATTAAAGTAACAGTATCGGGAAGCAGCTGATCAATACCGTACTTCACAATCGCATGAGTCTGACCTCCGCAGATCTCCATTATATTCCACTGACCTTTTACAAGCCTTCCTATCCGATCAGCGTATTCAAGAGCGGCTTCCCTCTCCCGATATTCCGATACGTACTTCAACCTTCTTCATCCTCCTCAGGCCGGTCCGGTGAATACTTCTCGTCCTCCAGTTCATCGCGGCCGAATTCGGATATCTGCCTGAGGTAATCAAATACTTCGGAAGCCTCTTCTTCGTTTAGTTTGTTCAGCGCAAACCCGGCGTGGACTATAACCCAGTCTCCGATTTTCGCGTCGGTTATTCCGGCAAGACTGACTTCCCTCAGCACACCTCCGAAATTCACTTTTCCGGTGACAAAAACCGGATCATCATTTTCCGTTATTTCCTCGATCTTTCCCGGAACTCCCAGACACATGCCTTAACTCCCGTCACTACCTCGATTTAAAAATAGAGCTGCCGTAACCTGACCAGGCGCGATACCCCCGTCGTTTGTCGGCAGGGTTTTGTGAA
>CAZOQQ010000272.1:0-1877 GCA_964582075.1 uncultured bacterium | reverse complement strand
GTTCTACAGAGTTCTCGATCCGGCTTCCCCCCTGCACGCGAGTACAAACCCCCGGTTAAAAAGCACGATACGTGAATTGTACATGCAGATAGACGGAGTTATAGGAGATGCCCTTTCGGCAAAGGATGCTGATACGGAGATAATTCTCCTGTCAGATCATGGGTTCGCGCCTTTCAATAGATCCTTCAACCTGAACACATGGCTTGCCCGGGAAGGTTACGCAACAATTGTCTCCGAGCAGGCGAGGAATAGGGATATGTTCGTGGCAATAGACTGGGCTTCCACAGCAGCTTACGGCCTCGGACTTAACTGTCTGTACATCAACAGGGCGGGCCGCGAAGAAAACGGAGTGATTCCTCCTGACCAGGTTTCGGACCTTCTTCTTAGATTAAAAAGGGATTTAGAGTCCGTAATAGATCCCGCCACCGGAAGGCGAGTTATAGATAATGCGTATATCACTTCTGATGTATATCCCGGTCAGCTCCCTCCTTTCGCCCCGGACATGATAATCGGTTACGCGAGAGGTTTCAGATCTTCCTGGGAGACCACTCTTGGAAGTTATCCGAAGGAAGTCATATCGGACAATCTTGATCCATGGAGTGGAACTCACTGCGTCGACCCCGGTGTTGTCCCCGGCACACTTTTATCCACCGTACCTGTAATACTTTCCGATCCGAATCTCATGGATATGGGAAAGAGTATAGCCTCTCTCTTCGATGTTCCGGTTCTGCCTTCCGGTGGAAGAAATATCTTTGGAGGAAGGGAATCCTGATTGATTAACATACTCGGAATAATTCTTAACGGGATCTTCGATATTCTGTTGTTGCCCTTCAGGTTGCTTCCTTCTTTCTGGGGGCTGTTGTTTATCTCTCTCTTATCAGGTCTTGGGATGATAGTGATTTTCAGCAAGATCTCTAATCAGGAGAAGATTTCCAGATTGAGAAAGAAGATGGCCGGCGGGATACTCGGCATTCTGCTTCATGTAAACAGTCCCGGAACCGTTATCGGATTCGCGGGGAAACTTATAAGGACTAATACTGTTTACCTGGCGCAGCTGCTGAAACCACTTCTTGTAATTGCCATTCCCTTCGCGCTTCTATGGGGGCAGCTTGACGCGAGATACGGTACAGACAGAATGGTAAATGATATGCCGGTAACGGTAACACTGAAGTTCAACGAAAGAGTTCCTGAAAGAGACAGCCTGAGGGTCATGACTTCCGGCCTGGAGTTTATACCTCCTTTTGTAATGATCGACACACTGAACGAAGTGAGTTTTCGCGTGTTACCATCGGGTGATTCCCTTCGAAGTCTGGAGATTGCCGGAACGGAGATACGAATGGAAAAGACCGGGAAATGGAACGGATGCAGGATTCTGAGAGGCTTTGATTCGGGCAATTCACTCGGAAGGCTTTTCCGTCCATGGACTGGGAGAATTGAAATTACAGAGGACGGCCCCGCTTCCGGGTTGTATTCTCTTCCCGATGTAAGGTACCGAATTCTTGGAGGGCACTGGTCATGGATTGCCGTATTTCTGGTGTTTTCAACACTTTCCGCTGCCGCGGGAGCTAAACTGTTCAAAGTGAAAATATAGGAGAAGTACAATTATGTCGAAACTTAAACTGAAACTTGACAGCGCGACAATCGAAAGAATAAGAAAAGTATCAGAAATCGCCGGATACTCGTCTCCGGAGGAATTTATCCTTCACATAATAGATCGCGAACTCGATGCTATCGACCCTGATGCTGGAGAATCCGAGGAAGAGATTCGCAGGAAAATGCAGGGTCTTGGATACATAGAATAGCGAATCCTTTAATTGCTTCAGGATTGAGATTCACTGTCAATATAACCGAGATCCTGTAGTTTTTTAAGAATTTCC
>CAZOQQ010000271.1:0-1885 GCA_964582075.1 uncultured bacterium | reverse complement strand
AGGCAATACTTAAAATCGATTATTCTTCCAGGTTTTTTCATACTTTTTCTTCTTCCCGCAGTTTCACGAACGGAAGGCGTCTCTTCGAACCTGTGGGAATGGAATCTGGTAGTGAGTGTTCTGGCGATACTTGTTCTGCAGACCACTCTTTCAGCATTTCTGGATTCTGCAAGATTTTCCGACTCAAGAAAAAAATTCCTCGAGAGCGGGCTGCGCAAACATTCAGTTATTCTTGCCACCCTGGATACACCCATCGAAGTTTTAAGAGTTCTCGCAAGTTTCTGGTACCGCGCTTCAGAAGCGGAAGCTGTTCAAGTATCCTGGAAGAATATCTCCATGACTTACCCGACCGAAGCATCGACCTCCAGAACAGCGGCACTTTCCCGTAAAGGTAAAGAAGGCTTCCGTCTGGATATATGGCCTTCCGAAAACTCGATACTGGATAAAGAGACTATTGACATCTTCATACTGCAAACCGAAACGGTTCTAAAGAACCTTGAACTCAGGGACAGCACGTTCAAAAGTGGCTGGGAATGCCTTGAGGCGATGGTGTATTCGCTCGATATGTCCGACAGCAGGAAGACCGGTTACAGTAAAATCGTTGCAGATATCGCTAAAGAAATCGGACGTGAGATGGGTATGACAGCCGATGCTCTCGAAGATCTTGAAATGTCAGCCATGCTTCATCTGACCGCGGATATTCTTGAGAAAGCTGAGGAAGACTGGCAGGAAGCTTTCGCGTCTGATCCGGTCAGAATCCAGTTCGAACTCCCCCCGGAAGTTGTCAAAGGTATAAGACATCTGACAGAGAATTTCGATGGCTCAGGAAAACCTGATGGTCTTCGGGAAAAATCTATCCCGGATATCT
This sequence comes from uncultured bacterium, assembly GCA_964582075.1. Taxonomy (GTDB): domain Bacteria; phylum Fermentibacterota; class Fermentibacteria; order Fermentibacterales; family JCC-6; genus Aegiribacteria. Next base: position 1,017 of record CAZOQQ010000271.1, on the reverse strand, counting down.
CAAGAATTCTTTCGGTCGCGATCAATTTTGTTGCGAATCTATCCAACCAGTCAGTCGACAGCTCGATTCTTGAACTTAAACGAAGATCCGGGCTGATATACGACCCGGATATCGTTGAGATTCTCGAAAACATATCACTGCAGAAGGACAGAATGACTTTCCAGGATCACAGTATGTTCGCATCACGAACCTGATTCATACGTTCAATGCACTCCTCGAAGCCGGTCTGTCCGGTTTCCTTTTACCATGACCGAAATAACCCGCTGACAGCTTCTCAGATTATTACTGACTGTACCTTTCAACTCTGTCTATCTTCTCCTGACAGAGAGAAATGGAATTATTCGCAGCCTGAATCATGCTCTGTGCACTTCCCGACCTGTATCCGCTTACACCTGACAGGTACGATATCGCCGTGTTCAAATCGTTTATGGCGCTCTGCCAGGTGGAAATGTTCTCCTGAACAAGCTCTGAAATGCGAGCCTTGTCGGAACCACTCTGGTAGTAAAAAGCTCCCATCATGTAATTGGCAAGCGGATCGTTGGGGTAGGCGTTACTCAGACGGGAAAATATGTTCTGCATCGCGCCGCGCTGCCCGCTGTCACGGTAAATGGACGCAAGGAGGATGTAAGCTTCCCTGTTTCCCGTACTGGAAATAAGAGATTCCAGCCTGTTGACGGCACTTGTGGTTCTGCCTGCCCGGGCTTCAATCTGCGCGGTGTATAGAATCTTCTGTGAATTGTCAGGATCAGATTCAAGATAAATAACCGCATTGTCAGCAGCTTTGCTGTAATCACCTGTCTTCACATAGGACTGAATAAGACGCTGTCTAAGGCCGCCTATGTTACTGCTGACGGCAAGTATCTCCTCCATGTACGGTATTGCTTTGGAGTATTCCTCGGTCTGGAAATAAAGAAGACTGAGTGGAAATTTAATGGAAAGATTGTCAGGATTACTCGAAAGTGCTGTTTCAAAGCTTGCAATTGCCTGGTCAAGTTCTCCCAGCATCTGGTACGCCTG
>CAZOQQ010000270.1:0-1905 GCA_964582075.1 uncultured bacterium | reverse complement strand
CTTCGATCTTATTTCTGAAACCGATGATATCTGAACCGTCTTCTTCAATATCAACACCGGCAAACTCAGGGCGCTGCATCTGAAAAGCGACGATGGCTCCTGCGAAAGTCGGGCGGTCAAAAAGAACGATGTCCCCCGGGTTAAGAAACAGTCTGCCTGTAAGATCAAGCCCGTGTTGTCCCGACGAAGTCACAACTACATTCTCATCCGAAACCCTTATATTGTCTCTGTCCAGAAATCCCATGATAGCGTCGAGTAAAGTCCGCTCTCCCTTTATCGCAGTGTATTGCATTACTTTCTCGATATTCTCCCGCAATACTCTCCCGGATACAAGCCTCAATTCATGCTTCAGAAACATATCCGGAGAAGGGAGCCCGCCCGCGAGTGAAATTATCCCGGGATCGTTAAGCAGGGCAAACAGTTTACCGATAGAGTACCCGCCGTACTCTCTGATATTGTCCGAAAACCGTTCGTGCCAGTCCTGTATCATAAACCCTGCCGCTCTGTTCTGTTTGTTAACTTTCAGTGTTGCTGACAACTCTTCGCAAAGATTGCCCTGATACCCTTTCTCATCATGCTCCGACCATCTTTTGAGGCGCGGAGAGCCTTGTTATAGATAACTTCTCCTATATCCACGGCCATCGCATCTCGCTCCTCTTCGCTTACGAAGTAGGTCGCCATGGTATCGAGATCATGGGCGGTTCCATCACTCTCGTACTTGAAGGTCATATCGGTGCCGCTTTCCAGCACCTCGAACATCTGATCCGTCCAGTTAAAGTTCTCCATTCCCAGATCGGGATTGATATAGATATGAGCGGCAAGACTTACTCCCTTAATACCGCTGGCTTTAAGCTCCCTGGCACACTGGATGAAATTCGAGGCTGTGGAACCGTTGCCAATGTTTATTTCGTATATGGGTGAAGTTCCATCATCGCGGATGTACTCGTTCATGATATTAAGCAGCATTCTGAACTGTACGGGATTCTGCGTTGCCAGCAGCATTGAAATTTTAATGTGAAGATTCGGAATGTCCCGGCCGTAGTAACATACTGCCACAATTGAACTCCAGCTGGGGTTAAGATAGAAATCCCCACCGGTTGCCAGAGCCGTTCGGGTAATGCCGTCAAGATAGATCAGATGATTATTGTTCGCAACCTCAATTCCACCGAAGTTCCCGAATGCGGTACCCTGATTTTTCAGAGTCAGCGCGCATACCCCATCTTCACACTCGTACCTCTCGAACTTCTCACCCGTAATCGATTCCAGTTCTCTGAAGCGGGTTTCCGGCTGTGGAATTCCTATAAGGTTTGTGCTGCAGAATTTACTTGCCAGCATAACATTCTCCGCCATTGTAAGCGTTGCCAGCAGGTCACCGTTGTAAACGTAGTTGTCTGTAAGAGCCACTACGGATATCATCTCCTGGGGAGCGTAACAGGGTTCATCGGTACCGGCGCTCCGTGCTATTCTTCTGATACACTCAAGGGTTACCTTCGCTCCCTGGAATCCGGAAACCTGGCTGGTTCCAACTCCCAGCGCATCGTTGTAAACAATTCCGTGCTTCTTTTCAAAATCCTCAACCTGGGGAAATTCCCCGGCATACGTTTCCGCTTCCTCTATCATTTTACCGAAACCCTTATCAGCGAGAATACGTTTCCGGGTCTCGAAATCCCGCATCTTCCTTATCGTATCCGCTATCTTCTCCGCCCCACCGTGATGATCTTTCAAAGCGTTCATCGCTTTCATATCAGCATCGGACAGTAAAGGGTATTTCATCAATTCCTCCCGTTGTTCAGCCGGGGCATAAGAGCTTCGCTGCAGCCCGGGCAATATTAATGGATATTCGTGCCCTCTTCAGCACGCAAGCAGAACCGCATATCAGGATATCAGACCTGACACAAATTATCA
>CAZOQQ010000269.1:0-1909 GCA_964582075.1 uncultured bacterium | reverse complement strand
GAGTACCGCTCCTTTCATGCCATCGTTGTACTTTGTCTGCAGATACGCCTTGAGGTCCTCTGGAGTACTGTACGTTACTTCGACTACTTCGAAAGATAGACCCTGCGAAGCGATATCAGAAGTCCATTGATCGAGCAGCCCGGTTCCCAGACTGTCCGTAAGATCCTCTTCGAAAATCAGCAGGAAATCGGCTCCATCGGTTCCCGTAATGACTGTTTCCAAAAAGGGCCGGTATTCCGGCTGACCCTGAATCCATTCTTCGTAAGTCCCCTGGATGTACGAAGGATCAGGGTTTATTGTCATTGGTGTGTCATCGTAGATATCACCTGTCAGACTCAGGAAAATAAGAAAAGAAATCATAAATAAACCTCCGGGTTATTTTAAAAGAATCTGTCCCTAAAAGCGGGGAAGGTACTGGTATAAGTCAAGGTGTCGGACGGCGAAATTCAGTGCGGGGTAGAGAATACTTGAAATAACACCGAGCCAGAGCAGCCCGAAAACTATAAAAAGACCGTACCTCTCAAGTTTTCTGTACTGGTAAAGAGCCTGACCGTCGAGAAACCTTGCAACTATCCTGCTTCCGTCAAGCGGCGGAATGGGCAGAAGGTTGAACACCATCAGCACTATATTCATCAGCGCCGCCATTGCCAGGCTGTGCATGAGTATTGCCGGAATAATGTTCCCCGCGAGATGGAGAAAAAGTGTGAGAATGAGGGCGATGGCAAAATTCGTCGCAGGACCGGCTATCGCAACCCACATCATACCCGTCTTCGGATTCCTGAAGAATCCCGGATTTACCGGCACCGGTTTCGCCCAGGCCAGCATGATGGGGCTGTTGGTTATTAGAAACAGAGCGGGGAGAAGTATGGTTCCGATAGGATCGATATGTGAAACAGGGTTGAACGTAAGCCTTCCGGCCCTGTAAGCTGTAGGGTCGCCGAGTTTCAGGGCAACAAAACCATGGGCAATTTCATGGCAGACCACGCTGAAGAACACCAGAACTATGATGAACGGGGTTTCTATACCCATTACCTTCTCCTGCCGGCAAGCAGCAGCCAGACCATCTGCCCCAGCGAAGCAAGAGCGGCCGCCAGGTAAGTCATCGCCGCGGCACCAAGTACTTTTTTCACGCCTTTGAGTTCATCACTTGTCATACTGCCGCTTCTCTGCAGGTAGACAACCGCGCGTCTGCTGGCGTCAAATTCCACCGGCAGGGTTACAATCTGAAACAACAGTGCCGCTCCGTAAAGCGCCGCTCCGATGTAATAAAGTTGCGTTATATGAAAAAACAAACCTCCGATTATCAATGGAAACAGCATCTGGGAACCGAGGCTGGCAACGGGCACAAGTTTCTGTCGAAGCTTAAAGGGGCTGTAACCCATCGCGTCCTGAACCGCATGTCCCGCTTCATGAGCCGCGACACCCGCGGACGCTATGGATATTCCGTTGTAAACCCCGCTGGAAAGGCGCAATACACTGTTCCGGGAATCGTAATGATCGGTAAGCTGCCCTTCAATCTGCTGTATATCAATATTGGCAAGCCCGTAGTTGTCCAGGATTTCTCTGGCAACTCCGGCACCAGACAGCTGTCTTTCCGTATTTATTCTGCTGAATTTTCTATAAGTACTGCTAACCTTCGATCTGGCTATAAAACCGATTATCATCGCTGCTATGATAATCAGGAAACCAGGGTTCATATCGACAAATCCCAGGTACATTTTCCATCCTCTGTTTTAATGCAACATGCGGTTCCGAATTCTTTAGCGTAAATATAAACAAGAAGTTCCCTCACAGCACCGCGGAAATAATTACGCATCCCATGGAAGACATCATTGTGCCGGGACAATATCCTGAAAACGTACACTGCTTCGAGTTCCAAGGAAACCTTTTAACATTTTCAGAACTTTCC
>CAZOQQ010000268.1:0-2028 GCA_964582075.1 uncultured bacterium | reverse complement strand
TGGTTCTTGAAGGCTTTTCTGTGCAGAAGGGAATCAAGTGATCTACCGGGGTCATCTCTCTCTGTTAGAAGCTCTTCTTCAAGTATCACGGCTGTCTCGGATTTAACATTGTCCGCTGTCATAGTGCAGTTCCGCATTCTGTCGGCTTCAAGCTCAAGAATATCGTTAAGACCGGCTTTTGGTATTGCGGAATAATAAACAGTCAGATCTCTGGATGTGTATGCGTTGGCCGTTCCGCCGTTGCGTTGTACCATCTGCCAGTACCTGCCGGGGCCGAACTTTTGTGAACCCTTGAACATCATATGTTCGCAGAAATGGCTGAGACCCCTGGTCTGGACAGTCTCCCATAAAGAACCGATGTTGTAAACCAGGCTTACCGCGGCAACTGGTGAGTACTTCAATTCCTGCAGTATTACCGTAAGACCGTTTTTCAGCTTTTCTATTCTGACATTGTCAGGTACGGTTGCTTCAATTGTCATAATTGTCGTACAACGATTCGGCAGTTATTCGTGACGCGGTCAATAACAGGAAAATATCCCCTTTCACCGTATAACGGATACAGATCTCGTACCATGGCACTATGTCACGCGTTAACAGAATTCGCAATAGTCCGCGCAGAACCCGTGGTTTGTGTACGTGATTTTATGAATAACCGGACTCTGGCGGCTATAAACTTGTACAGCTTAACTTCACGTGAATGTGACCGTTTACACGGGAAGCATAATGCCACTTCATGAAGACTTAACAGGTTTGGAAAAAACACCGGACGAAAGCATATTCGATTATACTGGGAAGAGTTTTTCCATTCAGAAAGGTTGTGCCCGATGTCGCATAACAGATGCAAGTTCATTTTCGTTACTGGAGGAGTAGTATCTTCCCTTGGAAAAGGAATAACGGCTGCTTCCATCGCTCTGCTTTTAAGGCAGAGAGGCTACAGGATAACATTGCAGAAGCTTGACCCCTATCTTAATATTGATCCTGGAACCATGTCTCCATATCAGCATGGGGAGGTGTACGTTACAGATGACGGTACGGAGGCCGATCTTGACCTGGGGCATTACGAGCGTTTTGCGGGAGTATCGTGTAACCGTAACAGCAATTACACAGCGGGGAAAATTTATTCAGCCGTTCTGGCAAGAGAACGAAGGGGCGGATATCTTGGAAAGACCGTTCAGGTAATTCCTCATATTACCGATGAAATAAAAAAAGCTATTCTTTCGCAGGAGAAAGATGGCATTGATATCGCCATAACTGAGCTGGGCGGTACGGCTGGAGATATCGAGGGTTTGCCTTTCCTCGAAGCTCTGAGAGAACTCAGGCAGGATATGGGCAATGCGAATGTGCTGTTTATTCATCTTACGCTGGTGCCCTATCTGTCCGCGTCCAGGGAATTAAAAACAAAACCCTCACAACAGTCGGCAAGCATTATGCGTAATATCGGAATTATACCGGACATCCTTATCTGCAGAACCGAACGATCTCTCCAGGAAGAACACTTCAAAAAGCTGTCAATGTTCTGTAATGTTCCTCTTGACGCGGTAATTGAAGAGAAAAACGTAGAACATTCCATATACGAGGTGCCTGTTGAACTGGCGGAACAGAAGCTGGATGAACTCGTATTGAAGAAGCTGGAGCTGCCGCTTAATCATCTGGATCTTGATGACTGGAAAGTAATGATTGAAAGAGCGATAAATCCTGACGGACCCCTGGTGAAGATTGGCGTTATCGGGAAATACATGGGCCTGCGTGACGCCTACAAAAGCATATTCGAAGCCCTTACCCATGGAGGTATTGCCAACAATGTTACTCTGGAAGTCAGGGGAATTGAATCGGAGGAGCTGGAGGATGGCAATACCGAAACTCTGGAAGACCTGAACGGAATACTGGTTCCCGGAGGATTCGGCTACAGGGGAATCGAAGGGAAACTCGATGCTGTCCGGTACGCGAGAGAGAATAATGTACCGTTTCTTGGAATTTGCCTGGGGCTGCAGTGCGCTGTTATCGAAACCGCGAGACACCTTGCGGGAC
>CAZOQQ010000267.1:0-2113 GCA_964582075.1 uncultured bacterium | reverse complement strand
CCACCCAGGGTAAAGGACGTCCAACCATCACTGCTCCCCCGGTCCTGCGGCGGTTATATTTCGATTCGTTGTAGGTTGTATGAAAAAGTTCACCACCTAAAGATAAAGGAGTATCCATGAACCATGGCTCCGTGAAACTCAGCTGGATATCCTGTCGGGTTTTCGAGAACTGATAATTGAAAGACAGGTTCTGTCCGCGTCCGAAAAGGTTTGTTTCGCCCATTTCAACGAACCCGCTGAATCCAGTTCCTCCGCCATAGGCTGCTCCTACTCCGGCTTTACCGGTTGTCTTTTCCTCCAGGTCGAAAACAATGTCCACATCAGGTGAATCCTCCAGATAGCGAAAATCCACACTCACGTTGTTGAAATAATTCAGGTAATAGATATTTCTGTAACTTCTCATAAGAGATGATCTTTGAAACATGTCACCGGGGTAAACTGTAAGCTCTCTTCTTATGACATTCTCCAGGGTTCTGTTATTCCCGGTAATGTCTATTCTGCGAACATGCGCCCTCTCACCTTCGGTCAGCACATAGGTAACATCCAGTGAACCTTCGGTATTTCCAGGTTCTACTACCGGATCGACAGCCGCGTAGAAATATCCTTTTTCCTGAAGCAATTCGTACAGGTTCATTAGTGAAGAATCGAGTTTCTTCCTGCTGTACTCATCCTCCGGTTTCATGTCCAATACCCTGGCAAGAACCGAATCGGGAAAGGCATCGTTGCCTGAAAACGAGATATCTCCGAACGTGAAGTACCCGCCTTCATCCAGAGTTATCTCAAATCTGAGATGCCGCCCATCCTCCAGCATCGACTGCTTCACATCAAGAATCCTGGCTTCCGGATATCCGTGGTTCTGGTAAAATGTTATCACTGAATCAAGACTGGCTTCAAATTCACTTTTTCTGTACCTGCCCGAACGCCAGAAAGAATCCTGCCTGGTATCCATCTGACCGCGTAGTTTGGAATCATTAAAAGCCGTATTTCCAAAAAAATCTATCTCCCCGACCCTGATATCAGGGCCTTCATCGCACTCGAACATCAGGACGCTTCTGTTATCGCTGTCCGGGTCAAGCCATACGGGAGAAACCACGGCTTCATGGCGATGTTTTTCCGCATAAAAATGTAAAACAACCCTGCGTGCTTCTTCAACATCTGCCGGTGAAACTGTCTGACCGGGAAACAGTGAAAGAGAATCGAGAACATCCCCCTCATCCAGACATCCTGAGTTACTGAATTCAATTCTGCTTAGCAGCCTGTTCTCGTTTACAATGATCAGGAGATCTATAACATCATTGGATGTATCAGCCTGCACCTCGACATCGCTGAAATATCCCAGTCCGAAAAGATCCCTGGTCCCTCTGCTGACGGCAGCAGGAGAGAATTCATCCCCCGTGTCCAGCGCAAAAACTCTGGTGATAAGATCGGTGCTTACGAAGGAATTACCGGTGACTTCGACCGAACCGACATCAAAGGCAAGTGATACCGATATAACGAATGCAAGAAATACTATACTATATCTCAATTCTCAACTCTTCCGTGTATTGTGTTGATTTCACTTTCACTTTCTTCCGCCGAACTTCTGAAAACTATCTTGTCGCCATCCCGCACTGCGAGAACGGTATCACCTGATGAGAATTCACTTCGCAGTATCACGTCGGTCAGTGGATCCTCCAGCAATCTTCTTATTGTTTTTCTTATATGCCTTGCCCCTGCCTCAGGATCGTAACCCGCTTCTGTAATAAGTGTTATGGCCTCAGGAGAAAGAACAAGGGAAATTCCCAGTTCGGACAAGCGTTCCTCCACATCCTCCATCTGAAGGGAGACTATTTTCTCCATATCCTGGAATTCAAGCGGATTGAATACAACTATCTCATCCAGCCTGTTAAGAAACTCCGGATTGAACTGATTTTTCACGGCATCCATAACTATTTCGTCAATATGTTCTATCCTGTCATTCTTATCATCCTTCGAGAAACCCAGTCTGCTGCTGTTCGTAAGACTTCTTGAAGCGATGTTGCTGGTCATTATCAGGATCGTGTTCGTAAAATCTATTTCCCTGCCGTAGTTATCGGTCATCCTGCCGTAATCCATTACCTGCAGAAGCATATTG
>CAZOQQ010000266.1:0-2135 GCA_964582075.1 uncultured bacterium | reverse complement strand
ATATTATCGTATCTACGTTGTATTTTCTCCATTTTTCCCGAACGGGAATGCTTCACTGGACATTAGTCTTTACCTTGATTATTTTACCGTACGGGAATACCGAAGAAATTCTCCTGCATGTCGGGTTATTTCTCAAAGAATGGAGGTCATATGTCTGAATTGGAAATACACTCTGCATACGGAGTAGTTACGTCCGTCAAAGAACTTGGTTCTAAAATCAGATCAAAGCGAAAATATCTCGGTTTGACACTGGAGAAAGTGGCAGGGCTTTCAGGTGTAGGTATACGATACCTTTCCGAACTTGAGAGAGGTAAAAAAACCATTCAGCTTGGAAAAGCTCTGCGAGTGATGAACAACCTTGGTCTTGATCTGGTTGTCAAGCCTAAAGGTGGTGTCAGAAATAGAAGTCATCATGAATATGACTGAGCTGAATGTATTTGCAGAAATGAGTAAGGTTGGTGTGATCAAGGCCGATTCCGAGGGACGAATGTCGTTTCAATATTCATCATCCTGGCTCGATAAGCATGATAACTACCATATATCCGTTAGCATGCCATTCAGGGAGAGTATATACGATCCAACATCAGCGCATCCGTTTTTTGCAAATCTTCTCCCGGAGGGTTCAATAAGAGAACGTGTGACCAAAAAGCTTGGAATTTCCGTTGACAATGATTTCGAGCTTCTGGCACGAATAGGTGGAGAATGTGCAGGTGCGCTGTGGATTGGTCCGAATAATCCACCGCTTATAGAAGAATATAGGTATGAACGCATATCGGAAGATGATCTGTACGATCTGATAAAAGTGTCTGGCGTCTACTCCTCGATTGTTGGTTCAGGTACTGCTCGCTTATCACTGGCAGGTGCTCAGGACAAGCTTCCTGTTCGAATTGATAATGGGAATGTTATGCTTCCTGAAAAGGGGGCACCATCTACTCATATCCTGAAGTTTCCAAACCGCGATTTCAAGGATCTCCCGGCAAACGAAGTGCTTATGGCCAGTTTAGCAAGGCATATTGGGTTACCCGTAGCAGAGGCTCAGCTCTTCCGCGTTAGAGATATAGATACATGTCTGGTAAAGAGATATGACAGAATTGAAGACAGTTCAGGATTGGTTAAACGAATGCATCAGGAGGATATGTGTCAGGCTTTGGGCTTGCCATCTGTACGGAAATACGAAGCCGAAGGAGGACCATCTTTCAAGGAATGCTTCGAATTGATCAACAAAGTCTGTACGGAACCAATTGTAGAACGTGAAAAAATGTTGAGGTGGCTTGTCTTTAATTTACTTACCGGAAATTCTGATGCTCATGGGAAGAATCTATCTTTGCTTTATCGAGTTGATGACAGTATAGAGCTTGCACCATTCTACGATCTGGTTTGTACACTTAGTTATCCCAACCTCCATCGGAATATCGCTATGAGCATCGGATCAAGAACAGACCCCGGAATGATTGGTCCACGACAATTCGATATTCTTGCGGAAGAATGTGGAATCGGAGTTAAGTGGCTTCGAAGTTTCGTTCTGGATTTGGCTGAGATAACTTTCGCAGCACTCGAATCGGGTAAAGATTATCTGGAAATTACGCCTTCAATGAATGATCGAGTCCTCCCGACAATTCGGGAGCAGACAAGGAATGTAAGAAATGCCTTCCGGCAAGCTGCTGGTATCGGACATGACAGGAAAGTGTCATTCAAGATTGATAATCACTAACTTGATAGATCCAGGGACTCTCCGGGCCACAGGCCTCTCTCAGAGTGCGGTTTTAGTCAGAAAGAGGTTTGGGAAGAGGAATATTTGGAGGGGAATGAAAGATAAAATAAGCGGGATGACACCTTTTACAGAAGTTTCGACGCAGCTGGAAGCGTGGCTATTTTCTGTTGATGATGTCAGTGATGGAGCCCTGTCACTCCACCTTCGAGATGTAGAGTTGCACATGGTGTATCTTGTCTCCCCTGAGACTGAAAAAACCAGCGCACCTGGCGTGGAACACGTCACCTATCTTCCTGGGTCCCAGGTAATCGGTGTCTCTGAAACAGGTCCATTCGTCCCAATAAATCCTCCGATTCTTGCCTCAAATTAACATACCGCTTGAAACACACCCAGTCAAACATAGTTACCGGCAGATATGCACTGG
>CAZOQQ010000265.1:0-2141 GCA_964582075.1 uncultured bacterium | reverse complement strand
TCTCAGGGGTCATCACCGGCTGGGCCAGAGCCAGCATGAGAAGAAGCCTGGCTTTGTAGGGGCTGAGGTCCCCCGCCAGAAGTACCCCTGCGTTAACCAGCGAACTGCCGCCTCCCTGATCTCCATAGAGAGCGTGTGCTTCTCCGTATCGAACTCTGCTTGCAGCTACTACCGGGATGTCTCTGTCGCGGGCGTACCGGATCGCGTCGAACACGTCAGAATTCACATTACCGGCACCCACACCAGTGACGATCAGGCCGTCCGCTCCATTATCCACCGCATAGCGGATGTAACGTCCATCATCCCCGGAAAAACTGAAAAACAGCGGTACGTCCGGAAGTTCATCCGGCAGAGGGAGGTATGTGGTAACCGGAACCTCGTTGTAAGGGATAACCCGGTCTGCGACTATGTACCCGAGGTAGCCGTATTCGCCGGAATCAAAAGTCTGAACATTGGTAGTATTATCCTTAACAACGTGGCGTGCTGAATTAACGTACTGGTTCAAAGTTACTGTTACACCCCATCCTTCAGCCTGCGGGGAACAGGCCAGGAGAACCGCGTTGTACAGATTCGCGGGGCCATCGGTGCTTCGTTCCGAGCCATTACGCATAGAGCCTGTAAAAACAACCGGTTTGGTGCTTTCGAGTGTTGTTTCAAGAAAGAAAGCGCCTTCCGCCATAGTATCGGTTCCATGTGTCACAACCACACCGCGAACTTCCGGCCTTTCGAGTATTTCCTGAACTTTCGCGCTGAGATTTCTCCAGATTTCGGGGGTCATCTGTGAGCTGTCAATATTACTGAACTCCACTACCTCTACCCTGGCTATGTTTTTCAGTCCCGGAACCGCGGCAAGGAGGTCGTCTCCGGATACAGCCGGAACAGCGCCACCGGTTGCGGGATCGTATTTTTCAGCGATTGTTCCGCCCGTAGTAACAACTACTACTGTTGGCAGCGAGTCTGCAGCAATGTTATCCGATAATGCGATACCGTACAGCAGGATCAGAACTGCTGTCAGCAGAGTTCCGGGTGTTTTCATGAGAATCCTTTCAGAATACAGAGTTGTCTTCCCTATTTTCGCGGAGGAATCAGAGTTCATAAAGTTCGAATGCGCCTCTGTCAATCATTCCCGGGAATAGCGTCTATACCGCCGGCTATGGACACATAAGTTATTCCGCTTCCAAGCCACTTTTCAGCGGCGGATCTGATGTCTTCCGCAGTAAGTTCGGAGACTTTCCTCATCGAAAACCTGTCATGATCCAGTGGAAGGTTCAATGATACGCAGGAAAGCAGTATATGGGCTATATTGCTGTACTTTATCATACCCAGTTCCTGTCGACCTATATAGGATGCCTTTTCCAGCCTCAGTTCGTTACTGCTTACGCTTTTCCTGGTGATTTCCTCAAGTTCCCGTTTCAGCTTTGCGAAAGCAGTGGAGAAAGAGGAGGGACTTGTAAGAAGAAGAGTAACGATTCTGCCTCTGTCAGCGAGAGGTATGTAAAAGCTGCTGACATGATATGACAAACCGGCTTCTCTGATATTCCTTCCCAGTCTCGATCCGATTCCCTCACCGAGTATTCCGCTGAGAACCGATATGGCGTAGGAATCCCGGTGGAATCTGGGTGGTGCCGGGAATCCTGTCAGGACAGCGATCTGTTCCCTGCCTTCCAGATTGATGCGAACTTCGGATGAGTCCCGTTGATTTCTTACCTTTTCTATTCTTTCATGAGGATAATCAGGAGTATCCCAGTCGGAGAAATACCTTTTTATTGATTTCAGTAAACTTTTCTTCCGGAAATTGCCTACCGCGACGATAGCAGCTTTCGATGGCCGGCAGAATTTTCGATGAAAATCGATTACATCCTTTCGTGAGATGGCTTCAAGCGATTTTCTGGTGGGCACTGCCGATTTTTCGGGAGGATAGGTGGACTGCCTGGAAAAAGAGTTCATTGCAGCTCCCACGGGTGATTTGATCCATTCTTCATAGGTAGAGATCGCGTCGGACTTGACGGAGTCAATGTCCTTCTGCCGGAAAGCCGGTCTTATGAACATGTCGGATATGACAGACAGAACCTCTTCAACATCCTTGCTCAACGAAGTTATCAAACCTCCGGAGAATTCATTTGTTGAAGAAAAATCCACAC
>CAZOQQ010000264.1:0-2162 GCA_964582075.1 uncultured bacterium | reverse complement strand
ACCTTCACCTGACTCATCTTTCTCTTCCCAGAAGTGTTGAGCTGGCCAGGGCGGAGTGTTTCCATTCCGCGAACGTTACCATTGATGTTACTCCCCATCATATCGCTCTGAGTGAAAATGCTCTTTTTGAACATGGAACACTTGCGAAGATGAATCCTCCCCTTCGGGAGTTCGAACAGATGAAAAAGCTTGGAAAAATGGTTAAAGAGGGGATGGTGGATGCCATCGCATCGGATCACGCGCCCCACGCGGCATTCAAAAAAGATAGGTCGATGTCCGAAGCCGCTTTTGGAATAACCGGCCTTGAAACCCTTCTTCCTGTTACGCTGGAGGTTCTTGCCGGTATGGATATGCCTGCTGTCAGAATATTGCATCTTCTCACGGTCGGGCCGGCACGAGTGCTTGGAATACCCGCTCCCGCTCTTGAAGAAGGAAGGAAGGCGGACTGTGTTCTCTTTGATCCTGAAATTGAATACACTCTTTCCAATAAGGGCTCGTTTTCCGGATCCCTTAATACGCCATTTCTTGAAAGGAAATTAAAAGGCAGGGTCAAGGTGGTGTGGAAGGGAGAAATTATTTACCGGGATGGTGAATTTGTTAAAACATAGGGTACGCACTCTGGCGTTTGTTCTTCCGATTATCTTTATGGGATTCTCATGTGCTTACTACAATACATTCTATAACGCCAGGAAAAATTACGAATCGGCCATGGAACTCGCGAGAGCGAACCCCGATAATCCCGTTTCGTCGGAGAAAACCCTTCTTGAAAATGCTATTTCCGGCGCGGCGAAGGTTCTATCATTGTACCCGGACAGTCGATGGGCGGATGACGCTCAACTTCTTCTGGGAGATGCATTTCTGCAATCAGGCAGACGAACGTTAACTGGAAGTGGCACATCCGATTTCGTTGAAGCCATGAAGGCTTATTCATCGGCTATCGTGTTGACTGATAACCAGAAATTTCGTGACAGGGCGAACATTGGCATAGGACTTGCCGCTACCGAACTTGGAAGGTTCGGTGATGCTATCGCATCGTTCAGCAGTGTTTCATCCGAAGATGACAAGCTCTTCATTCAATCCAGGCTGTGCCTCATGGAAACCTGTCTGCTCGATCGGAAAGCGGACGTTGCCCTTGGAATAGCGGATACTCTGGAGCTGCCCGATAACGATAGTCTTGCGGCTGAACTCATCCTTCTAACGGGGCGTGCCCTTATTCAGGCCGGGCAACCGGACAGCGGGGCTGTTCTTGCTCTGGCGGCCGGGGAGATATTCGGCAGGGGTGACGGTTACTACCGAGCTCTCACCGTTGCGGCAGAGGCACGCCTGCAGGAGAGGGAACCCGCGAAAGCTGTTGAAATTTTAAATAACCTTCTTGCAGGATACAGGTCAGATATGGAAACTGCGAAAATCGCTCTTCTGAATGGAAAAGCCAGGGAATTGTCGGACGATTTTTCCGGGGCAATGCTTTCCTACAGATCCGCCGCTGATCTGGACAGGTACCGTGAATTCGGTGCTGAAGCCCTTTACCGAAGGGCTCTGCTGCTTGAAAGGGTCGGCAGAATAGAAGATGCCCTTGACGATCTTGAAGAACTTGCCACGAGAACTGGAGACTTTATCTGGATTAGACTGGCTGCGGACAGACAGAAAGATCTTGATCTGTTAAATGAATATATGGATGAGTTGAGTGGCAGTGACGAGAACGAGAGATGGCTGCGCAGGGTTATGATAGCAGAGAAAAGAATAGACCTTTACGGAGATGAAGATACGGTCGCAGTGTCGGAATTATTGGATATTTCCGAGAATGGTCCCGATATGGAGAAGGCAATCAGCCTGGTAAAACTGTCCGATATCCTCAGTATTGATGAAGATTCTTCCACGGCGATGATAATGGAGGCATATTCCATCAGTAATGACGGAGATCTTGCCACCGATATTGAGAAAAGGTTTAACCTGCCGAGAGGTTCAGGGTATCAAACCCGTCCTTCGGTGGTTCTTGAAAAAGCCTGGGAACTCACGGGGGAAATGAGGTTCAGCGAAGCGGTTGATATGCTTCGGCCACTTCTGTCATCAACTTGGAGCAGAATGCTGAGACCGGAGATATTATGGGCATTGTACGTAGCCTCAGAGGCTGCCAGGGTTGATGACAGTATTCTTGAAAGCTA
>CAZOQQ010000263.1:0-2169 GCA_964582075.1 uncultured bacterium | reverse complement strand
TGATGGACGCAATCTCAGGGTAGATTTTGCTCACGATAAGCGTTAAAGACTGAAGTTAACAGAAGGGGCGGTTCATTGAACTGCCCCTTTTTTCTGCATGGAGAATCCCCGGTTCAGCCGGGGATTCATTTATGGATTCAGAGTTTGATCAGTTTGATCGAAGCAATTACAGATTCGTCGTTGATGACATTAACAATATACGAACCCGCCGGAACAGTATTACCGTTATCATCTTCGCCATTCCAGAGGAATGAGTTTTCGAAAGATGATGTGAGAACGGTTCTGCCGGTGATATCGAAAATAGCTATCTCGGCTTCGCCGGATAAGCCACTTCCATAGATGACAACTGAGGATTCAAACGGATTACTATTCGAAGATAGCACGAAGATTTCGTTCGGAACGGATCCGGATTCTATTCCTTCAGGTACAAGATCAATACGGTATATTTCGTCAGTATTTATGTTGCTGGCCCAGAGATAGCGGTCGCTCTCGAAACATAGTCCGTGAGCGGCAGGAACAACTGAATTCCAGATGTAACTTGTAAGAGCGCCAGTGGGGCTGAAAGCCTTTATGGGCGAGTCGGAATCGTCACATGCGTACCAGATATCGCCGTCAACGCTTTCGTAAGCGATGTCGTAGAAGGAAGGAAGATTTATAGGCTGAAAAAGATAGGGTCCCGGCAGTAAAGCACCCGCGATGCTGTATTTCTCAACAGTTTCCTTCATTGTCTGGGTATCAATACCTGCACCGAAAACATTGCTGTTGCTGGATGCGAGACCAGAAACCTTCTGGTCTAAATCGCTGCCTCAGCAATCAAGATCGAATGAGGAGACGAAAGTACCTGATGTGGAATACCTGTAGCAGTAGGGGTTTGTGAAATTGGGAAGCATGGCGGCTGCAACGTAGACGTAATCATTGCATTGCGTGAGACCTGTCGGGGTACGGGAACCGACCTGAGTACAAACCCAGGAGTCTACTACGGCTCCATCGGAGGGGTTAAGTTTGTATACGGTTTTTGAATTCCGGTCAAGTGCCCAGAGGTATCCCTGTCCGTAACCAAGACCGGTTATGTTGCTGTCAGGGGCGGATAGAGTAAGATCGATTACCGGGTCAGCAAAGACCGGGGAGACCAGAATCATGAACAGTAGAAGAATGAATATTTTCATATAGCCCACCTTTCCTGTAGGTAATCTATCATTACCTGATTTTTCAGTCAAGTTACGGATTGTTCAGGGTCTTTACACTGCAGTACCTTTACCGTTAGTGTATCAAATGGTATAAAATCTTATTGTGGAGGGTAAAATGAAATTGTACGCTGTTCCCTTTCTTATCCTGGTTTCAAGTTTGTTTGCGTTCGGTACACCATCCGTTCCTGATGTTCCGGATGTGGAAGTCCCTGATGTTGAAATTCCCGGACTCGATCTGCTTGATGGTGTACAGGGTGATCTTGATGAGCTTGTTACTTCGACTGATTCGCTTGTCTGGCTGATACCTGAACTGTCGACCCTTGATGAAGTATCGGCAAAACTCGAGGAGTTAAGGGAAACAGATCCTGATATTATCGGTTTACAGGAAAGAATAGATTCTCTTAGGTCGGAACTCGAAGTGGCGAGAAGTAAAATTGAGGAAATCAGCGATGTGATAAACGGTAAAATTCAGTCGGTTCGCTCATCAATAGATACGTTCCTGGATGGACTCCCGATACCTGCGAACTGACAGGCGAGGTTTCTGAAGTTCGAACTGGAGGAGGCTGAGATGTCAAATAATATCAGTATCTGTCTTTCTGTATTTCTGATTCTATTATCTTCAACTGTTTACGCAGAGGAAAAATATCAGTGTGAAGATAATCTCATAGAGATCATGTTCCTGCAGAACTCGGAAGTAAGGTTAAGGTCCGGAATCCTTATTGACCTTTCTGAAAACGGAGTTCTGGAGGGTCTGGATGATGTACTCGATCGTACCGAGAGTTACGAGTGGGAGAGATTATCCAACCTTCCCGAGGAAGTCATAGACACGATAGAATCCAACGGAGAGGATATGAGTGGCACGGATCTTTACAATCTCAATAACGCATACAGACTCCGGTTCACTGGTGAAATTGATGTCTGGGAACTTGCGGAGTTGCTGGAAAACCTGGAAAAGGTTGTAGCTTCAAGGCTGATTTATGAG
>CAZOQQ010000262.1:0-2173 GCA_964582075.1 uncultured bacterium | reverse complement strand
TTCAGCACGCAAGCAGAACCGCATATCAGGATATCAGACCTGACACAAATTATCAGACAGGCTGCACATCCGTTATTTTGTTGAAGTACGATGCGGCCGCCTTATGTTCAGGGTTCAGTTCCAGTACTCTTTTGAACATCTCCACAGCTTCGTGCATATTGTATTTTCGCATATGGCAGATTCCAAGATGAAAAAAGGCTGAAACGTGTTCGGGGTTACCCTGAATGAAAATATTAAGATTTTCTATCGCTTTATCGTACTGACCTCTTGCTTTACACGCGATTGCCATGTGATAATTTACAATAGTAGGTTCGGGAGCGTTTTTAATGAACTTCTCATAACATTCTATACTTTTATCTTCTTTTCCCATGTGATAATAGCATAAACCCATCCAGTTATAGGCCATGTATAATTCTGTATCAACCTTATCGATTCTATCAAAGGCTTCTATTGCTGCCTTAAAATGAGCCGACCTGTACTGAGCAATACCCAGTCGGTACAGAGCAAAACTGTAATCCGGCTGCAGTTCCAGAATTCTTTCGTATTTCTCAATTGATTTCTTCATCTGGCCAAGAATGTAAAAGAAATTTCCCAGTTTCATCAGTGCCAGGATATTTTCAGGGTCATCTTCCAGAATTTCATTGTATATACTTATCGCTTCGCTCAGTTTTCCTTTACAAACGTATTTATCCGCCCTGGAAAAATACTCGGTATTCAAGCTCATTATTCTGCCTTCCTACAAGTTTTCAATGATTTTCAAACCGAACTCGGAAGTTTTAAGTTTCACGGCTCCGGTCATCTGACGTTCCAGATCGTAGGTAACCGTTTTGCTGGATATGGTTTTCTCAAGTGCCGCTTCCGTCAAATCCGCGGCTTCATTCCATTCCATATATCGAAGCATCATCACACCGGACAGAATCAGGGAACCGGGATTCACCTTGTCCATACCGGTATACTTCGGAGCCGTACCGTGAGTCGCTTCGAAAAGAGCCAGTTCATCACCGATGTTGGCACCCGGAGCAAGTCCAAGCCCGCCCACCTGCGCGGCACACGCATCGGAAAGGTAATCACCGTTCAAATTCGGGGTGGCTAGCACACTGTACTCTTCGGGTCGAAGCAGAACCTGCTGAAATATCTGATCCGCAATCCTGTCCTTGATCAGAACCTTTCCATCCGGCATATCTCCGTCGTATTCGTCCCACAGTTCCTGTTCGGTTACAATCCGGTCTCTGAACTCGCTTTTCGCAAGGTCGTATCCCCAATCACGAAACGCTCCTTCCGTGAATTTCATGATATTGCCCTTGTGAACCAGCGTCACATTCGGAAGCCTGTTCTGAATCGCGTACTCTATCGCCTTCCTTACCAATCGTTTTGTTCCCGTAACCGATATGGGTTTTATGCCTATACCGCTGTCAGAACGGATATCCTGATCCAGCACATCTTTAAGGAACTTCAACAACTTTACGGCAGCCTCGGAATCTTTCTGAAATTCGATGCCTGCATAAACATCTTCAGTATTCTCCCTGAAGATAATAACATTCAGTTTCTCCGGCTCCTTCACGGGACACGGAACGCCCCTGTACCACTTTACCGGTCGTACGCAGGCGTACAGATCAAGTCTCTGTCGTAATTCCACGTTCAAAGAGCGAAACCGTGGTGTGACGTATTCGGAACCACACTTTATACACCTCCCGGGACGCTTTCCGCCTACACTGTCCTGCTCTTTCGAACATTCAAGGCAGACGTAATCGAACTTGCCGACAGGCGTTGTCAAAGGTCCTTTAATGGCAACCTTGTACTCTCTGATCGCCTGAAGGGTATCTTCGGGAAGAATATCATCATTTCCATACTTTTTCAGAGCCGATAATCCCGCGTACACTTTCATCCACTCAATATGCTTTTTTCCGCCGTACGCTTTGTTTACCGCGGCATCCAGTACATTTTTAGTCGCTCTCCATATATCAGGACCGATTCCATCACCCTCGATAAACGGAATTATCGGGTTCACCGGTACAGAAATCCTGCCCTCCCTGAAGGATATCTTTTCACCTTTATCTGGAACATCCAAACGTTCGTATCTCATTTCATCTCCAATAAGCATCATCTATTCTAACTATCACATAGGATTACCAGGCTCCAACATGAACCTATTTTACCTGCTCCAGAATCCAAT
>CAZOQQ010000261.1:0-2217 GCA_964582075.1 uncultured bacterium | reverse complement strand
TCCCTCAGCGGGATGATTAAGGATTACACATCTTCCGACTGGCACGCCACGCTTTACATGTCGTGGCTTCACTGTTTGTATCTTCTCCAGAATGAAAAAGGTGAAGGTTACCCCGATTTCATGAGAACGGCTGTCTGGAAACGCCATACCCTTGTGAATTTCCTGGCTTCGTGGGCTATGCTCAGGCACGATACTATCCTATACGCGAAACAGAGCTACACCATGGAAGCGGGATGCGTACCTGGTCCCTATGAAGAACCGGTTCCATCAGCAGGCTTTGTTGAACCCGTACCCGAAGTCTACGCCGAACTGAACGCCACCCTGCAGATGGCACAGAGAGGTCTTCGTGAATACGGTGTTCTTGACAGCAGTATCGAAGGAAGGTTCCGGAACGCTGTTTCCACAATGACACATCTTCAGGATATAGCCGAGAGAGAGCTGGCCGGAGAGGTGATTGCCCCCGAAGACGCGGATTTCCTGAAAAGCTTCGCGGGTTATCTCGAATCATCAATCTGCTGGGGTGGCGAAACAACCGATGGACTGGAAACCTCCCTTGTAGCAGATGTTCACACAGATCAGAATACCGGATCAGTACTTGAAGCAGCTTCGGGAAACCTTGATTACTGTATTGTCATATACGGAAGACCCGACGGTAATATCGAAGCCGCCATAGGGCCCGTTCTCAGTTATTACGAGTTCACGTGGCCAATGTCGGACAGGCTTACAGATGAAGCATGGAGAAAAATGCTGTCGGAAGATGATGCACCTGAACGTCCATCATGGGTAACCGGGTTCATGCAATAACATCTGCTGTTTACCTTATCTGAGCCGGGAAGAATGTACGCTCCTCCCGGCTCGTTGTTTCCCGGGTTCTTCATGCTTAATAGTGAAGCTGTTTCAGGTTCGTATCCGAATCCCGGTCTGAGAAGTGACTTGAATTCTTCATTGAAATCAGAATATACTTCCTGTCACATCTTTCTGAAGTGATACTATTTAGGAATGATTGTGCAATACAAATGCCGCTCTCTATAGCATGAAATACTAATCTATTACTAAATTATTCAAATTTAGTAATTGACAGTAGTATACATATTTGATATACTAAATATCAATGTATTAGTATTACATCAATACTTACCTATATTCTGATATATCAGGAGTTACAACAATGAAGATGCCTATGTCTCCCCCGGATTTTAATGAAATATTGCTTAAGACTGAACCGAATGACGTTATGCGTATTCTTAAAACTATCTCTTCTCCATTGGTTAAAGGCAAATATTTACACTGGGACAAATTGCGCTACAGAATTCCTCCCGATGAGTGTACACTCGAAGAATGGTGGCTGGGATTAAAATTTCAAAGGCTGGCGATGGCAAATTCAATACCATTGTATGATAAAAATGGTACTTGTTTCACATTCACCCAACCCGATCCTGTGCAGGAAGCGATTTATAATATTGCATTGGGAACCGGGGATTCAATTGAGCTGTCAACAGAGATTACAGACCAGGAGAAAGACAGGTATTATTTTTCTTCTTTGATCGAAGAAGCAATAACATCCAGTCAACTTGAAGGAGCATCAATAACCAGAGATGCTGCAAAGGAAATGTTGAGAACGAACAGACTACCACGAAACCATAGCGAACGAATGATTCTGAACAACTTTCAGACAATGAAAAGAATTGGTGAATTGAGACATGAAAATCTGGATATTGAACTCGTACTCGAAATTCATAGAATAATCACCGAAGGAACTCTAGATGATCCAACGGCATCTGGTCGGTTCAGGAATCAAAGCGAAGACATTGGAGTATGGACAGCGGAAGGACTTATGCTGCATAAGCCACCTCCAGCAAGCGAACTCCCGGATAGAATGAAGATTATGTGTGATTTCGCCAACGAAAAAGTTCCTGATACTTTCGTACACCCAGCACTCAGAGCAATAATCCTTCACTTCTGGCTAGCTTATAATCATCCATTTTACGATGGAAACGGTCGAACAGCGCGTGCTTTATTCTATTGGTCAATGCTTCGTAGTAATTTCTGGTTATTCGAATTCATTTCGATTTCATCAATTATCCGAAAAGCACCAGCTCAGTACATCAGATCGTTCTTGTATACTGAATCAGATTCAAACGATCTCACGTACTTCATTCTTGGACAGATAAAAGTTATTATGGAAGCAATGATTGAACTTGACAAGTATGTGAAGAG
>CAZOQQ010000260.1:0-2231 GCA_964582075.1 uncultured bacterium | reverse complement strand
AGTTTGAGAAACAGGATTGAGTTCCCACGGTGGAGCAGGGGTAAAAAGATGCCCGGCGATCAAGCCGGGCATTCTTTAGAACATATTCGGATTTACTTACCCTGAGCGCCACCTGATGCACCAAGCTGCTGCTGCATTCCCTGAAGGAACATAAGAGCGGGAATAGTCTGCGCGGGTTCGCCGGGAAGAAGATCTTCTGCACCGCTGAAACCGTAGCCTTTTACCTCTACGGAATGAGTTTCACCGTCTCCGGATACTTCTGCGAAAGCAAGTGGAACAAGAGGAAGCTCGGAGGAGACTACAATCCTGGCTTCGCCTTCAGGATGCACTATTGAGAACTGCATGCCGGAAAGGTTGTTTCCGGCTACATCAACATCCGTTTCACTCATGTCGAACTGCATATTATCAAGCTCGGAGATTATCGTATCGAGGTTATCCTGACCGTCCTCGGAGTTGAAACCCTGCTCGAAGCCCTGTTTGAACTGTTCCTGAATCGAAGGATCCTGCATCAAGCCGGAAAGGAATTCCGGAACGCCTGCAAGATCGATGGCCATGATCTGTCCCTGCTGTTCGTATTTGACCATTCTTATGGCGCTGATCAATTCGATGACCATATCTATGTTCTCCGTGCTGCCGAACATATCAGCCATATTTTCAGAATCGGCCATATTTTCACGAATGTAACCGGCGGGATCTGCTACGAATGTTCCGAATTTGTCTTTGTAATCAGCCATCGCGGTTTTAATACCTGCGGGATCAACGAGTACCTGGGCTACGAAATCGGAAGCTTCAAGCTGAACCCAGTAACATTCGGTTCCCTGGTTGGTCTCGGTTCCCACAACGGATATCGTAAGAGTTTCGGGGTTGTTGTCGGCACCGTATTCAATCCACTGTCCGACAGCCATCTCCGGAGTATCAATATCGAAATCCAGATCTCCGGGAGTTCCATGACCTTCGGTGTCGCCATGAGAAACGGTTTCACCGGTATCTCCGCCATCGCTTCCATCGTGCGAAACAGCTTCGCCGCTTCCCCCTCCATTATCCGCCTGGTCAGCCTGTTCTCCGCATCCGAAGAAAGCAAGGCCGATAACCATTACCACTATAAAAAGCAGCTTTGACATTATTTTCCTTTCTGTTTAACCGAAACGTTTGAATCTTCCGCTCTTAATGAGAAGAAAATATGCTAAATAATATTCAATCAGTCAAATATCTACTCGGATTTAACCTCTATAAGGCTTGCGAAGGCAATTCCATTTTCGCTTAATCTGCTTCCGCCGCCAAGGAACGAAAGGTCAACAACAAAAGCGGCTCCCGCAACGGTACATCCATCCCGGCGAAGAAGGTTAACTGCCGCCATTGCAGAGCCTCCTGTCGCAATAAGGTCATCGACAATCAGTACCCTGCTTCCGGGTGGAAGGGAGTTTCTATGCATCTCAACCGTGTTGGTACCGTATTCCAGGGAATATTCTTCGCTGACAGTTTCACCCGGCAGCTTTCCCGGTTTTCTGATAAGAACAAGGGGTATATCAAGTTTTGCCGCAAGAACCGAACCGAATATGAACCCCCGGGATTCTATTGCGGCCACAGCATCGTATTCGAAGGTTTCACAGGCTGTTTTAAGATGTTCAACAGCATCGTTCAGGGCACCCGGATGTGTGAGAAGTGTCGTGATATCCTTGAAAATCACACCTTCGATAGGAAAATCAGGCACATTCCGTATGTGACTTTCCAGCTCCTCCAGACTCAGCATACATCTCCTTTTGTGTTTCTAATGATAAATTCCAGCGCATCTTCGGGTGAACCGACCGGTACCACTCCGTCTATTCCATCCCATTTTCCAGTTGCGCAAACCGGCTTTCCCGACTGAAGAGCGTATGCGATTTCAGACAGAGTACCGTACATGCCCCCTACTGCCACGGTAACGTCTCCGGACAGGACTATTATCCTGTTCCGGGAGGTTCCCATTCCCGTAACAATAACCGTCTCCACCCAGCGGTTAGCTTCAAAGGAGCTGGCCCCGGGAAGTATTCCTATAGTATGCCCTCCCTTTGAAGCTGCACCTTTGCATACGGCTTCCATTACACCTGTTCCGCCGCCGCAGATAACGGTAAAGCCACTGTCAGCCAGCAATTCTCCGAGCCTCACGGCCCAGGATACTTCTTTCCGGTCAGCTGAAGCTCCACCGATTACCGATACAAGTCCTGTTCTGATTTCGGCCGTCCATCCGCTGT
>CAZOQQ010000259.1:0-2249 GCA_964582075.1 uncultured bacterium | reverse complement strand
CGCTCTGTGATAGTCTGAAACAGCTTGTTGTCGATGGGTCGGATATGGGAGATCTTGCGGAGCAGTATTCAACAATTACAGATGAGAAAATAAATAGGGGGTATCAGGGGCCGATTGATATAATGGAAACACCTCAATGGGACTATCCGATACTCAGAGAACTGGAAATTGGTGAATTGTCACCGATAGATTCATTTAGTTTCGGTTGGCGATTTATCCGGATAGACAGTGTATTCCAGGATACCGTTCCCGATTTTGAGGAAGTCCGGGATCTGATTTCCGGTAGAATTCGGGGCCGGATGAAGATGACATATAAGGAGAAACTGTTTGACAGCCTGAGAACTGTTAACAATCTTCAGATTATCGATGGAATCCCTGAACTTATAGCATCTCATTTTGCGGGGAACAACCAGGATTATGAACCTTTTACTCCCGAACAGGAAGAGATGGTCGCCTACACGTATAACGGCGGCGAAAGAACCCTGTATTCACTCGCTGAAAACTTGAGCAACCTTCCCCTTCTGGGCGAAACCCGGCTTGATGACCCGGACTGGATTCACAATTACTGCAGGTTGCTGGGGTTGTACGATATTATGGCGATGGAAGCGAAGAAGCTCAGTATGGATACACTTCCCCAGGTTGTTTCATACATTAATCAGCATGTTGACAATCAGATTCTTGATATCTACTATTCCGAAATTATAGCCCCCAGGCTTGTGCCGGGCGAGGAAGATCTCATGGAGATATACGAAACTCAAAGGGATACGCTTATCGTTTCAGAAAAGAGGGTATTCAAAACTATAGGTGCCATCGGGCAGGAACAGCTGGATATCCTGGAACAGGCTGTGAACTCCGGACGTGACCCTTTCTCAATGGAAAATGAGCTTACAGCGGTTGAAGGTATTCTTGCTCCCGGGGAAACGATAATTACCACACCTTTGAGTTTAGCGGATATTCCCCAACCCTGGAATGATATGTTGTTCAGTGCTGAAATGAACGAAACCGTTAACTGTTCCATTGGTCCCGATAAGGTTCTTGTATTCGAATTGATAGATATCAGCCCGGAACACGAGGCTTCTTTCGAGGAATCACAAAACCAGCTTATTAGTACTTTCAAATTCGTAAAAGAGGAGGAAGTAATCACCGGGCTTGTAGACAGTCTCAGTTCTGTATATCATATACAAATAGACAGGGATTTTGTTAACCGTTTCATTTATGCGGATTCATCGTCGGTTGCGGATTCATCGTCGGTTGATTAACATTGGATGCGATGTGGTATTTTAAGAGCTGTAACGAAGTGTATTTGTTCCGGGAGGTGTATCGATGATCTGTAGATGCTGCGGGTATGATAACAATGGTCGGGATAAAGGAAAATGTGAGAATTGCGGTTTTGAGCTTTCTTCACAGAACGATGCCATTAAGGAAAAACGCAGTGCTCTTCAGAAAAGACTTGAAACCCCTGTCAGTTTCAATGAGAGAACGGAATATAAAATTCCTCCGTCCAACGGAAGCGTTCCTGTACTTGGTATATTGATAGCTATTACGGGACTTGCCATAACGATAGTTATCACGAACATCTTTCAAAGATCCGAGTATACGCCCGTTCTGCCTGAAAGAGTGGGCTACCAGGAAGTTGTTCCTGAAACCCCGATAGATTCAATTGCGACTCTTATTTCCTCGGATATCGTTTACGTTCTTAACGACAGTGCTTCAAGAGCTTTGCCAAGGGCGAATGTTGACATGACCGCCATACCGGAGAATTCGACGGTATCGTTTTTAGGTGGCTGGTCCGTTCCCCTTCGGCCCGCGGCTTCATTCATCCTGCAGAAAATCAGCCAGCGGGAATTCAAAACTCTTAAAATTGACAGGCTATGTGTCTGGACAGACAGTACTGAAACCGATTTTGTATCGGCTCCCCTTATAAGGCTGGAACAACCTGTAGCGGATACGATTCCCGGACCTGTTCTTGTAAAGTTCTACTTCACTCCGGAGATGATGAGAGGCCGGGTGGAAGAATTCAGTATTCAGTACGATAAAGCCATCGATACTTCCGAATTTTCTGACGGTCAGCTGAATGACCTTATTATGACGGTATCGAGAAGACTGGCCAGGAAAGATTACGCTGAAAGAAGAATCCAGGTAGCCGCCCTTTTCGACTTCAACGCGTACAACCTTGGCGATGCCGTTGACATCTTACGGAGGATTGTTCCGCTGACAGTAGACAGCCTTGGTTACGAAGGATTCTCCCT
>CAZOQQ010000258.1:0-2273 GCA_964582075.1 uncultured bacterium | reverse complement strand
GAGAACGGAGTGAAAATTCTTGAAATCGAACTTGTTCAGTCACAGGGTGCTATAAACGTTCCGAACAATATGGTTGCAGGGCTGTTTGAGGTCGGTTTCGGAGGAGTCATGGCCTTTGCCGCCAGTGCTGACCAGGGAAGTGGCGTGAAAATAGTAAGCCCGCTTCACAGCAGGGGCGATATGCTTGTTGTCGCAGATGACAATAACGAAGTTACAGACTGGGATAGTTTTGTTGAATGGGTTCAAGGCAGCGAAGAGCCGGTTGTCATCGGGTTTAAAAGCCCCAAAGCGGTCGCACTGATGATATTCGAATCGGCAATTACCGAAGAAGGAATCGCGTGGAGCATGCAGGGTAACCCAGCAGAAGGATCACACATTCTTCTTTTCAATGCTCAGGGACAGTCCAATCTTAACCCGGCGCTCCAGAACGGAACCATAGACGGGTACGTTTCCAACAATCCCGCATGCGCTCTCTCGGAATACAATGGAACAGGGAAATGCGTTACCGAACTTTCAGACCTTCCACCCGGAGATTTTGTGAACCATCCATGTTGCGCAATCGCTTCGACGGAGACCGCGATCGGGGAAAGACCCGATGATATCGCAGCGGTTCTCCGCCTGTTTGAAGCGGCCACGCATTATATAAACAACAATCCGGAAGATGCTGCAGCAGTCGCGGCTGAATGGATAGGCAACCCCATGGAGGTGGAGATAACATCAATGGCCACCAGCGGTTACAGCATGAAAGTGACCGAAGAATGGCTCGATAATATGATTCTGATTCTTGATAATATGAGAAATCTTGGAGCTTTCACCGGACCTCTGGCGGATACGGATTACGATGCCAATTCCGAGGTACTCTACGATTTTTCTCTGTTACCGGATGACCTGAAGTAACGGAAAATTAATCACAGGAATCGGAATTATCTTCATAATTTTCAAGAGGAGGATCGCGAAACTCCTGCCGGGATTCGCCATCCCGTGTTTACTCATACTCTGGTGGCTTGTTGCAACGGGGGGCGGGAGAGATAATCTCCTGCCCTCTCCCGGGGAAGTTTTGAATGTACTTCTTCACCCGCTGCTGGATCAGGTTTCAACCGGATCCCTGGCCTGGAGCACTTTCGTGAGTCTTTCGAGGGTTATGCTGGGTTTCACGCTTGCAGCGTTTGCGGGTATTCCCATAGGGTTGATTATGGGAGCATCGGTAAGCGTGAGAAAGTACTTGTCACTTATTGTTGAAATGGCCAGACCGTTGTCGGCAATCGCTCTGCTCCCTCTTTCGATTATTATTTTCAAAGCTAAGACATTTGCCCAGTTATTTGGTCTTGAACACCTGCGGTATCAGAAAAATCTTTTGAACGAAATGCAGCTCGGAATGATTTTCATTCTTTTCTGGGGAGGGGTGTTTCCGATAATTCTCGGAACGGTCCAGGGGGTACGCAGCGTTCGAAAAATACACCTGGAAGCGGCTGGAATTCTTGGCGCAGGTAAACTGTTTACTTTCAGGAACGTAATCATACCGTCAGCGCTTCCGGATATCTATCACGGTTTGAAACTGGGCATAGGGAGGTGCTGGATGGTCATTATTGCAGCTGAAATGCTGCCGGGCACAAATTCCGGAATTGGTTATCTTATCAGGTACTCCTATCAGTTGTCCAGGTACGACATCATGCTTGCCAGTATAGTAATTGTCGCTACCATAGGGGCCTTGCTTTCCAAGGGTCTTGAGTTTCTTGGCGAGAAGTCCCTTGTTCTCAGAAGCAGGGAAAGATAATTTGATTACATTGAAGATATCCGGTCTTTCGAAAATTTACAGGGAGCCTGAGCGGAATGTACATGCTCTTGGTCCTGTGAACTTTGAATCGGAAGAAGGTGATTTTTTATGTCTTCTTGGTCCGACAGGATGCGGCAAAACTACTTTACTGAGAATTATAGCCGGTCTTGAATTTCCCGACACCGGAACCGTTTCCATTCCAATACGCGATAACGGCATGGAACCCGTTATAAGTTATGTGTTCCAGCAGGGAGCACTTTTCCCGTGGATGAGTATATTTTCGAACATTGAATTTCCCCTCAAAGCCAAAAAAATCCGTAGGGAAATACGTCAGGGCAAGGTTGAAAAAATGCTCGAAATGGTGGGTTTATCATCCTTCCGTTTTTCTTATCCGCATCAGCTTTCGGGAGGAATGCAGCAGCGTGCTGCTCTTGCCCGATCACTGATAATGGAGCCGGATATCCTTCTTATGGATGAACCGTTCAGTTCGCTTGATACG
>CAZOQQ010000257.1:0-2282 GCA_964582075.1 uncultured bacterium | reverse complement strand
TAATTTTATAAGCGCAGTAACGGCATTCCCTGTGAGTTACATTTGAAGTGCGGCGTTCGTTTTCCGCGCAGCGGATGATACCATTTTCAATCCCGTCCGGGGATTGTAAATAGATTTTAAATCCTGAATATCCTGTAAATCCTGTCAAAAAATGCCCTTTTAGGTTTCTTAAATTTTAAATAGAGAGAAATAAAATGACAGAAAACTCCCATGAACAGCAGCCTCAACAACCCCAGCCCCCCAGGGTAAAGGCCCCTGGACTGGAAATACCGTGCAAATAACGGGCTCCGCCAGACCCATCTTGACACTTATCTAAAATAAATATAATAAATTTCGTATGGGATCAAAAAAACTTATATTTAGGTCGCTTGAGGCACGGATACAGGCGCGGCTGTTTGAGGGCAAAGCCATCATTCTTCTCGGGCCGCGTCAGGCGGGAAAAACGACCCTGGTCGAGAGCATATTGCGAAAAAGGAGAGAAAAAGTCCTGAATCTCAACGCAGATGAACCGGATGTGCGGGAACTTCTGAACAACTGTACTTCCACCCGTTTGCGGACCCTGATCGGAGAAAGCAACCTGCTTTTTATCGACGAGGCTCAACGGGTTCCGGATATCGGACTCACCCTGAAACTGATCACCGACCAGATCCCTGAGGTACAGGTCATTGCCACCGGCTCATCGGCGTTCGAATTAAACGCCCGTACCGCTGAACCACTGACCGGACGGAAGTTCGAATTCATGCTTTACCCGGTGTCCTTTTCCGAACTTGTGCGTCACCACGGTCTGCTGGAGGAGAAGCGGATGCTGGAACACCGGCTGATTTACGGTTCGTACCCGGAAATTATTACCTCACTTGGAAGGGAACAGGAACTTATCAAGCTCCTGGCCGGCAGTTACCTTTATAAGGATCTGCTGACCTTAGAGCAGATCAATAAACCGGTTTTGCTGGAGAAGATCCTGCGTGCTCTGGCTCTGCAACTGGGCAGTGAAGTCTCCTACCATGAAATAGGACAACTGGTGGGTGCCAACAGCCAGACCGTTGAACGCTATATCGACCTTCTGGAAAAAGCGTTTGTGCTTACACGATTGCCGGCTCTAAGTCGTAACGTACGCAATGAAATTAAAAAAGGGAAAAAGATCTATTTTCTCGACAACGGTATCCGTAATGCTGTGCTTGGCAACTTCACCCCCCTGACAGGTCGTACCGATGTGGGCGCTTTGTGGGAAAACTACCTGATCAGCGAGCGACTTAAGCTTCTCAACAATCGGGATATCCAGGCGGGCAGGTATTTCTGGCGCACCACTCAACAGCAGGAGATTGATTACATTGAAGAGGCAGGCGAGCAGCTACATGCCTATGAGTTCAAGTGGAACAGAAAAAAGGGCGCGGTGCGTTTTCCAAAAACCTTTCTTCGAAACTACGAAGGCGTGTCGACCACTGCAATCACTCCTGAGAATTATGAGGAATTTCTCGATGGAGAAGTCACGGATCAAGTTTTTTGACGGCAAAGCAGCGGATTACCCATTTTCAATCCCGTCCGGGGATTGTAAATAGAACTTAAATCCTGAAAATCCTGTAAAGCCGCGACTGCGCTGGACTGTGCAATTGATACTGTAACTATATTGAACAAAATTGACAAAGTATCGAATTTATAATAATTTATGAAAGTAAACACCGTTTGTAAAGGACGCATAAATGAGACGGCAGCACATACTAAAAGTTCTTGATGCACATCGTGATGAGATCAACTCACGGTTTGGTGTGTCCTCACTATCTGTTTTTGGATCGGTAGCGCGTGATGAAGCTGCAGAAGAGAGCGATGTTGATCTTTTAGTTACTTTTAAGGATACACCCGGCATATTCGGTTTTCTTGAGTTAAAAGAATATTTGGAAAACCTGTTACAATCCCCTGTTGATCTTGTTACCAGGAGCGCTCTTAAGAAACAGTTTCGCGAACGGATTCTTCAAGAGGCTGTTCATGCCGTATAGAAGCTGGGAATTTCGAATTGATGATATTATTGAAGCGATTGAAAAGATCGATCGGTACACGTGCGGTATTAACTTTGACGAATGGCGGCAAGATGAAAAGACGGTTGATGCAGTTGTTCGTAATATAGAGGTGATTGGTGAAGCCGCCTCCCATCTGCCGATAGAAATACAGGAACAATACCAGGATATCCCCTGGAACATGATGAAAGGAATCCGGAATGTTTTGGCACACGAATATTTTGGAATTGACCTGAAGATTGTCTGGAAGACGGTTAAGAACGACCTGCCGGT
>CAZOQQ010000256.1:0-2284 GCA_964582075.1 uncultured bacterium | reverse complement strand
TCTCCCTTGGCCTTGAGAATTCCGTAACTTACGCTTCCCTCGATTGCGTAGATCGGCATATGGGCAAGTATGTTCAGCCCGAGGATGGGACTTGTTGAAAAGAAATCGCCTCCTTTGCCTGAAGGCAACAGCACACCCGCGTGGGCTCCGAATTCAACAATACCGGCGAAAGCCGGGATTGAAAGAATAAGCACAATGGATATCATTTTCATTGTAACGCACCTTCCTGATTATGTTATAAAAGAATATACATGACAGGAGATCAAAAGGCATAACCGTTCATATTTTCAGTAACCCGGGAAAATCGGCGGTCTTCCTTACTTCAAGAATCCTTGGCCCCGGCGCAGAGAAATTTCCCTCCGGCTGAACGAAAACAAAATCTATTCCAGCGGCGTTGGCAGCTCCCATGTCACTGCCAGCGCTGTCTCCCACAAATAGCGTGTCGAAGGTTTTCGATTGCGCGAGTTTCATCGCGTATCTGAGAATCTCAGGATCCGGTTTCGCTGATTTAACCTCACAGCTGAGAACGATAATATCCAGGTATTGCATCAGTCCTGACTTCTGAAGGCGTTTTCGCTGAACCGAACCCGGACCGTTGGAAACGATACCGATTGTATATTCTTTACCGAGTCGCTTCAGGAGGTCTTCGATCCCGGGTAACGGTTCGCCATGCTCTTCGAGTCCTTCGAAGTAAAGCTCAATGAATTCTACTGGATTTCCGTTCAATCCGGTGGTTTTCCTGAAAACCTGACGCATTTCGCCGGAATCTATTTCAATTGATGAAGGTTTGCAGGCTTCGATGTCCTGAATAACCTTGCCTTTCAGGAATTCCAGGATTCTGTTCGTAGTGCCGGGTGACTTATTCATATCCAGTTTTTCAACGATATGTTCCGCGGCATACTTTTGCGCTGCTTCGTAATCGATGAGCGTTCCGTCCAGATCGAACAGAACGGTATTGTACTTGCCCATGTTTTCCTCCAGGTATTTTCTTGAATATAACCATGCCCCTGAAAACCTGCGAATGACAAAAGCGGCAGTCAGCTTATTTCCTTTTGTCTGAAATGAAAAGCTTGACCATGGTTTATATTTACATTGTTAAGAGAGGAACGGGATTTTTCGATAAAGTCCTTTAAAGGATATTTACCCGATGCAGAATTCACCTGAAATTGCTATATTAATTCTATATGTAAATACTGAATTAATGCTTAACAGAAAGGTACCGATATCATGAACAGCCCGAATATGGCGCCATACAGCCTTGAAAGGTCCCCCGCGGACAAGAGTATTCTGGTTCTGTCCGGCAAAGGCGGAGTTGGCAAGAGTACGGTAGCAGCGAACCTGGCCATTTCGCTTTCAACTGAAGGATACGCCACCGGGCTCCTCGATGTTGATTTCCATGGACCGAGCATTCCGAAGCTTCTTGGCATGGAGGGAATGACCCTCACATCTTCGGACGGGAAAAGGCTCAATCCCGCCGAACTGGGGTCACTTAAGGTGATATCGGTGGATTTCATGCTCGGCAGCAGAACGGATGCCGTTATCTGGCGTGGACCGATGAAAATGAACGTAATAAAGCAGCTGTTTGAGGATGTTGACTGGGGCAGGCTGGATTATCTTGTCGTGGATTGCCCTCCCGGAACCGGTG
The DNA here is from genome assembly GCA_964582075.1 of uncultured bacterium. GTDB lineage: Bacteria > Fermentibacterota > Fermentibacteria > Fermentibacterales > JCC-6 > Aegiribacteria. Next base: position 639 of record CAZOQQ010000256.1, on the reverse strand, counting down.
ATGAACCTCTTTCGGTCGTTCAGCTCATTCCGGAACCGACAGGTGCTGTTATAGTAACGACTCCGCAGGAAATCTCCCTTTCCGACGTACGGCGCTCAATTCAGTTCTGTCACGCTCTCAAACTTCCCGTATTGGGAGTTATTGAGAATATGTCAGGTTTCGTATGTCCGCATTGCGGACAAAGAACCGAGTTGTTCGGTTCAGGCGGGGGCGAAAAGATGGCTGCTGAAATGGAAGTTCCATTCCTTGGAAGAATTCCAATAGAACCGGAAATAGTAGTTTCGGGAGACAGTGGAAAGCCTTTCGTCTACCATAATTCCGATTCAGCGTATGCCAGAGACTTCAAAGGTATCGTGAAGGATATAATCGAGAAGACCTGATTATAGGGAAAGGGCGTATTTCAGAAAGATCTTTTCCCTTTGGATCGTAAGCGCTTTTCCGGGGCATATCGTCTCTGCAATAAGAACTCGAAATCCTGTGGAGTCTTTATGTTCCGAATTCAATCTTACCGCTATGGTTGCAGGTGTAGAATGACCCGCTGCCCATCCTGAACCCGGATTGTTCAGCAATTTACCGGTTTCCTGATTCCGTACCTGTTTGAGGGTACTGTCTATCCAGGATACATTATGAAGAAAGGAT
>CAZOQQ010000255.1:0-2318 GCA_964582075.1 uncultured bacterium | reverse complement strand
TAATGTGACGGAATGTTCCCCAGACACCCGCCCCGTCCAGTTTTGCGGCTTCGTAGTAGTTATCCGGAATATTCTCCAGACCCGCCAGAAAAAGAACGGTATTGTAGCCGGTACTTTTCCATACGCTGACTATCATGAGCGATACGAGTGCCAGGCTTGGACCCGCCAGAATACCTCGCGGATGTATTCCCAGAGGAGCCAGCAGCATTTCGAAAACTCCGCGGGGTTCCCGCAGCCACATCAGCGGTTCACCCCCAAGAGAGGTGATTACCTGATTAATGGGGCCTGCTTCCGGATTGTACAGCCACGCCCAGACTACCGAGATCGCCACGGCGGATGTTACAACGGGAAGAAAGTAAATTGTTCTGTAAAAGCTTTTCCCCGCGAGTTTGCGCCGGAGTAGTATCGCGAGAAACAGGGGAATTATTATTCCAGCGGGAACCACTCCCAGAACAAAGAAAAGTGTATTCAGAACACTCTGCCAGAAGCGGGCATCCGAAAGCATGCGGGCGTAATTCGAAAAGCCGACGAATCCGTGAAAACCACCTATATCGTAATCGGTGAAGGAAGCCGTAAAGGAGCTGATAATAGGCAGAGTCCGGAAAACCAGCACCACAAGCAGCGCAGGCAGAATATAGAAGTAAGGGCCGAGTTTTGATCTAATTCTCAATTGTTGTCCCCGGATTGAACGTTTTCGTTAAAGTTGATATACTGAAAACCTCTCCATCGGTTTGCACAACAATAGTTCCCTGAGTGTCGGTTCGCAAGATTTCGGAACCCATATTGCTGTAGATTTCAATAACAAACGGATGCGGATGGCCGAAACTGTTGTTTCTTCCCGCGGAGAAAACCGCTACCTGCGGACCCAGTTTCCTGAGGTAAGGCGGGAAGATGGACGTCAGGCTCCCGTGGTGCGGCACTTTCAGTACGGTTACCGGCAACGCGCCGGAAGTAAGGGTTCTTTCCAGTCCTTCTTCCATATCGCCCGTTAGAAGTGTGGAAAAATTCCCACAGGTTATTCTGATAATAGCAGAATTCTCGTTAATATTGAGATCGGTTTCGTTCGAGCCTACGGATACCACGGTTACTGTAACGAACGGAGAGAGTTGAAAAGTCATTCCCTGTTCCAGGAAACCGTACTCGCAGCCGTAATCTGCAATTGAGTTAAGAAGATCTTCGTAAACCCAGGACGCGAAAGACATTCCGGGATCAAGAACCTTCAGGACAGTGAAGTTCCGTATTACCGCTGCGAGACCTCCGATATGATCAGCGTGAGGGTGTGAGAAAGCAAGAATGTCGATGGTGTCAACATTCATTTCCCGAAGGCGGAACACTACGGAAGGTTCAATTGCTCCACCGCCATCCGGTCCGCCATCGAACAGCATGGTCCCGCCTCCGGTTGCCTGCAGAAGAATCGCGTCCCCCTGGCCGACATCGAGGTAAGATGCTACGAGATAGGGTGAAAGAAGAGAATCAACCTCCGGCATCCAGTGAAGCGTATCAGGTTTTGGAACAAGGCTGGAATCGGTACATATCATGTCCTCAAGGGAAGTGATTGTCCCCCGACTGATACCGGTTACGTATTCCAGTTCGGATATATCCCCAAAAGGCCCGTATCGATTTCTGTACTCGATAATCCCCGCCGCTTTATCGGGGCCTATGCCCGGAAGTGTCTGAAGTGTCTGTTTGTCTGCGGTGTTGATGTTGACAGGATCATTTGAAAGTAAGGATAGAAATAATAAAATTACAAATATCCAGTTCATTACTTGACAATCCTCTTCTCCGGGTTAAGCATACCCATATATGCAGGAAAGGAGGTTCTAATGAGGAATCTACTTGTAACGATTCCAATAATGCTCTTTTTAGCGGCTTCTGTCATTGCCGGCGACATTCGACTTGAAGGCAGTGACTATACTACTGTTGCTTACATAAACGATAACGGCAGAATAGAAAATGCTTCCTTTGGAATTCTTGGCTATATCAAGGATGATGGCAGTGTGGAAGATGATTCTTATCACATTCTGGGTTACATAGATGAAGATGGGAAAATTGAAGACGAATCTTTTAACGAACTCTACACACTCAGCGAGAACGGCAGGCTGACTGATAACAGTTTCATGAAGGTTGCAGAGATTCAAACTGACGGAACGGTAGAGAACGGTCACTTTCAGGTTATTCTGTACGCTGACGGAACCCATGATAATATGACGGAACGTATTGCTTTATTCCTTGTATTCTTCAGTGACCTTCTGGAGGATTAGAAGGAAACAGCGATAATTCTTCTGTGAACCGCCCGGTTACAGCCGGGCGGTTATTTT
>CAZOQQ010000254.1:0-2399 GCA_964582075.1 uncultured bacterium | reverse complement strand
AGATTCGAAAGCACATAAGGGCCGGTGTGAGAGATTTGAACCATCTGAAAGCGATAACAAGAGCCGGGTTCGGAGCGTGCGGAGGCAAAACCTGCTCAACACTGATAGAAAGGATATGCAGGGAGGAAGGTTTGCTCCCGGAGGAAATTACACCGCTGACGGATAGACCTGTTTTTGCCGAAACACAGCTTGGGTGGTTCTCCGGATCGGAGGAAAATGATGGCTAGGAAAAAGTACGATGTTATCATTATAGGAGCCGGAAGTGTAGGGACCCCTCTTGCGATGAGCCTCGCGGAAAGCGGTGCCTCCGTTCTCTGTATTGACGGTGCCCCCTCAGCGGGTCAGGGCAACAACAAGTGCGCCATAGGAGGAGCCAGGGCTACTCATACCGAACCGGCAAAAGTATCGCTTGGTCTTCGATCTCTTGAGATTTTCAGGACATGGAAGGAAAGATTCGGTGACGATATAAGCTGGCGACAGGGTGGTTACACTTACGTAGCCTACGATGAGGAAACGATGAATCTTTTCCGCGGCAACGTTCCCCATCAGCGGGAAGCCGGCCTCGATATCAGGCTTGTGGATGCGGGTGTTGTAGAGAAACTGATTCCTGGTATTAATCCAGAAGGCCTGATGGGCGGCACCTGGTCACCCGGTGACGGCAGCGCCAGTCCCATGCAGAGCTGCTACGCGTTTCAGCGAAGGGCTGAAACTCTCGGAGCCGGATTCGTTTTCAGGGAAACCGTTCAGGGGTTTGACATCGATAATAACAAAGTGATTTCGGTTACGACGGACAGGGATTCATACGCCTGCGGAGCGGTGGTCAACTGTGCAGGTTCCTTCGCCGCGGAAGTCGGAAAAATGGCGGGAGTTGAACTTCCGGTTTATCCGGAAAGCCACGAGGCTGGTGTTACAGAACCGGTCAAAAGACTGTTTGAACCTATGGTAGTTGATATCCGCAGAGCGCCGGGCTCGGCGAATTACTATTTTTATCAGCACGATACGGGGCAGGTTGTATTCTGCATAACGCCCGATCCGGCTGTTCCGGGTACCGGTACGTACGAAACGTCTGAATTCCTGCCTCTTGTGGCGCCACGGATGACCGGGCTGTATCCGCGCCTGGCCAACCTGAAAGTGAGGAGGACATGGAGGGGCGTTTATCCGATGACGCCCGACGGGTCGCCGATACTGGACAGATGCGGCCCCGATAATCACTATGTCGCGGTGGGAATGTGCGGCCAGGGATTCATGCTTGGGCCGGGTATTGGAGAGGTCATGGCAAGGTTCATCACAGGTGAAACGAACGAGATGGATAATGAGGTACTGAGCGAACTCCGCCTGAACCGCCCCTTCACTTCCACCGAAGCCCTGAAATAGGGGACGGACCAAACTTCTTCAACTTGTAGACCTGATATCCCTCTATTTCATTAAAAATATAACTATAAATGCATGTTATTACATTTTCCGCCAATAACGACGTTAGTAGTATTAATATTCATAATATATTATAATTATCACATAGAAAGCAGGATTCCAGCAGCTATCGCGAGACACATTCCGATTCCCTTTGCGGTTGTTATTTCTTCCCCCAGGAGAATTACACCGTAAAGTACCGGTATTACGGGGTAGAGAGCCGTAAGCGATATGGAAGAGCTTAAGGGGCCGGTTGAAAGAGCTTTCTGAAACGATGCTACAGCCAGGCCGCCTGAGATACCGGCCAGCACTGCCATCAGTATTCCGGGAGTTGAAACATTCTTCAAAGTCGAACCGTTTGAAATAAACAGAAACAGGACAATTATGAAGGATACGGAAGAATAGATGAGAAGCGATGGCCAGTGTCCTGCTCTGTCAGCAGCAAGTTTGGCGCTTATTCCCCAGATACCCCACAAACCTGTGGCGATAAGACTGTACACTATGGATCTGGACATTGGTACTCCCCTTTATACTGATTGTTGTATATACTTTTGTGAAACGTACGAATTAAACTGTAAATATCCGGAGGCTGTTAATGAAGTATATATTCACGATATTGGTGTTAACAATGGCAGCGTACGCTGAAATGTCCGTATGTGGAACAGAAGAGCTGCTGCCCATCGGTTTCACAGATGAAGAACTGCTGCACCTGAACCAGATTGGTATCAATACAATTCCAACTTCACCACCACCTGATGGTACGATCAACCCTGGTGAATTCGCGCCGGCAAAAGGAATATTCGTAAGATGGCCCATGGGACTCCCGTATACCCTTGTCAAGGCTTTTTCCGAAGAAACCACCGTATGGGTTATCTGTAAATCTGAACAGCAGAGTTCTGTTGAAACAGCTTTTCAGGCTGCCGGAGTGAATATGGGCAATGTCGATTTCGTGTTTGCTCCCACTTCTTCAATATGGGTAAGGGATTACG
>CAZOQQ010000253.1:0-2511 GCA_964582075.1 uncultured bacterium | reverse complement strand
AGTTTTCCGCCGTGGTCCTCGGTAACGATGAAATACGAAACCGACAGACCAAGGCGGGCACCGGCTTCCTCTCCGAGTTTCAATTCGCTCTGGCGCAGTTCGTTTCTGCTTTAACCTGTTTCGTAATATCCTGCTGGATACCAATCAGTTCAATCGGTTTATTGTTATCGTCAAGCTTGACAATTTTACCTGGCGGCGGATTTTTTATCAGCCGGGCGGTAGATCTACACTTATACGGATTCCCCGCAGATTCCCTGCTAAGCTGAATTCCGGTGATTATTTACTATAGCCGAATGAAAGTCTGTACAGCCTGGGATAATCTTCCGGAAAGCGGTCCCATGCTACAATTCCATGTTCGTTTATTTTAACATGAACCATTGCCGTATCCGGAAATGCGTTAAGGGTTACCTGACGGATCAGCTGTCCATCGGGTGAGAAAACATCCCACATCACTGTCTCGGTTGTTCCGCGTTGCGCCCACAGGTTGCCGAGTGAATCTATCCCGAGATTTTCTATCTGGGGCGCGAATTCGGTTAGTTCGCCGCTTATCCGCTGGCCATCGCCGTTTTCATCCTGAACCATGAAAGTGGCCAGCGGAACATGAATAAATCTTTCAATATCCTCCGGATGAACAAGAACAGGTTCGGATGATATGGTATCCATCGGCTGTCCGTCCAGGTTGTAGACTTCTATGAGATAATCGGTTGAATTCATTCTGTGAAGGTATACCCTTCCATCGCTTCCGGCAGTTACTGTAAGGTAGCCAGGTCTGAAATCGTAGTCCTCCTTCCCGAAATCGAAAAGGTGGGTAAACGGTGTCGACCTTGGTTTCTCCGATGTACCTTCCCAGATATTGAGTTCGTAGCCCATCTTGTAGGTATCTTCGATTTCACGGGTTGGGCAGGAATAAACAACGAAGCATGAATCACCTGCAGCTGTCATACTGAGAGGCATTTCAAAGCCCAGGTTGGGCCTGCTGCCAAGGTATTCTCCATCTGGTGAGAAGAAACATACTTCCCTGTCCATCCAGTCCAGTGCCGCGATTCTACCGTCATTCAGAACGGTCATCGCTCCCGGAAGAGTAAATTCTCCTGGAGCTTCGCCGAGACCTCCGAAGGAGAAGAGGAATTTACCATCCTCATCGAAGGTTGAAATCAGTCCTGTTGATCCGTCGAAGAGGATAACATGTCCGTCCGGCAGGGCTTCAGCCGATATTATGGAGCCGATCATGTAACAGCTGTCGCCCATGAGAATACCGATTGAATCGGTGAGTACAAGTGTATCCATAGGTATTTCGGTAACATTTTCCATCGGTCCCGTCGATTCCTCACTCCCGCAGGCCAGAACCAGTAAACAGACAGCGGCCAGGCATTCCGTTATTTTCACTTTTTCCTCCGATATTTGAATATTACAGATTGAAGACGTTCATATATGTTCAATAGTTATACAACAGACAATGTTTATTTGTTAAAGATCCTGTTTGGAACTCTGTTTTTGTAACTGAGATAGTACCGGCTGAAGACTCGGATTTTCTTTGAATATCTGATTCCGGGCCAGTTGCTGCTCTTCTGTCAATACGGTATAATATTGTATAGTAATAGTATAGTATTAAATTTTGCAAAAATACTGTTTCTTGAGTATTTTTAACCGGTATAAATCAAATGATTGAACGGGGGTTGTCCCGGTGAAGATTACCCACAGTGCTATATCCAGGCCGGTCGCGGTCACAGTTCTGTCCATAGTTGCCGCCCTTCTGGGAACGGTCGCTGTAATGAAGATGCCGGTTGACCTTCTTCCGTCTGTTGAATACCCCAGGCTTACCATAGAGACGACATATCCGTCATCAAGTCCGTACGAGGTTGAGCGCCTTGTTACAGACCCCCTTGAAAACGCGGTTGCCGGGGTTCGCGGACTGCGAAGTTACACATCCAGGTCCTACGGAGATAAAAGTCGCATTACGCTTGAGTTCGACTGGGGAGCAAGAATGGATTTCACGCGGCTGGAAGTCCGGGAAAAACTGGATGTAGCGGGATGGTCTCTTCCTGATGAAGCGGGAAGACCAACCATCGTGGATTACGATCCCTCACGCCGGCCGTTCATGGAAATTCTTATGACGATGGATTCGGGAGACTGGACTGAAGTCACCGACTTCGCCAGAAGGATTGTAACCACAAGGATCGACCAGGCTGAAGGTGTAGCCGGCTGTGAGATTCAGGGGGAAGCCGAGCCTGCTGTATTCGTGCGGTTAAGGGAAGGTGTTGTTGAGGAACTCAACCTTAATCCCAAGTTCATATCCCAGGCTCTCCAGGGGGCCAACGTTTCCATGTCCGGAGGGCTTGTCCGGGATGGACAGAGAGAATACTTCCTTTCCCTTGAAGGCGAATTTTCCAACCTTGAAGATGTTAAAAACACTGTAATAGGAATAAGAGGAACTACACCTCTTCTGCTCCGCGATGTCGCGGAGGTTTCCCTCGGTGAGAAACCGGTTACCGAATGGGCGAGTTTTAACGG
>CAZOQQ010000252.1:0-2567 GCA_964582075.1 uncultured bacterium | reverse complement strand
ATCCCTGAGACTTATCTGATCAATTCCGAAGATATCAGAAATGCACTCAAGGAAGTAGTCATAACTATTGTTGAGGCGGTAAGACACGGACTTGAAAAAACTCCGCCGGAACTTGCAAGCGATATTGTTGACCGCGGAATAGTGCTGACTGGAGGAGGCGCACTCCTGCGAGGATTGGACAAACTCCTTATGAGTGAAACGGGGCTTCCCATAAGAGTAGCTGACAACCCATTATCCTGTACAGTACTTGGTGCCGGACTGATTCTGGAAGATATATACCGGTATCGTAACCTGCTTCTATAACGAATAATGGATATTTCGCGTCACAGAGTTCGCAACAGCGGGAAAAACAAAAAGTTCCTTGTTTTCGTTTTCATTTCATTTATCCTTCTGATTTTCGGTTCTTTTCTTCTGAGTGGACTGGGAAGCTGGCTCGGTGCGCGGTTTTCAGAGTATGTTTTCAGGGAAACCTGTACTTCCACCGAGGAGCAGCTTAGAAAAAATATCATCCATCTGATGCTTGAGAATTCAATCCTCAGAGAGGAAGCGGTTAAGGCAAAACGCTACAGGACACTGCTTGGTATTACCCGTATGGATAACAGAAATGCTATTGCTGCAAGAGTTTTATATCGTTCGGAAGGGCTGGTTACCGGTACGATAGTTGTTGACCAGGGGAGCAGCAACGGTGTAATCGAGAATTCAGTCTGTATCTCGGCGGAAGGTCTCGTTGGCGTTGTTTCTTCGGTGAGTGAAACCACAAGCGAAGTTCTTCCCATAACCAATCCCTCTGTGAATGTAAGCTGTGTTACATGGCCATCCGGTGCATTCGGATTACTTCAATCAACATCGGATGGAAAATTGAACCTTGTTCATGTTGATTTAGCCAGTGAAGTGGAAACGGGTAATCAGGTGCTTACTTCAAGATATGGAGGGGTTTTCCCGGATGGCCTGATAGTCGGAGAGGTTGCAGGTATTTCTTCGGGTGACCCGGGACTTGCGCTGAAGCTCAACGTGACTCCCGCCGTTGATTTTCAGAGTACCGGAGAGGTTCTGTTGCTTCTTCCGGAGGGTTTTCAGGAAGTCGATATTCAATAACTTCTTTTAATGATCATGCAACCGGATTTAGGGTGAAATGTGCGGTTTAGAATAGTCCTGCTGACGTTCACTGTGTTTGTTCAGTTCATGCTGGAACTGACAGTCGGCAGAATATTCATTGCCCCATCCCTGGTACCCTTGGTACTTGTATACTTTTCGGAGAACCACGGAAACATATGGGCGGTTGATGGAGCTTTCTGGAGTGGTATTGTTCTTGATCTCCTCCTGCACCAGCCCGTGGGTTCATCTTCTCTGGCTTTCCTCATCGGGTTGTATGCGGCAAAGAGTTTCAGCAAAGTTTCATCCGGCGCAGGTAAAGGATACCTTTTAAGCATGATGGCCATTACCGTATCGGTTTCCGACACCGTTTTCATACTTGCGGCCTCTCGACCGATAGGTTCAGGTTTCAGTTCCGTGCTTCTTATTGTTATTCCAAGGGTTGTTATTACGGTTCTGGCGGGAGCACTGCTTCTTGTGGTAATCAACCGTATTACCCGGATGCGATCCAGAAAGGTTACCGGCAAGCTTCATGTTCAGGGATAAGAAACAATGGTCTTTCTTTGCTTACCTGTTAACGGCACTTATTCTGTTTCTGATGCTTGGAGCCAGACTGTTCTACCTGCAGATAGTTAAGGGGGATTACTACAGAGGTTTATCCAGTCAGAACCATATCAGGGTGATCAACAGCCCTGCTCCGCGAGGGCTTATCAGCGACCGGAACGGAGTTATTCTCGCGGACAGCAGACCTTCTTTTATTGTAAGCGCGGTGCCTTCGGAATTCGACAGTTCCAAAACCGCCCAGGTTGCTGCTCTTCTTGATATTCCGGAGGAAACATTGTCCGCAATTCTCAGCGAGGCTTCATCCGTGCCTCACAGGCCCGTGGTGCTGAGGGAGAGTATGAGTGTTGAACATGTAAGTTCCATTGCTGAAAATATTTACAGGATTCCAGGTATTATTATCGATGTTGCGCCGCTAAGAAGGTATCACAGACCTGAAGATTTTTGTCATATTATTGGATACGTTGGGCTTACAGATAACCCGGAATCCTTCAGGGGTGAGATAACAGGAAAAACCGGGATCGAATTAAGCATGAATCAGGTATTACAGGGAAAACCGGGATTGCAGCGTGAAGTTGTAGATGCGATGGGCAGGATTGTTGAGGAATACAAAGGTACCGAATCGGAGGAACCGGTTCCCGGCAAGAATGTGATACTTACCGTCGACGCGGAGCTTCAGAGAATAGCCATGGAACAGCTTGATAAAACCTGCCTGCCCGGCGCTGTTATAGTTATCAATTACGAAAAAGGAGATATTCTTTGTGCGGCTTCTTCGCCTTCTTTTGATCCCAACATGTTTTCCAGAGGGATATCCCGGGATGAATGGAATACTCTTCTTTCTGATTCCGCTAATCCATTGTTCTGCAGGGCATGGGCTGCAGCCTATCCACCGGCTTCCACCTTTAAAATAGTTA
>CAZOQQ010000251.1:0-2569 GCA_964582075.1 uncultured bacterium | reverse complement strand
GGTGTTTCCGGTGTCGGGAATAGAATAGATTTCATCGTGAGGGTCTCTTTCCGAAGAGAATACTATTGAAGAGCCATTCCAGGAGGAACCGGGGAGGTTCACGTTACTGCTTCCCTCGGAAACCAGGGTTTTCAACTCTCCGGTTTGAAGATTGTATATGAACAGATCGGACGGACCTTCATTGTAGCCGTTTCTGAATCTCGTGAATACTATTGAATTCCCGTCGGGGGAAAATGCGGGATTCTGCAAACTTCCGGAAAGGTTAATATCCAGTTTGCGGGCATCATCACCACGCTCTGCGGTGCTTGACGCAGTCGGAATATCACTGCCGCAACCTGAACACGTAACCAGCACAGTATATCCAATGATCATCAGTAAATACCTCAATTGATTCTCCTTAAGAGTTTAATTAATATACACATAATCGTTGACGCAGTAATGTGTTCGCGGTAATCGTTCTTTTCCGGAAGAGGTTCACAGTACATTCTGTTTTTCGATATTGACTATATGATAATATCATCATATATTCATATACATGAAAAATATATTCAGTGCCCTGGCCAATTCCAGCAGGTTGAGAATGGTGCGTATTCTTCTGCGGGGACCGCTGAACGTAAGCGAGATATCCGAAGTACTCTGCCTGAGCCAGTCGAATGTCAGTCACAGCCTTCGAACGCTTCTTGAGGCTGGAGTAGTCAAGCGGAAGGGCAGAGGAACCTGGGCCTATTACAGCCTGAACAGGCTTAACCCGATTGTGGATTCTATTCTCAATAGTGTTTCATCGGGAATGAAAGAAATAGAGAACTATGAGAATGACATGTCCGAACTCAATTACTGTTACGACAAAAGGAGGTACAGGGCCAAGGAGTTCTTCGACATGGTTGCCACCCGGCTTGATGATGTTTCGCATATGATGCCCGATCCTGACACTTATATCAACGATGTTATTAACCTGTATCCCGCGGGAAGCACGATTCTTGATGCAGGGTGCGGGAATGGTGAACTGGTCGTGAATCTTGATTTAAAGGGTATGGCAGTTATAGGTGTTGATCAGTCCCGGGAGATGCTTTCAAATGCCGGGAAAAGAATTGCGTCCAGCTCTAACGCGCGCAATGTTGAATTGCGTCTTGGCACAGCTGAACATCTTCCCGTGGCGGATTCTTCGGTTGACGGGGTTATTGCCCATATGCTTCTTCATCACCTCAGTGAGCCTTCGGAGTTTTTCACGGAGGCTTCAAGAGTATGCAGAGATAAGGGGCGCTGCACTGTAATAGATTTAACGCCGCACGGAGATTCGGATTTCAAGCGGATCCAGGGAGATCTATGGCCAGGTTTCGATCGGAATGAAGTCAGAGACTGGATGTCCCGGGCGGGATTCGTTCTGATAGAAGAGATCGATTCGGTTGACAGAAGAGTATTTATTTTATCTGGAGTACTGAAAGAGAGGAATGTTAATGGCTGATTACAAGGTTGCTGATCTGTCACTTGCCGATTTCGGCAGGCGTGAGATAGAAATAGCTGAAAAGGAGATGCCGGGTCTGATGGCAGTGCGGGAGAAGTACGGTACCAGCAGACCTCTTGAAGGATTAAGAGTTACCGGTTCTCTCCATATGACTATTCAGACCGCGGTACTTATCGAAACCCTTATCGAGCTCGGAGCGGATGTAAGATGGGCAAGCTGCAATATCTTCTCAACACAGGATCATGCCGCCGCGGCAATTGCTGAGGCCGGTATTCCCGTATTCGCCTGGAAGGGCGAGACCCTTAAGGAATACTGGTGGTGTACCAGGAAGGCTCTCAGTTTTCCTGGCGGGAAGGGTCCGAACCTGATAGTTGATGATGGCGGAGACGCAACACTCATGGTACACAGGGGATACGAGCTGGAGCATGGTTTTGCCGCAACGGGAAAACTTCCGGAGAATATTGAGGGACCGGAGGATGAGGTTGAACTTCTGCGGAACCTGCTGGATGGCATTCGCGAAAATCCGGATAACTGGACCCGGATCGTTCCTGAAATAATCGGAGTATCCGAGGAGACGACCACCGGTGTTCACAGACTTTACAACATGATGAAATCCGGAAATCTGCTTTTTCCAGCCTACAATGTCAACGATTCAGTCACAAAAAGCAAATTCGATAATCTTTACGGCTGCAGGGAATCACTTGCTGATGGGATCAAACGGGCAACCGATGTTATGGTGGCCGGTAAAACTATTCTTGTCTGCGGATACGGGGATGTTGGAAAAGGCTGCGCGCAGAGTATGAAAGGTTTCGGAGCAAGAGTGCTGATAACCGAAATTGATCCAATATGCGCGCTTCAGGCGGCAATGGAAGGATTTGAAGTTACCACCGTGGAGGACGCTTTACCGGAAGCTTCCATATTCGTTACCGCAACCGGTAACTACAACGTTCTAACCGCGGATCATATGAGCAGAATGAAGGATCAGGCAATTGTGTGCAATATCGGTCATTTCGACAACGAAATCGATGTAGCCGGTCTGGAAGCCCTGCCGGGTATAGAAAAAGAGGAGATCAAGCCGCAGGTGCACAGATTCAGTTTTCCGGACGG
>CAZOQQ010000250.1:0-2573 GCA_964582075.1 uncultured bacterium | reverse complement strand
ATCCTCCGGATCCCGCCCGATAGCCTGTGCCGCACTGACTACCGCGTCAAAATCGTACGCCTCAAGCCAGTCAAGATATATTCCGTCGTACCCGTCGTTTACAATACCTGTAAGGTATTCGGCCATGATGGTTTTCCACTCATCGTCCCAGAAAAGAACAGGGTAGTTACCATCCCATCCGTCAGGGTCTTCCCCCGCGATCCATTCCGGATTGCCGACTTTCCAGTTACCCTGCCAGTACCAGCGGTAATCTTCGGCCTCTCCCACATCAATGTAGCAAATGACCATTTTCCCGGTTGACCGAAGGTACGCGACATCTCCCGCGCTGTCCCAGTTTTCTTCCCCCGCTATTGATCGTGTCTGATCTATTACCAGCATGTCGTAGTGAGTCGCTCCGAGAGCTTCAATAGCGCCGTCAAGGTTCTGACCCTGTATCTGATACATCCAGAACTCAACATCGGAAAGTTTCTCCGGGGCTCCGGTACCGGATGGACCGGTAGAATGGTCGCACGCGGAAAGCACCAGGAATACAGCCGCAATGCTGAAAATGTGGTTTATTCTCATTTTATCCCTTCACTCTCGAAGTTTCCGTTGAAACCATATCACCTAATCCATGCACCACTTAATTCCTGAAAAGAAGATACTTATCACTCCCGCGGATTCAAGCTTGACACTCATTAATTGCCGCTACTGAAGAGCCTCCCATATAAGGTTCAGGAGGTTCTTTATTTCAATATCGGATCCCGTGGACCGGACCGAGTTCTGAAGGTTGAACTCGCATGTCGGACACAGCGTTGTGAGGTACTCTACGTCCAGTTCCTCAGCCTGATGAACCCTCTTTCCCGCCAGTCTGGAGGCGAGAGCATTATCGGTAACCAGAAGACCACCTCCACCTCCGCAGCATTCCGACTGTTTGCCGCTTGTCGGCATCTCCACCAGTTCCGTACCTATCCTGTCCATGATCTCGCGTGGCTCATCCACCATACCCATACCCCGGCTTACGTTGCATGGGTCGTGATATGTCACTTTGATATCAAGTTTTTTCAGCGTGACTTTGGGTAACTTTTCATGAATCACGTCGATGACATATACAGGTTCAAGTTCAGGGTAGGCTTTCGATATGAAATAAGCGCAGGTTGTACACAGACAGATGAATTTCCTGAAAGGGAATTTTTCCTTGAATTTTTCTTTGTATTCCGCGAAATCATCTTTGTAACCCAGAACACCCTGAGGCATGCCACAGCAGATCTCGTCATCGACAACCCTGGGGCTGATACCCAGTTTTCTCAGAATGTCGAGATATTTCCCGACATCTTCGGGTCTTTGACGGAAACGACACCCTACAAGGACTGGAGTGTCTCCTTCCGCGGCATTTATTTCCAGATCTTCTCCAAAGATATTTCCGCTCTTCTCGACATTGTTCACCAGGTCTTCAATTGATTCCCTCGTAAATCCGTTATTCTTCAGATCTGCTCTTGCAGCTGCCATTATATCCGGCACGGAAACGTTAGCTGAACACCTTTGAACACAATCCTGGCAAAACGAGCATGAATATATCTTGTCTGCTATATGCTCCGAAGGTTCGATCTCACCGGTCAGAAGCCCGTGCGCGAGTATCAGTTTTCCTCTTGGACCATCCACCTCCCAGCCCATATTCTCGTCTCTGAACACGGGACATCCCTCGAAGCAGTAAGCACACCTGATACAGACGTTCAGCTCATCTTCCCAAGTACTCAGATACCTGATATCCATTAGTAAACTCCCCTGCTACTTTGTTGAATATCTGAGATTGGTCGCCGTCAACCAGTCATCAGGTGCATTCTGGATCTTACCCGGATTAAGTATCCCGTTTGGATCCAGAGCCTTCTTGATCGCCCTCATCATCCAGAGGGAGTCTTTCTTTTCTATCATCAATGAATGAGCCTTGGAGATACCAATACCGTGTTCACCTGAAGTAGTACCTCCTATCGAACGCACGTAATCATAAATGGCGCACACGGCAAGCTTTGCATCCTTCCATTTCTCTTTCCTGCCTGGTTCCATAAGAATCTTGGTATGAACTACACCGGATCCGCAATGCCCGTAAGCGCTCATGATTACATCGTATTTCTCGGCAATCTCGTGTATTTTAAGAGCGCATTCGGCCATTTTCGAGTAAGGAACAGCCATGTCATCTGCCAGTGGAATAACCGAATATCCCTTTGAATATCTCGAAAGAGAAGCGAAGAGCTTCTTTCTGCCCATATACAGCCTGGCCCGCCTCTCGGCGTCGTAGCTCATCTTGATGTCAAAACCGTTGTTACTTTCGCAGATGCCGGCAATTCTCTCTATTTCGAAATCAATCGCGGCCTTTACGTTACCATCACACTCAAAAAGTATAATGGCTTCAACATCGGGCAGTCCCAGGTGCTGTGCGTTGTTCACAGCGGTAATTGCAACATTATCCATAAGTTCAAGCATCGAGGGCTGCGCGCCTTTTGAAATGACATCTCCTATTGTATTACCGGCATCCTCCAGCCTGTTGAAACAGGCGATTCCCATACTGCGAAAAGCCGGTATAGGCACGATCTTGA
>CAZOQQ010000249.1:0-2621 GCA_964582075.1 uncultured bacterium | reverse complement strand
TAGTGGACTTCGGCCCAGGAGCGGGAGTACACGGCGGCCACGTTGTTGCCGCAGGAACCCCTGAAGATATCATTTCTTCGAAGGATTCTCTTACCGGCAAGTACCTTTCGGGAGAGAAATTCATCCACAGAACCGTACCGGTTAACGGAAAAGCGAATGGTTACATCTCTTTAAAGAACGCCAGCCTTCATAACCTGAAAAATGTTGATCTGAAAATCCCTCTCGGCAAGTTCATTTGTGTAACCGGGGTATCCGGTTCCGGAAAGAGTTCCCTTATCAGTCAGACACTTTATCCGGCCATTTCTGCGGCAACGGGTAATTCCCTGAAGCTCCGTCCCGGTCCCTTCAGCTCCCTTGAGGGAATTGATAAAGTGGACAAAGTTATAAACATCTCCCAGGATCCGATTGGAAGAACTCCCCGATCCAATCCGGCGACTTATTCCAAAGTATTCGACCATGTAAGGAATCTTTTCGCGCAAACACCCCAGGCGAAGATTCGCGGGTACAAACCCGGAAGATTCAGTTTCAACGTGAAAGGCGGCAGGTGCGAGGAATGCATGGGCGCGGGTGTAAAGAAAATAGAGATGCATTTTCTGTCAGACGTTTTCATTGAATGCAAAGCGTGCGGGGGTAAAAGGTTCAACCGTGAAACTCTCAAGATCACCTACGCGGGGTTAAGTATCGCCGAAGTTCTTGAGCTGACTGTAAGCGAAGCCCTGGTTCATTTTGAGAGAATACCTGTTATTTATCGTATTCTCAAAGTTCTGGACGATGTCGGGCTTGGTTACGTAAAACTGGGGCAACCGGCAACTACCCTGTCCGGTGGAGAAGCGCAGAGGATCAAACTTGCGAGGGAGCTTTCACGTCCCGGATCGGCCCATACTGTGTACATTCTTGACGAACCAACAACTGGTCTTCATTTCCATGATGTGAAGAAACTGCTCATGGTACTGGGAAGACTTGTCAAAGCCGGAAATACCGTAATTGTCATCGAGCACAACCTGGATGTTATAAAAAACGCGAGCTGGATAATAGACCTGGGACCGGATGGCGGGGATGCCGGAGGTGAAATAATCGCGACCGGAACTCCCGATCAGCTGGCTGAAAACAGAAATTCGTACACCGGCGAATTCCTTAAGGCCGCACTTCAGGCGGATGCCCGGAAATAGATGATTCTCTTTGCAGAAGAAGGCTTGAAAGAGACCCCAGAGCCCTGAAAACACTTTTCAGACTGCCGGATATTCCCTCAACATTGTTCCATGCCGAAATCAACCTTCCACCGCATGAAAGCTTCATCGATATAACTTCGTAACCATCCGGTATTCCGGAAACGGTTTCTATTCTGTCGACCGGCCCCGGAGATATTCCTTCGGGAATCCTGCTTAGGACCCTGCTCCCGATCTTCGAACTGTTACCATTACCATCCTCAAGGTAAACAAATTCGCTCCGAAGAGCATTCCTCAGTTTTTCGGCTATCGTTTCCAGCGAAGCGGCCTGCTCCGTCAGCAGTTCCATAATTGTTGTGCTTATCGAATAATCCCAGCCGGGATCTCCCGTATTGAAAACCGTCAGAATTCCGGCCGCCGACACATCGGCAGCCTTTTCACCCGACCAGATTATGGCCCTGTTGCCCCCCTGATCCTTGCTTTCCCGCAGAGCCGCGTACGCCCGGCTGATAATAAGCTCGGGATTTTTCCTGGAGGAAGAGGATATTGCGGCACCGATACTTACCGTTACCGGAATTCGGTCAGGTCTTATCTCACTCCCGGCAACTACGCCGCAAATTCGTTCGGCAATCGCAAGGGTATTCTCTCCTCTGGTCCCGGGAAGAAGAACACCAAAAAGATCTTCCTTCAGCCTTCCTATTATATCACCTGGCCTGAGCATCCCTTTAATGGTGCTTACCAGCACTTTCAGTGTTTTGTCTCCCATCCTGTAGCCGAATAAGCCGTTGATTGCTCTCATTCCGTCAACATTTACAAGAAATACCGACAGTGGAGCATCGGCAGAAGTACCGTTATCCTTCAACTCCAGCAGACGTCTCATCCAAGAATGACCGGTGTCCGAACCGGTAAGTGTGTCTATGTAGGCCATGGATTCCCTGTCACGGAGAAGAAGCGAACAACCTATCTGCCGGCAGAAACCATTGATGAAAAATCCTACCGTTCCTTCGATATTGTTAAAAGGATTATTCGTTTCAATCAGCACGTAGTTTCCACGCCGGGAATGCAGAGAGTGCAGTTTTCGTTCGATTCTGGCGGGAATAACCGATTTTTCCGTTGGAATAATCATGTACCTTCTGCTGCCGAAAGGCGTTTTCCCGAAATTGTCTATTGTTTTCTCCTGTTGTGGAAGCTGCATAATTATATCTTCAACTTCACTGCAGGGAAATCTTGATTTTCCCGTGCCGTAACCTTCGATTATGCTCATTTCATTACCTCGAACTCCCAGCACCAGAACCCTCTCCGCATCCGTAAGAACCCCCAGCGTTTCAATACTGGCACTTATTTCTGAACGGGATGAGATTCTGCCGTATACTTCACTGATTTCTCTGAATACTTCCAGCGGTTCATTTTCCAGTTTCTTTTCCATTTCATCCCTTATATCCCGAAGCCCTCCTT
>CAZOQQ010000248.1:0-2692 GCA_964582075.1 uncultured bacterium | reverse complement strand
TGAAGCGATAAGAGGCAGCAGACCTCCGGTGAACCCGGAAAGAAAAACTGCAGCCGATGAAAGAAAAAACGAATACCTCGATACGGGAGAATCGGAGAAAACCACTCCCAGAACCGCGCCCGAACAAAGCAGTGCGTACCCGGTGGAGTCTCGTGATATTAGCGACAAACCTCCCAGGAAAATCGCTGCTGTAAGTACCAATTCCTGTTTTCTGATCAATGCTGTGCCCGAGGCGTAAAAGAATACGGCCACTGCAAAGAAGGATAATCCGTGCAATACAATTACTACCGCTGTAACGGTTAATGCGAATAACAGTCTAGCTGTCATTGTACGTGACATCTTTCAACTCGATTATCTGTTCACTCCTGTCAGGAACCAGATAAAGTTTTGTTACTCCTTCCGCGATTCCCCCGCTAATCCCCTTGTTCCGATGAGTATTCAGAAACACTCTTGCAAGGCAGCCGTCATCTGTCCACAGGGCGGCCGTCCCCGGAATATTGCACGATCTGAGTTTCAAGGTCAGCTCTCCAGCTTCATCGGGAACTTCAAGGCAGCTGAAACCGCATTTTCCGGTCTTCCTGCCGAACCAGCCCGGACCGCCCCGAACTCTTCCGGTCAGCAGAACATCCTCCTTATGCAGATCGGATCTTGGATTAGGCATTCTAAGGGGTCTGGGAGCAAGAAGGTTCGTAAGAATTCTCTGAGGAAGACTAACATGTTCGATATTCATTTTCCGCACATTCCGCAGCGCGGACAGCCTCCAGAGCCATGGTTTTCCCTTTACCGCACCGGATACTCTTGTTCTTAATTCATTACTTCTCCAGTAATAAGGCAGATTACAATTTCTTCCACCGAGATATTTCCTGGCAATGTACGCGGATGACTGCAGCTCCCATCTTTCCGCCTGAATTCTCGCGCTTGAGGCTCCCGTTACGTGTTCGCCCGTCGCTGCCGGTTCAAGAAGCAGCTCGTAACCCAGTTTCCTTAACCGCAGAGACAGGTCAACATCCTCGAAGTACATGAATATGTTCTCGTCGAACCCTCCCACCTTTCGAAGAGCATCGGTTCTGAAAAGTGAAAGCGCTGCCGTAACGCATGGAACTTCCGATATCTTTTCGTCGGGAACGGGTTGAAAATGCATGAAATCCAGATCGTAGCCTCTGCCGTATTCAGTCATTGCAGCACCGGCGCTGAGAGTCACAAGAGGCCAGCCCCAAAGCCTTACAAGTGGCTGCACACCTGCGGCCTTTGGATTGTTCTTTAGCGTTGAAACAAGTCTCTCCAGTGATGTACGAGTGATGAACGCGTCGGAATTAAGCAGAAGAATGTACTCGGTATCGCTGATATGTATTCCCCTGTTGTTTCCATACCCGAAGCCGCCATTCGTCCTGTTTCTCAATATTCTGGCACTCGGGATCATCTTCCGCGCTGTTTCAACCGTGGAATCACTGGAATTATTATCAGAAATAACGATATCGCAGATTGGTTCAATATTCGCGATATTCGCGGCCAGATTGGGAATCAGATTTTCGGAGTTCCAGGTTACCACAATAACGGTAATCTTCTTTTTCATTCGGTGTTCTCATTTGCGAAACATTGCGATAAACGCCGGTAAAACCTGTCGGTTACCTTATCCCAGGTCCAGCGCTGAAGGACATTCTTTCGACCGGTTTCAGCCATCTTCAGTCGCAGTTCCGGGTTCTCAAGAAGTATTCTGATTCTATCGGCAAGAGATGCCGTATCACCCCATGGTACAAGGAAACCGTTAATTCCGTCATCTATAAGGTCAGGCATGGCCCCCGACCAGCATCCTGTAACAGGTTTTCCGGACATCCATGCTTCAAGGACTACTATTCCGAAACAATCAAGCCTGGAAGGAAGAAGAACCATATCCGCAGCGGAGATAAGATCGATTCTTTCCTCCCTGCTGACGTACCCGGTCAGCACAATCCTGCTGCCGAACTCCTCAGATAGTTCTTTTTCGGAATCAAGGTACTCATCAATATCAGGAAGAATCGGACCGGCAAGAACAAGTGTGAAATCCTTTTTCCGCTTAAGCAGATCCCTGCATGCTTCAACAATCTGCCTGGTTCCCCTGTCCAGTGAATGTGCGGTAATACTGAGAATAACGGGACCCCTCACTCCAAGACGTTTTAAGCCTCTTTCCCTGTTTCCATCAGTGAATTCCCGCGGATCAATACCACTGCCGGACAAGTGAACTCTCTCTTCCGGAACGCCCATCCCGATGTACAGTTCCTTTTCAAATTTGCTTTGGGCAACCACGAAACTGCTGTTCTGAAGAATTCTCTTCTGACACCCGCTGAAGTAGCTCAGGGCTTTGACTCTTCGATATTTCTCCCCTACATTCGCGTGTGGTACAGAAACAAGACCGATGTTGTTTTTCCTGCTGTAACGCCATCCTTCGTAAAGCATGAACGGCATCGCGTTGGCATGTACGAAATCGAACTTCCTGTCCGATGTCAGCCAGCGATGAAGTCCCGGCACGAATGGATTGGGATAGTAGTACATATCGGGGCCGCATTTCCTTACATGACTAAGGATTCCGCGGAAAATATTCTGAAAATGAGGGTGGACAACCGGGAAACGTTTTATGACTACATCCTCGAACATATCCTCCTTCCTGATGATTCTCCTGCCTGACCTGGAAACGAACCATGACATGTCCCACGCA
>CAZOQQ010000247.1:0-2699 GCA_964582075.1 uncultured bacterium | reverse complement strand
AACATCCGTTTCAGTGATGGAAAGAAGTAATCCCACTTCAGTTCCTTCATGCTGAACTCGGATTTCATGATGTCTTTGAAGCAGACTCTGTCCATGTACGAAGTTTCCGGTGGAGGAGACTCAAGAATATCAGAGAATCCTGCAGCAATCAGTCTTATTCCCTGGGAATCGGCTGCTCTGAAAATTGCGGTGGGTATGAGGACAACACAAGCAGCACAGAATTCGCCGGTAGCTTCAAGAGCCCTTTTGTAAACGCGGTTGAGCAGTTTTTTATCAGGTGAGTATGTAAGAAGATCCACTCCAAGTCTGGAAGCCGATTTCTTAACGAAAGCAAGAGCGTTCGGATCAAGGAAACCATTATCAAAGTTGTACGCGAGACAACGCATTCCGTATTTATTTTTCATCAGCCACAAAGTGTACGTACTGTCTTTGCCACCACTGAACGGGACCATTACATCGTATTTCTTTCCTTTTCCCCTGTATCTGTCGAGAATTTTCTCAAGTTTCTTCCTTCTGCTTTCCCAGTTGATTTGTGCTTGTTTCACATCGAATTCGCGGCAAACTCTGCATACACCGTTTTCATCGAAATCGATGTTTGGATAGTTGGATGGAAGGATGCACCTGGTGCATCTGGTTATATTCTCAGACATACTCTTCCTTTCCTGGTGGAAAGCTGATTCCATACCGATACAAAATGAAACCAACAATAATCATAATATCATCCAGGTTCATACTTGGTAACATGTTACGAATGGGCGATCTGGGTCTGGTCCCCTGTTAACATAGCAGGATTGTATCTACGAACCCAAACGTTGTACCAGCGGGCGGGTATTGACAATAGTGCTGTAGAAATAAGGATATTTTCATTATACTCCTGTTCGATCGGGAACCCTGACAGTATAGTAGACTACTTCAATTCGAACAGTGTTTTCTGGAGGGAAGATGAAAAAAACAGTATTAATCCTCATTCCTGTACTATTTTCAATTTGCTTTGCTACTTCTTACGGCCGCAATAAAGTACAGATTGGTGATCAGGAATGGTGGGAGATCCAGGGTAGTCACTTTACAATTTACTTCCCCCAGGGAGGAGAAGTTCCCGCTGAAACACTTCTTGTTCAGACGGAGAAAGCTCTGCTGGACCTGTCCGAGGAGTTCAATTACATGCCGGAGGAACCTATTCCTATAGTTCTGTATGTTTCTCCCGGTGATTTCAGGCAAACCGACATTAATCCATCGGAGATATCACAGGCGGTTGGAGGATTCACTGAATTCTCCAAGGGCAGGATCGTGGTTCCTTTTACCGGGTTCTGGTCCGAATTCCGCCATGTTGTTGCCCATGAAATTAACCATGCCTTTATTTTCGATATGCTTTATAAACACTCACTGCTGAACATCATTACGGGAGGTACTCCTTTATGGATGATGGAAGGCCTTGCGGAATACACTTCTCTTGGATGGGATCCTGCTTCGGAAGCCGAATTCAGAGATATGGTTATTTCAAATCAGATCGTCCCGATTGAAAATTTATCCAGAAGAACAGATTATCTGGTGTATCGCGAGGGACAGGCTATCTACCATTTCATGAATGAAAGATACGGTGATGACAAGTACCGGGAATTCGTTCAGCATTTAAATTCCAGAGGTAAAAAAGGTTTGGGTTCAGGAAGTGAATCGTTCGGTTCAACCGATGGACTGCGAAGGTCCGGTGATCCTTTTGAAGATGTTTTCAATATGTCCGGCGCACAGTTCAGTACCAAGTTTCTGGAATGGGCTCGGGAAAAGTACTGGTCCGCGCTCTGTTGTGGGGAAAGTCCGGACGATATAGCGAATGTCATTTACAGGGATGATGAACGGATCGCGCAGATAAACTCAATTGTATCGGAAGATGGAAGATTTATTGCGGGGATAGAGTACTATCATGCTCATTTTGCTGTAACGGTCAGATCAACAGTTACTGGTGAGGTTGAGGACAGACCATTCGTAGCCGGAGGGATTTCGGATGTCTCCGTCTCGCCTATGTACAGGGTATGCAGCTTCTCTCCCGGTGCTGATTCTTTGGTGATTGCGGCACAGTACATTTCGGGAGACAGGCTGATTATCTGCTCGGATGGACGGAAGGAGGATCTTCCGTTTGAGATGGATCTTATTCGTGATCCGGCCTGGTCTCCTTCCGGCAGGTATATCGGGTTCGTGGGAATGAACAACAGCCAGATGGATATTTACGTGTGGGACCTGCGTGAACAGGCTTTGATACAGGTAAGTGATGATTTGTCTGGTGAAAGAGACCTGTCATGGAACGATGATATGATTTTATGCACTTCAGAATTAAGCGCGGACGAGGCCAGGATTATTGAATACACCGTTGATGGTAATCCGGAAACTGTATTTGCTGATTCATCGGAAATTAGATATCCCATCGCTGTTCCCGGAGGTATCCTTTTTCTCTCGGATATGAGCGGCTATCCCGACCTTTACATGCTTCAGGATTCGACGGGATCCGTTGTTCGCCTCACAGCTTTATATCGAAACATTGATTCGCCATCGTGGGCTGATTCCGCCGATATACTGACATTTGTATCGAGTGACTGGGATGGAACAGGAGTATTTCTTGCCTACGGTATTACGGACAGAAGGGTTATCCGGTGTGAACAAGGAGATCTTGAAATAACGACCGAAACGGGAAAAAACGGGAGTACGCA
>CAZOQQ010000246.1:0-2716 GCA_964582075.1 uncultured bacterium | reverse complement strand
ACGTCCGGTTCCCTGGGTGGATTACGGATCGGCTTCAATGAAATACAGCCTCGAAAAAGTTGATGTATTCAACATAACCAACGATTCCACCAGTTACTACTACTCACTGCATGATATAAACTGGCCAAGGTGGACAAGCTCTGTCAGATTGAATTTTACGCGGGACAGTCGTGACAGAAAGCTGTTCGCTTCCAGTGGTTCCACTAACAGCATTACGGGAGAATTCGCCGGTGGTCCCCTGGGCGGAAATATTGGCTTCCAGAAATATTTAATAGATTCAAGCTGGTACGTGCCATCTTTCTGGAGGTTCATATATTTCCTTCGGGCAAGGGTTGGAATGGTCGCCGCGTTCGGAGGTAACGAACCACCGGCCTACGAGCTTTTCGAACTGGGAGGGACAGGCTTTTACGGTATCAGGGGGTACGGATCCAAGGAAATTGCCGCCAGAGAAGGTTACGAGAGAGTTGGCGGAAGATCCATGCTTATACTTTCGGCAGAATACAGATGTCGCATAATAGACCAGCTTCAACTGGCCATATTTGTAGATGCCGGAAATACATGGTCATCATGGTCTTCCAGCGATTTTTCTGATCTTGACCGGGGTGCTGGAATTGGAATAAGGATCGAAGTGCCTATGCTGGGCGTGATCGGGTTTGATTACGCATACGGCTTCGATGGTCCTGAACCTGGCTGGGAACCGCATTTTCAGTTCGGGACAATGTACTGAGCCAGCCATAACCGGGTTCCGGGACCCTGATTAATTGATTTATGGAGGGTTGAATTATGAAGGCAGGCATACTCGCAGCTGTTGTTGTTGCCACGGTTATGGCGGCGCAGACGATTGCTGTGATCGATTCTGAAAGAATATTCGATAATCTGGGTGAGGTATCTGACGCCAGGGAGCTTCTTGAAAATGAGATCCAGGACTGGAATACCAGGGCGGATTCGCTTCAGGATGAGATAGATGCGATAAAAACCGATCTTGAGTATACGATGGTAATGAGTCCGGAGCGCAGAAGGGAGCGGGAAGCTCTTCTTGAGGAAAAATCAAAGGAGCTTCAGGAATTTCTTTCACAGACTTTCGGACCCGGGGGACTTGTTGAAACGCGCAACACAGATCTTGTCTCACCAATAGTCGCAAGAATTAACGAAGTGGTTCAGGAAATCAGTCTTGATGAAGGTTACGACATAGTACTTGATACATCGAATGGATCAGTCGTGTACGTATCCAATTCTCTGGATATTACAGATAAAGTACTGGAGAAGCTGGCTGCTGGAAACAGCGATTAGTATGAAGTTATCCATCCTTGCCTCTAAACTTGACGGGAAACTTGAAGGCCCGGACGGGGACAAGGAAGTAGAAGGTGTGTCCACACTTCAAAATGCTGAACCTTCCCAGGTATGCTATTACGGTAACAGACTCTACAGAAAATATCTTCAAACCACGCGTGCTCTTGCAGTAATTTCAGGAGAGATGGTTGAATCCTCAGCAGCAAATGTAATTCTTGTGGAAAAACCCTACCTGGCTTTCCGGGAAGCACTCATTCTGTTCAGGAACGAAACTGAAACCGGTTTCAATGGAATTCATCCAACCGCGGTAATTCATCCGGACGCATCTTTGGGACCGGATGTAACGGTCGGGCCTAATGCCGTAGTGGATTCCTCAGCGAAGATCGGCAGGGGCACTGTTATCGGTGCGGGAACCTTCGTAGGTCCGGGGGTTTCCGTAGGTAGCGGAAGCGTTGTTAATCCGCGTGTTACGATATATCATGACTGCGTTATAGGAAGCAGGGTGATAATTCACTCCGGAGCGGTAATCGGATCCGACGGATTCGGTTTCGTACCAGATCCTGCCGGGCATCTGAAGGTTCCTCAGAATGGGAATGCGGTTATTGAGGATGACGTAGAAATAGGAGCAGGATGCACGATAGACAGAGCCGTGGCTGGAAGTACCGTGATAGGCAGATTTTCAAAGCTGGACAATCTTGTTCATATAGCTCATAATGTAACAGTTGGTTCCGGCTGCCTTATTGCGGCACAAACCGGAATCGCGGGGAGTTGTGTTATCGGAGCAGGTGTGGTTTTTGGTGGCCAGGCCGGCATTAACGGACATATTACTATTGGGGAAGGTGCTGTAATTGCTGCACAAGCCGGTGTAATGAAAGATGTACCACCCGGAGTCACGGTTTCCGGTTACCCTGCCCGTTCTCATGAAAAATCATTGAGAGCGAATGCCGCCCTGATGGATTTACCGGATTTCAGAAAAAGAGTTCTGGAATTCATTCGGAACTTCAGTACCAAAGAATAGGAATATTAAATGGGCCATTACCAGACTTCATTGAAGCAGCAGGTGGTTTACAACGGAATCGGGCTTCATCTCGGAAAAGAAACTTCCATAATTTTCAAACCCGCTCCATCGGATACGGGTATCGTATTTGTAAGAACGGATGTGCAGTCCAGGCCAAGAATCAAAGCCTGTCTTGAGAATGTAAGACAGGTGGAAGAGCAGTCGAGAAGGACGACACTTGGTTACGAGTATTACGAAGTTCATACAGTCGAGCATGTCCTTTCCGCGTTGTACGGCCTTGGTATTGACAATTGTATCATTGAGCTTGATTCCGATGAGCCTCCCGAACCAGCTGACGGTTCAATAAGAAGTTACATAGAAGTACTCGAGAAGGCAGGAATAGAAGAAATCGCAGGCAAACCCAGGAAG
>CAZOQQ010000245.1:0-2757 GCA_964582075.1 uncultured bacterium | reverse complement strand
TTTTATTTATGTATGATTATTGAATGTAATGGCTACGTCAATATGGCGGGATTGTTACGGAAGATGAACAGAAGTATACCTATACTGGCATGACTCCGATAACCACTCCGGATAAAAAATGGATTTCATATGAGAAAAGTGAATCTTGGCTGGCCGGAGGTTAAAAAACAGCAATACAACGAAATATGTTTATTTCTCTCCTGTATGTTTTACCGGAAGGTCAATCCACTGGAATATTCAATTTTACAAAAGGGAAGTATGCTTTGGCGGGAATTCCAAACAGGAAAGCTGAATATTATGCAGGTTTGTTCCATGCTGCCTCAACCTTCCCTTCCTTTAACGCTTAAGATAGTTTATTTTCCATAGCAAATGGATCTGCTTGAAAATGTTGAAGTAAAAGAACCGAAACCACCTCTTGCCGATCTTCTCCGTCCACGTAGACTGGAGGAGATTGCCGGACAGGATCATCTGCTGTCAGAAAACGCCCCTTTCAGGAAGGCTCTTACCGGGGGTGTTCTTGGATCTTTCATACTCTGGGGGCCTCCGGGTTCAGGAAAAACAACACTGATACTGCTTGTCTCTGAGTACACCAAACAGAATTTCGTCCGGTTCAGTGCCGTTACCGGAGGGGTCAGGCAGATAAGGGAAATAGTGACAGACGCTTCAAGGCTGCGCCACACTGGAGTAAGGACACTGCTTTTCGTGGATGAGATACACAGATTCAATAAAGCGCAGCAGGACGCTTTCCTGCCGCACGTGGAAAACGGAACCATAACTCTTGCCGGAGCCACAACGGAGAATCCATCGTTCGAGATAATCGCGCCACTCCTCAGCAGGTGTTCGGTATACCTTCTAAAGAAGCTTGAGGAATCACATATAGTATCCATACTGGAAAGAGCGTCAGGAAGTGCAGCATTCAAAGAAATGAATCCCGGAGGAATTCAGGAAGGGGTTCTCGGAATGATTGCCGGTGCAGCCGATGGAGATGGCAGGCGTGCGCTGAATATCCTTGAACTTCTTGCGGGCATGGCTTCCGGAGAAAGCATATCCTCGGAACTTGCCGAAGAAGCGATTTTGTCATCACCGCTAATCTACGACAGGTCTGGAGAGGAACATTTCAATCTTATTAGCGCTCTTCACAAATCACTTCGTTCGGGGGACGTGGATGCTTCTCTGTACTGGCTTGCCAGAATGATTACTTCTGGAGAGAATCCGCTGTATATCGCCCGGAGGATGATACGTTTCGCGACTGAAGATATTGGTCTTGCGGATCCGTCCGCGCTTACAGTCGCTATGAGAGCCGCCGATTCCTGGAGATTCCTTGGGTCTCCCGAGGGAGATCTTGCCCTTGCAGAAGCCGTGTCCTACCTTGCCCTGGCACCCAAATCCAATTCAGTTTACTCCGCATGGAAGAAGGCTGTTGCATCAGCTGAACTCGGGGGCAGTCTCCCGGTTCCTTTGCATCTGCGGAACGCGCCCACGAAACTCATGAAGAAACTGGATTACGGTCGAGGTTACCAGTACGCTCATTCGCAGCCCGGTGGAATAGTGACACATGGAAATTTCCCATCCGGAATGAAAGAAGAGGAGTACTACATTCCATCCCGTTCCGGCAGGGAATCAGCGATAAAACAGAAATTTGATGAATGGAAAAGAGCCAGAAATGAGGCCCGGAAGGAGAAGAAGAATTCTTGAGTTATGAATCATCGTCTTCTATTCTGAGGATGAAAATGGTTCGCAGTGACCTTGCAGATGCCGGAATAACGAATGGGAGTATTCTCAATGCTTTCTTGAGAATACCGAGAGAGAATTTTATTCCTCCCGGTATATCTCTTGCCCGGGCGTACGGCAATCATCCATGTCCCATAGGGTTCGGGCAGACCATTTCTCAACCGTTTATAGTTGCCTATATGATTCAGATGCTTGAAATAAAGCCGGGAAACAGAATTCTCGAAATTGGAACAGGTTCAGGTTATCAGGCTGCCATTCTTGCATCAATGGGTATGGAAGTAGTTACCGTCGAGCTTCTGCCGGAGCTTGCTGTCAGTGCCAGAAAAGCTGTTCTTGCCGCTGTGCCCGATGCTGACATAAAGTTCATCGTTGCGGACGGCTACCATGGTTGGAGTCCTGCCGCTCCGTACGACGGGATAATAGTTTCCGCTGCTCCCGTAACTGTTCCCGATGAACTTGAAGCACAGCTTGACCCCGGGGGTGGCAGACTGATAATACCTGTTGGCAGCTGGAACCAGTCCTTGATATCTGTAACCAGAAATGGTACCGACCTGCGCAAGAAGGAATCGTTACCGGTAAGGTTCGTACCTCTTGTAACAAAGTCAGGTGCGGGAAGGGATGAGTTTTAATATGAATAGCCGTGTACCCTGGTCAGTTATTCTGACCGGAACCGAAAAAGAGAGCATACTGGAACTGCTTCATGACAGGATTCCGTTACCCTGCAGAATAATAGGAAAATCCGGGGAAATCTCCGACTTACAGGGAATCAAAATAGTGGTTCTCTGCCCGGGCGATAACGGGGAACTCGAAAGTATGTACCGCAAGATGAACAGAAGACTTATTTCCAGCGGGGTTCTGCCGATTGCAGTCCTTTCATTTCCGCCCGATTTCCAGAACATGTTTCCCGTAAATCTTCACAGGAATGATTTGTCCTTCGATGTGCTTGCCGGAATTGCGTGTTCCAGCGGAATATATTCCGGTAAAGCTGCGAATCTGAATCGCATTTCATGGGAGAGAACCGGTTCT
>CAZOQQ010000244.1:0-2761 GCA_964582075.1 uncultured bacterium | reverse complement strand
CAACGAAATATTTCATTCTACATCCTTTCGTAATACATGAACGAACAGAGCAGCTGTTTTTCGATTTAAGAAAAACCTCTGCACTCAATCAACAAACTCAGGAGATAATTGTTCCGCTGAAACCTAGTTGAATATCCCCTTTTGAATGAACTCCTGTACAATCACCAGAATACTATCATCAGCTTGCGTAGTTGATGTCAACAGGATAGAATCCGGAGAAGCCACTCCGTACTGAAGCGTTTCAGAATCTTCAACCTGAAAGACAATGAAATCCGCGCCGAAATAGTTGTGAGCGGAAGTCGCCATCTGAACGGGAGAAGCCGATCCGAGATCAAGCGGGTCAGCGTATACAGCAACATTATCTTCCGTCAGTTCGTTCAACGTATTTATGAATTCCATGGCTGTTTCGTACCCGTTCTCACCGGGGAAAACGGAGACGGCAACCGTTGCAACCGAAGTATCCTCCTGGAAGGTATTATCCCAGTTGACTCCCGTATCCACTATTGTGACTGATGTTGAGTCCGCTGGTACAGTTTCTTCGTCCGAGCTGGTTATCACATCAAGAAAAAGGAGGCCGCCGA
The DNA here is from genome assembly GCA_964582075.1 of uncultured bacterium. Lineage (GTDB taxonomy): Bacteria > Fermentibacterota > Fermentibacteria > Fermentibacterales > JCC-6 > Aegiribacteria. The sequence continues at coordinate 2,180 of CAZOQQ010000244.1, read as the reverse complement.
CAACAACGGCAAGGCCGATGGTGACGTATGTCATGGTATTGGAGTGACCATCTTCGCTGGTTTCTCCTCCTCCTCCGCCTCCACCGGCGGCCATGACAGGGCATGAGGCAAGCAGCAGAAAAGCGAGGAGGGCTGCCGCAGTAGTTCTGTTTTTCACAATCATTTACTCCTCTTCTTCTTCGGCTTCCGCCATGATTTTCTTCTGAATATCCTTTGGTACGGGTTTGTAGCCCTCGAAGCTCTGTGTGAAACTTCCTCTTGCCTGGGTGAGTGATTTTAGAGTACTCGTGTACTGGAATAGCTCTGCTTCGGGAATACTTGCCTTTATCACCTGGAAAGCGCCCTCAGCTTCGATTCCCTGTATCCGGCCGCGACGTGAGGTCAGGTCGCTCATGACATCTCCCATGAATTCATCCGGAACTGTAACTTCAAGGTTCACTATCGGCTCAAGAAGACTGGGACCGGCCTCCATCATCACATTCCTGAAACACTTTCTGGACGCGAGTTTGAAAGCCATATCCGAAGAATCCACGGGATGGTAGGAACCGTCGAACACAATAGCCTTTATGTCCACCACCCTGCTGTTAGAAATGGGTCCGTTCTTCATGGCTTCGACTATGCCCTTTTCAACCGCGGGAATGAAATTGGTGGGAACATTTCCTCCGACCACTTTACTTTCGAATTCAAAGCCCGCTCCCCTTGGAAGCGGTTCCAGCCTTAGGAATACATGGCCGTACTGGCCACGACCGCCGGTCTGCTTCTTATGTTTGTAGGAGCCTTCCGCCTTTCTGCTGATCGTTTCGTGGTAGGCGATTCTGGGTTTGAATATTTCCGTCTCGACTCCGGTTGAATCCTTTAGTCTTCCAAGCATGACCTTCAGGTGGAGTTCACCCATTCCCGAAAGAGTAGTCTGCCCGATTTCACTTTCATTCCTTAAAATCAGGGTTGGATCCTGAGCCGCGAGCAGTGAAAGGCCGGAACCCATCTTGTCTTCGTTACCCCTGTCTTTCGGGGCAATGGCAACTCTGTATACCGGTTCAGGAAAGACGATAGGGTCCAGAATAATATGACTTCCCTTCGATGCAAGGGTATCGTTGGTCGAGGTGTTCTTCAGCTTGGCAATCGCGGCTATGTCGCCGGTTATGAGCCTGTCGGCGTTTGACCTTTCCCCGCCGCTTACAAAGTAATAGTTGCCGAGACGTTCCGATGCGTTCCTGGTGGTGTTGGATATGTCCGTGGTTCCTTCGATCTGTCCACTCTGCACCTTCACGAAAACTATTTCTCCCATGTGAGTATCCACTTTGCTGTTGAAAACCCTGGCAACAAACGGCCCGGAAGGATCAGGGGATACTTCCGTTTCCCTGTCTCCATCTTTGGCAGCTACAGGAGGCGCTTCCAGGGGGGATGGGATGAATGCCGGAATGGAATCAAGAAGAAATTTCTGACCGACGGGAGGGAAAGCAAGTCCGCTGAATACCGGGAAAAAGCTTCTTGTGGCAATTGCTTTTTTCAGACCCGCGTTTATTTCTTCCACGGAAAGTGTATCGTTTTCGAAGAACGATTCCATCAATTTTTCGTCTGTTTCCGCGGCTGTTTCAATCAGCTGCGCTCGGTAAATGTCGAAGTTCTCTCTGGCGGAATCAGGAACCGGAATTTCCTTTCCTTCCGAATTCACCGCTTTCCCGGTGAGTACGTTGATAACCGCCGTAAAGACGCCGTTCTCCTTGACCGGAAATGTAATTGGTACGATACTCTTATTGAGATTCTTCTTAAGATCTTCAACGACTCTGTTGAAATCCGCGTTATCCCGATCAACGCGGTTCACCCATATCATCAGCGGTTTTCCGTTACCGGCGGCAAAATCCCATGTTTTGAGGGTTCCGACCTCAACTCCATCGGATCCGTCAACAACAAGAAGAACACCATCGGATACCGTTACGCTGCCTATAGTGGCCCCGTGGAAATCTGCAAGCCCGGGGGTGTCTATAATATTGATTTTGAAACCGTCGTACTCGATTAAACCCATTGATGAGGAAAGACTGTGCTTCCGTTCGCGGCTTTCGTCAGTGTAGTCGAATTGACTGGTGCCGCTGTCAACGCTTCCCAGACGTTCAACCGCGCCGCCTGCGAATAGAAGAGAATCACAGAGGCTGGTTTTTCCAACCGAACCGTGACCGATA
>CAZOQQ010000243.1:0-2785 GCA_964582075.1 uncultured bacterium | reverse complement strand
GGCTCCGTACTTTCCCTGTCAAGCCTGATGAGTTGATGCCCTCCCGATATGATCCTTGTTTTCGAAGTTGTTGGTCTGCCGTATTCAAGAATAACGGCATCGGTGTTAATACCCTCATCCCTGAGAAGCTCAACAAGCATTTTTCCTTCATTGTCATCTCCGGCGGTTCCGGCAATAAATGGAAATCCGCCCAGTGAGGAAATGTTCCTCGCAACGTTGGCGGCTCCTCCGGGGACACTTCTTTCTCCTCCGTTTTCCAGAGATACAATAGGTACGGGTGCTTCCGGAGATATTCTGTCTACTTTACCTTCCAGATAATGATCCAGGATCAGATCGCCTGCGACCAGCACCCTTTTCCCTTTCAGGCTATCGAGTATGTTTCCAATATTGTGTTTTGGTATCAAGATATCCTCCGTCCGGTAACCAAGTATACAACCTTCACTACCGGCAACCAAAAAAAAGGAGCAGCCGTGAAACCAAAGATGATGAAACAACCACCTCAAATCAACGCCGACGCTTCCGACACCGATGGAGTATACAGTAATGTTTTCTTCGTTGCAGTTTCCCGGGCGGAGTTCATTCTTGACTTCGCAAGAGTAGTACCGGGAGTGAATGGCGCAAAGCTGAAATCCAGAATAATAATATCACCCCATCGAATGAAAGCTCTTGTAAAAACACTTGAAACTCAGATCGAATCGTACGAAGGAAAATTCGGTAAGCTGGATATCGACGGCCAGAATTCATTTGGTTTTCAGAATCCATCGAACGAGAGGGAGATCAGATCTGAATAAACTGGAGGATATTTCCGCCATATCGGTATCATGATAAGGAGAAGCAATCATGATAAGAAATCAAGCCAGTCTGTGGCAATGGGTTCTGGCGGCAGTACTGTCGATATTTTTGTGGGTAATTTCAATGGGAGAGAATCACTTCGAAATCAAATACACTCTTCCGCTTGCAACTCCATCAATATCGTCAGATTTCATGGTACTCGGTGAAGTAAGCGAGGATTCAGTAGAAGTAACATTTACCGGACAGGGAATCAGCGTTCTTCGTGATCAGGTGATAAGTCGCCCCGAATCCATTCATCTTAATATCGCAATCATTGACCGGAGCCAGATTTTTCCCCAGCGAATAATAAAGGAATTCACGAAAGACAACATACTCTTCAAAGGAGACAGATATTCAAACCTGGAAGCGACTGCATTCACTCCCGGTACCGTCGAACTAGTCGTGGACAGGATTGCTTTCCGCGCTCTGCCGATCGGAATAGAATCATCCGGATCAATACCCGCAAGGTATTACTGGCGGGAAGCATCGCGTCTGGAGGTCGAGATATCAGGCGCTGAATCCATTGTCAGTCACCTGGACAGCTGCTATACCACCCCTGTTGAACCAGGTGCTGAAGCGACGCTCGCGGCCATTGTAAAACCCGAAGGTGTTGTTTATATAAGTCCCGATTCTGTCTATGCCGATCTTGTTCCACCTGTGCAGGTGGTTACCCGGATCGAATAGCATCATATGTATTGACAGATGTCAAACCAGATGGGTAGATTCAGACCGGTGTTTGAATCAATTACGTAAAACAGAAGCAAATTGCATTTGTTGTGGAGGGTTAGTCTATGAGATCAAAGATTCTTGTGAGAATTCTGATTGTATTGCTTGCTGCATTTCTGATCTTCAGGATTTATCAGAGAGTCGAGACCTACAGGGTCCCAAGAGAATTCTGTCGTTCACAGATCAGCATACTGGCTGAAGCCAATGTTCAGCATATGTTTGAGATGAAAGGTTCTCCGGCTCCCGATATTGACAGCCTTCTCAGGTACGCGAAAGAAAACGGCTACTTCGAAACATCACTGGGACCGGACAGCATTACCGTGTCATTCAGAGATGGAAGTACCAGAGAAGTTCTTATCCCGGACGAATGGAAGAACCTCTGGAACCAAAATGCCATTCAGGCTATTTCAGACAAACTCGCTTCACTGCAGAACGGGCTTTCGGATATCGAACAGGAAATAAGCATTCGAGAAAACGACCTGGGTTTCTCACTTGACTCGCTTGTGGGTTTGAGGGATGAGTACATTCTTTCGCAGACTGAATTCGAAGATACACTGGCCTGCGGCAGGTATTTTGATGACTCTCTTGGTTTCAACGCACAGGAACTCATAGACACCGATGTTAACCTTGCGGCTTCAATTGATTCACTCAGCTCAATTCTTCAGAATTTTAACAGCATCATAGCACCCGCAAGAAAAGATTCCGTTTCCCGCCTGGTAGTTGCCGTCTGCCCCACTCTATGGCAGGAGGGTTATTTCGACTCGGTTTACACGTACGACCCGAAACTTGCTCTGGGCTCGCAGTTCGCCATATCGTGCCCTAATCATGAAAGACATGGCGGTATTGTTGGAGGGTTCGTCGCTAAAGACTACCCTGACACTGTTTTTGTAGAACCGGACTGGGCGGAAACACAAACCGTATACCGGTTCCCCGAATATGCCGCTTCCAGAAGAATGCAGACTTCAAGGTCCAACCTTATCCGTGTAGCTGAAGAAGAGGCGGCTTACCTGGGCCAGAGATATCCATCGGTAATCGATCCCAAGCAGCCTGAAGATCTCGATGTCACTATAGACGACCTCATCGATCCTCTTGGCGGAGAGTACGTTTTTGAAGTTGTTCCGGATACCACATACGTCTTTTACAGGCATCCGAACGGCCGAACAGCAAGGGCCCGGGGAGATTCCATAAAGGTTCAAGCCATGAAATTCGTTGCTTACACCACCGCTGA
>CAZOQQ010000242.1:0-2795 GCA_964582075.1 uncultured bacterium | reverse complement strand
GCGCTGAAAAATCTCAGTCTGGCACCGATTCTCCAGGCGAGCTTCCCTTTCCCTCCTGCGGGCAGACGATCCATGAGAACCCATAGAAGATCATTGAACTCCTGATTGAATTCCTCCAGTTTCCTGTCAAGCAAACCCATAATGAGAGTTGTCATCAATCGGGGATCACCACCCTGGAGAACTTCGTTAAGCACATCGAATTCCCTGCTTTCAAGGGATGGAAATTTGCTGCCTATGTACAGCATAAGACTATGCCTGACCTCAAACGAATCATCCTCCAGAAATTCACTGTACACTTTTCCGGCTTTCTCGGGTATTCCCCATAGCGTGATGTCATGCAGAAATTGTCCTCGTACACCAGGTTCGGGATCGGCAGCCGCCAATTCCACAAGTTCCGAAAATCCCGGTGAATCAAGAACCCATTTACGACCAAGAGTTCCCGCTACTGCCATTCTCACTTCGGTATCGCCGCTGGTAATCATGGTTCTGTACATGCTTAGAATTGACTCGTCAGAATGTTCGGCGGAGTTGAGAAGCATGTTCAGAACGTCTGTCAGAACCGTTCTGGAACTCTCGGACGCGATATGAAGAAGCAGTTTTGCCCTTACTTCGTCAGAAAGACTCCTGTAGAACCCGGCCAGAAAATACCCCGCTCGCCTTACACCGGGTTCTTCACTTCCGATAAGTGTATCCACGAAAGCGCGAATGACAGGTGCATCACTTTCAAGAAGTTCGCGGATACCTCTGTCAATAGCACACATTTTAACAGAATCACTTACGGCAATATAAACTTCACCGCTTCCGTATATCCTTCTGAACGGATCATTACCTACGGCAGCAAGGGATCTGTCGTACAGTTCCTCAAGCTCTTCATTCGACGGAAACCGGTTGTCCTCCTGCACTATCAGCCTGTTGTACAATTTAAAAAGAACCCTCTTGAATACCGCCTCGGCAACCACGGGGTCGAAGGCAGCGAGCAGAAGCAATGGAGCCTTTTCAATTGAATCAAGCTTTCGGAACCATTTCAACGCTTCATTGCCCTGCTCCAGCCTCCATTTTCGGTCGGTTGAAGGCTCAGGGAGTTTAATATGAGCATCGTCGTACAAATCAAATACTTCGGTAATCTCAGGTGACGATGTAGCGAGTATAAGCTTATGTCTGGGTTCCGTAGCCCTGATCATTAATGATATTACCGCTGACCACAGACGGAACGGGTAGATATTCACAATTCTTCGAAGCGTATCAATATCCAGGAAAACGGCACAGTCCTCGGGACCCGTAAGGAGTTTAACTACTTCCCTGAAATCAAGATCACGCGTTATAATCTCGATCGGGTTGAGACCACCGCGCGAAGCCTCGGCAAGTAGTTTTCTGGCTATCGTGGTTTTACCTGCACCGAGGGGACCGCTGAGACAGACGAATCCGCGTCTTCCAATAACCTCCTCTGCTTTCATGAATGATGACCGATCGACGGAAAGCAGATCAATGTTACCGTAAGACTGAAGCAGTCTGTCGCCCTCAGGGAACGGGAAGAATTCACGGTTCAAACCCCGGAGCCAGTTCTGAACCTCGCCCCGCAGGAGTTCCCTGCCTTCGTTAGCCGAAGAGAATATCCAGCATCTGTTGTTTTCGGGAACATCATGAACGGTATCATCTTCCGGTTCCTCAAGGAAACATATCCTGGCTACGGGAACATCGCGCCTGAAGCAGCTGTAATAGATATTTCTGAGTCCGGGAGACATAGGACCGTTAATTACCAGCAGAAGAGCGTCCGGTATGGGAAAGTCCAATTGCGAAATCTTTATTCCATCTGCCCATCGGGGCGGAACAAGAAGTTCCGCGTCAGTTTCCAGAATGTTACGAATACCACCAGGCAGTTCTCTGCTCTCATACACTACCGATAACGTGAACCTGTTCACAGGATGAGCGTCACTTTCAGGTCAGAGGCCAGATAAGAGTAACCCTCGTTTTTCCTTCCGGAGTGAGACCGAACTCAACCCACTTGGCCAGGTTCCGGGCAATAAGAACTCCTCTGCCCCTCGTGGAAAGAAGCTCTTCCCCCTCACCGGGAATAAAGCCGGGTTCCTTCTCAGGTTCCCATTTTCCCTCATCGTCTATCGTGAAGAGAATTCTGTTGGGAAAGATGTTGAAGCTGACGGTAACCGTTTTTTCCGGGTCGTTTCCGTTTCCGTGTTCCATCGCGTTCTTTACCAGTTCAACAACTGCTACCGACAGAGAGGACAGTTCGTCTTCTTCAACTCCTGCCGATTTCCCAATTGCCTCAATTATCAGCTGAAGAGGCTCGAGTATGGCAGGATCACTGGGAAAGCGCATCTCAATCGGTCGCATAATCAATCTCCGAAACTATTCAGCGCTTCCTGCTCATCAGTATATGTCTCGAAGATCGTGATAAGTTTAGTGATGATGAACAATTCCTGGATTTTCTTCGTGGCGTTGAGAATCTTCAGGGCTCCACCCGCTCTTGACAGGGTTGTATGACCGGATACAATTACCCCCAGGCCGGAACTGTCCATCCAGCTAACCTTTCCAAGATCAAGAAGAACTTTTTTCCTGTCCTTGTCGACTGCTTTCTGGAATACTTCCTTAACTTCTACAAGCTCGGGACCACCGATGACTTTGCCGGAAAGAGTGATTATCAGGATATCACCCTTCAATTCCTGTTTAATCTTCAATTTCTACCTCCCGAATATTGAATTTTCCATTATGAAAAGAATTAATCCTGGATTAATATAGCCCTAAATATCAAATTGACAAAATCAGAGTTTTCTGTCATG
>CAZOQQ010000241.1:0-2798 GCA_964582075.1 uncultured bacterium | reverse complement strand
TTCTGCCACTTATTCTTCCTGTGAAATCGCATTCAGAATAATGTCGATCAGCAGAAAGAAATAGAACGAAATAACAAAATGCATGGGAAAATCAAGCTGAAAACGGGTGAAGAATACCTACCCGGTATTTGACTCTGCAGGAAGCATCATTGGAACTGTTCTGAGAACAATTATACCGCAGATCATTACTGCCAGAGGCCTGAGTGTTTCATACAGAACCCATAGAGTACCCGATAACATTGCCTGTGATGTTATTGGGGCAAGCGTCCACCAGGCAAACCCGATAAACAATGAGTATTATCTTCAACTGGGAAACGCTATCTGAAGTATATTTTTTGAATCCGTAGTGCCTCTGCCGTTTATTCTCTACAGTATGCAAACCGGAGTTATCCTTACAAATTCAAAGCCGGGGTATATTTCCCGGTCTATCTCAGCAATGCGCATTTCTGCGATACGGTCTCCCCCATGGCGTCCAGTCTGAGTATATAGACTCCCGCCTCCAGATCACCTGTTTCCAGTGCAACCGTATGGTTTCCCGCGGGATAGAATCCGTTTTTAACCGGTCCCACTACTCGTCCAGTCAAATCGTAGAGTCTCATATTCACAAATCCGCCCTCTGTTATCGAGAAGGGTACGGTGGCCACGGATCCCAGAGGGTTAGGCGAGACAACTCCAAGGTATACTCCCGGATCATGCATCGTGGAGCCTTCCATTCCGAGTCCGGAAGTTCCCAGCGTGCCATCCAGCTTCACGTTCTGGGCAAAGACGGTTTCGGTTGGATTCCTGTTATCATCCCATGCGGTTATCCACTGCCGGCCCATGCAGAGCGGAGTTGAACGGAAGCTGTAGTGCCTTACAGTGTCGCTGGCAACCAGAATCCTTTCGCTGCTCCAAAGGTAGCCTCCCGCGCTGTCCATCAGCATGGCGCAGGCTACATCGTTCTGGGCGAGGTCCACATCTTCGAGGTAGAAAACCAAGGCACTGTCACCGGCAGTCTGTACCTGAATGAATCCCAGACCTTCCTCCTGAAGCCCGATAAACGAATGACCGCTGTTGGACCAGTACCTGCTGCCGTTCATGTCCATCCTCTGTCCGTAAAGGCCGTTCAGCGTTTGCAGGTGGTTCATCTCGCGCCAGAAGACGAAGATGTCCACGCCGTTATCGGCTACACCCATGAACGGTTCGGCATGATTCCTGGTGGTGTTCGTCGACACTGGTGAACCACCGGCCTGCATTGTGATGTCGCCGCCGGAATTCACATGCTGAGCAAGGCTGGTGATATTGCCGCTGCCTGAATCTGTCTCCTGCCACACCATGTAGAATCCGCCGGAACCGTCAGGGTACGCAGGTGGCTGTATGCACTGCTGGAGTATCGTACGCGAATCGGACAGAGTGACGTTGGAGGACCATACAGTATTGCCTTCCGAATTGTACTTCTGGGCGTACAGCCTTTTGAACCATCCTTCCGAGTTCGAGATCATCCAGCAGATAATTACATCATCGGTCCCGGCAGGGCAGATAACAGGTTCCGTGTTGTACAAACCCGTTGAATCCGCGCCGATCTTGATCCCGTCGCCCCAGAGGAGCGAACCGTCCGGCGCGATACGCTGCAAAACAGACCATGACGTATCGGGTTCTATGGCTGTAGACCAGGATATTACCACGTCTCCCGATGAGCAGGCCGCGGCCATCGGGAATCCGGAGGTGCCGTCTGTTACAGTGGTGTCCGAAAGCAGTATTCCGTCTGCACCCCATAGCATGTCGCCGTTCCGGGATATTCTGAAAGCGTAAGTATGCCAGAAGCCCCCCGTATCTTCTCTGCAGAACGTCAATACCGCTGCACCTGAAACGTCCGAGATAAGGTCGTACAGGCAGACTTCGCCTGTTGAGATCGATGAACTGATCAGAATTCCGTTGGTACCCCACTGGGGATTGCCGAGAAGATCAAATCTTTGAAGCCGCATGTCCAGGTTATCTGACCACGCGACGTAGGTATCTCCATAGCTGCCTGTGGTGATTTCCGATGCGATAGCTTCCTCTGTTCCATCCGAGACCGCAAGATTCTCACCTGGGTCCGAACTCCACTGTGCAAGCACCATGCCTGCCGCTAAAATCAAAATCAGGATTGTCTTCAGCATTTCTTCCCCTTCCCGGTTTGTGAAACAGTATTTCAGAATATACCCGCATGTCAATTTACACCCAATCATCCTCTTTCGGGATTTATCGCGACTTGAAACAGTCAGGTAATCAGCCGGGGGATCTCATTTTCCAGCCGGTTCTCTTCAAGTACCTGCCGAGAAATATGGACGATACAACAACCAGAGGAATTGACACTGCCAGCCTGGTCAGCGTGAACTTCACACCAAGAAAGGATGCTTCAAAAACCATCATCGGTATTCGGCACACTGCTGCGAATCCTATGTAGGCCAGAACTACCTGCGTTTTTGCCCCCTTTTCGTGCAGGGCATACGCAACCGGAAAAGCTACGTAGAGGCCGCCTACTGTTGTTCCCGCCAGCAGAAGAACCCACAAATAGCACAGTAGCGACGATTCCTCTCCCAGATGCTTTTCTACACGTTCCCTGCTGACCCACACCTGAAAAAGACCTATGAGAATGAAAGCACCGGGAAGAATCATGAGCATGGATTTTGTGAAGCTTAAAAAGTTCGATCCGATGTCCTTCCCCGGCTGGTAACCGGAGAGCAGGGAGAAAATAATAAAAGCAGCGTATGCGGTGATCAAAACCGTTACGAATCGAACCTTCATAACACCAGCTCCGCGAAGACCAGTCCCGTAAT
>CAZOQQ010000240.1:0-2852 GCA_964582075.1 uncultured bacterium | reverse complement strand
TAATTGAGGCTGTTTCGAAGACAGTTGTGGAGAAGGGTTCGGATGTCTGGTTTGAGATGGACCCGGAAGAGATTTTCGCTCTCGCCGGAAAGAAGGCTGTTTGTCCGCATTGCGGGAAAAGCGATCTGAAGAGAGTGGATGACATACTTGATGTGTGGTTTGACAGTTCTCTCAGTCACTACAACGTTCTCAACGAAAACCACAGGCTTTCGCGGCCTGCTGCAGTTTACCTTGAAGCAACCGATCAGCATCGCGGATGGTTCGGGGTAAGCCTTATAACAAGCGAAGCTCTCGGTATGGGTAAACCCGCTGACAACATAATAACTCACGGTCTTATCCAGGACAAAACAGGCAGAAAAATGTCCAAGTCCCTTGGTAACGTCATATCACCACTGAAAATAATCGATCGCCAGGGAGCCGACATTCTGAGACTCTGGTTCGCCGGTGTTGATTATACCGCCGATTTCAGAGCTGACATGTCTCAACTTGACGATGCGCGGGAGGCTTACAGAAAACTCCGTAATACACTGAGGTTCATGCTGGGGAATCTTGGGGAATTCAACGAAACACACCTGGAACCTTCGAAGCTTAAAGGTTTCGACAGGTATATCTACCTCAGGTTCAGAAAACTCCTGAGGTTCTGTGTTGATGAATATCGTAAATTTCAGTTTCACAGAGTATATCGTGAACTCAGAAACTTCGCCGTTGTCAGCCTGTCTGGACAGTACCTGGATATGAGGAAAGACAGACTCTATTGCGAAGATCCGGATTCTGAATCCAGCAGAATGACAAGACAGGTAATGGCCTACATGCTCAAGAACCTTGTTCAGCTTCTGGCGCCTCTTATTCCTTTCACGGCTGAAGAGGCATGGCTTGAGCTTCCGGAATGTCTGAGGGAGGGAAACGAAAGTGTACATCTTTCTCTATACCCTGATCCTGAATCACTTCGGGATACCGAAGAGGAAATTCTGGAGCTTGAAGGTTGGGAACCCTACCTTGAAACAAGAAAACTGGTTCTGAAGGAACTTGAGGCGAAAAGGGCGGCTGGAAAAATAGGCGGCGGACTGGATGCGATGGTTTCTCTGACACTTCCCGAGAGTATGGTTGCCTCCGCCAACGGGGAGGACTGGTCCGATTTTCTGATTGTATCCAGGACCGATGTAAAGACCGGTGACGGTATAGCCGTGTCGGTTGAAACAGCGGAAGGTCTAAAGTGCAGCAGGTGCTGGAAGATTCTTCCGGAAGTAGGTTCCTTTTCTCCGGACGATGTATGTGAAAGGTGTTCCAGGGTACTAATCCGGAGTGAGAACCATGACTGAGAAGAAATCCAGATTACGTGGTTATTCCACAGCGATTGTGGTACTGTTAATCGATCAACTGACAAAAAAACTCGTACTCGGGAATCTGGAAATGCACCATCCCGAGGAGATTCTCGGTAACTTTTTGAGATTTACCCCCGCGTGGAACAGGGGTGCCGCGTTCAGTATGCCCTGGGGAGGTCCGCTGTTTCTGACGGTTGTAACGGCTGCCGCGGCCGTAATGGTTTCTGTTTTTATATGGAGACTCGGGCGGCGTTCTCCTCTGTTCCGGACGGGGATGGGGGCAATTCTGGGTGGAGCCCTTGGAAATCTCCTTGACAGGTTCATGTACGGCAGGGTTCTTGACTTCATTGATATAGGTTTACCTGGACGGCGGTGGCCGACATTCAATGTTGCAGATATAGCGATTACAATCGGTGGTATTTTACTTGTGATTCTATACAGAAAAGACAGACACGCTGAACTGGAACCGGAGGTGGAATCCGATGCATGCTAGAATGATGACTTCAAGAACTGTAGTAGCAGTAGGGGGAAATTCGCTCATATCCTCTGATCGGAATAATGGCAACCTTGGTACCCACAAGCTTGCTCGAAGCGTTTGCGAGGAGCTGGCAACAATAGCCCAGTTCCGCAGCGGTGTGGTAATTACACACGGCAACGGACCCCAGGTAGGTTTCGAACTCCTGAGGAATACCCTGGCTTCGTCGAGTGTTCCTCCCGATGGAATGGATGTGAATGTTGCCGCGACACAGGGATATATAGGTTACTTTCTTCAGCAGGTACTCGGCGATGTTCTTGAGGAACGTGGTATCGATATCCCGGTTGCCGCCCTTGTAACGCAGGTACTTGTGTCACCGGACGATCCCGCTTTCGAGAATCCATCGAAACCGGTTGGTTACTTTTATACAGAAGACGAAGCCTCTGATTTTGCTGAACGGTACGGCTGGATCATGAAAGAAGATGCCGGAAGGGGGTGGAGAAGAGTGGTACCTTCTCCGAAACCAAGGAAAATTCTTGAGCTTGAGGCCATCAGAACTCTTGTCAACGCGGGACAGATAGTTATTTGTGCTGGCGGCGGAGGTGTTCCCGTTGTGCGCGAGGGTTACAAAGTAAGGGGTGTTCCGGCTGTTATAGACAAGGATCATGTCAGCGCCCTTCTTGCCACGCGCCTGGAAGCCGATACATATATTATTTCTACCGCTGTGCCCGAAGTGTATGTGAACTTTGGAAAGCCCGATCAAAGGGCTGTTCGTACAGCTACTCTTGAAGAGATGGAACGGTTCGTCCATAATGACGAATTCGCGGTAGGCTCAATGCTGCCCAAGGTAAGGGCATCTATCGGTTTCCTCAGGCATGGCGGCGAGAAAGTTGTAATTACTTCTCCCGGAAACATCCTTAAAGCGATTGACGGAAAAGCCGGAACCACAATTATCCACTGAAGAACCACTGTGGGAGAACCTTCTGTTCTGCAATTTACGATAGCACTTTCCATTATTTTCAGTTATTATAATGTACCCTGGAATAGGAGGATAT
>CAZOQQ010000239.1:0-2921 GCA_964582075.1 uncultured bacterium | reverse complement strand
GCGGGAACCGCAATTGCCCTTCTCCCGCTTGAGAAGAGCAGGCTGTATCTGCCATCATCCGACGTACGTTGAGGTGTTCTCCAGCACGGGATCCCGTTTTGCAGGAACCATCTTCTTGCAACGGCCTCGGCAATAAGGATTTCAAGAAAATCAGAGACAATCGCGCCGCGTGCTTCCCTTCGCAGTATTCTTACTAATCCGGGCGAAATTTCAGCGTTCACAAGAATGCATTTTCCATTTGGATAACCCGTTCAGACAATATTGCATTTTGTCATCCATTTAGGTAAATTCAACCTCGTATCTTTTGTTAATTACCCCGAAGAACAGGTTTAGTACAGGAGAAATCATATGGACAAAAAAACAGCTTTGTACGATCGGCACATAAGCCTTGGCGCCAGGATGGAACCTTTTGCCGGCTATATCATGCCTATCAAATATACAACGGTTAAGGAAGAACATAATGCCGTTCGAACCGGAGTAGGGATATTTGATCTTTCCCACATGGGTGAATTCAGATTGAAGGGGAAAGACGCGTCCAGATTTCTTGATTACATTCTGACCAATGATTCGGCGGTAAAGACGGGGAAAGCTTACTATTCAACAATGTGTTACCCCGATGGAGGCATCGTAGATGACCTTATCGTGTATAAGCTGTCCGAGAATGAATATCTGATGGTTGTAAACGCGTCCAACATAGACAAGGACTGGGCCTGGGTTAACAATCATACAGATGGCTACGGTTTTGACCTGACCAACGAAAGCGACGAAACGTCACTGGTCGCAATACAGGGACCGAAGGCCGAACAGGTTGCTCAGAAACTCACCGATGAAAATCTTCACGCGATTGAATACTACGCTCACACTTCCGGGAAATTTGCCGGTAAAGATGCGTTGATTGCAAGAACCGGTTACACGGGTGAAGACGGATTTGAAATATACATAGCGAACAAGGATGCTGTTGCCGTGTGGGACGCTGTAATGAAAGCCGGCAAGGAGTTCGGGATAAAACCCGTCGGACTGGGAGCAAGAGATACGTTGAGGCTTGAGGTGGGATACCTGCTGTACGGAAGTGATATGGATCATACAACAACTCCAATCGAAGCCAGGCTTGGCTGGGTCGTGAAGCTCAATACGAAAAAGGAATTCATTGGCCGGGAAGTTATGGCAAGGCAGAAGCAGGAAAAGCCATCCAGGTACATTGTTGGGCTGGAGGTGCTTGGAAAAGGATTTCCCAGGCATGGTGCCGAGCTTTTCGACGGTAACAGAAAAGTGGGGATAGTCACAAGCGGTTCCCTGGCTCCCGCCCTGGGACACGGAGTGTGCCTGGCGTTTGTTGAGAAAGGTTTTCAAAAGAAAGGCACCGAGCTGGAGGCTGAGGTAAGAGGAAAAAGAATTCCGGTAAAAACTGTTAAACTGCCTTTTTATAAAGAAGGAAGCAGAAAGTAACGTAAGGAGAGAGAAATGTCCAACATTCCAGAGGAACTCCGTTATACGGAAACACATGAATGGGTCAAGGATCTGGGAAGCGGCGAATATAAGATGGGACTTACTTTTTATGCCCAGGATCAGATGGGCGAGATTGTAATGGTCGAAAGCCCAGGAATGCAGGATTTCAATAAAGGAGATATTCTAGGTTCCCTTGAGGCTGTAAAGACCGCTGAGGATTACTACGCTCCCTTCAACTGCAAAATTGTGAAGGTAAACGAAGCCCTGGAAGACGAACCCGCTCTTATCAACGAAGATCCTTTCGGAAAAGGCTGGCTTGTCGTGGTAAAGACCGATGATCCATCGGGATTTGAGGGTTTGAAGAGCGCTGAAGAGTACTCAGAATTCATCGGAGAGTAACCGATGAACAGGTTCATACCGAACCGGGGCGAGCAAAGAGAAAAAATGTTCCGCGGGATTGGCGTGGAAACATTTGAAGAACTGCTTGAACCGATACCTGAGAAGTTCAGACTGACGGATAAACTTGACCTTCCGGAACCTCTGTCTGAGCTTGAACTGGCCGGAGAGTTCGTAAATTTCGCCCGCAGGAACACCGGGGCGGAACTGGCGTGTTTCGCTGGAGGAGGAGCTTACGATCATTTCATTCCAGCAGCGGTAGACCATATTCTTCTCAGAAGCGAATTTTATACCGCCTACACTCCCTACCAGGCCGAAGTGAGCCAGGGTACTCTTCAGGCGATATTCGAATATCAAACCATGATAGCAAGGCTTACGGGAATGGAAATGGCTAACGCATGCATGTACGACGGAGCGTCCGCAGCCGCTGAAGCCTGTCTGATGGCCATGAGAGTCACAAGAAAACACAGGATACTGGTCGCGGGTTCGCTTAACCCGAGATGGCTTGACGTTGTAAGAACCTATCTGAAAAGGGATGATTTCGAGATAAACGAAATCCCTTTCCGTAAAGACGGATCACTCGATATTGAAATTGCCGCAGAACTCATTGAGGGCGATGCGGCGGGAATCCTTGTTCAATATCCGAATTATTTCGGGCTGATTGAAAAACTGCAACCTTTAGCGGAGCTGATTCATGAACGAAAAGGGCTTCTCATAGTCGCTGCTGATCCTGTTGCCCTGCCACTTCTGAGATCCCCCGGAGACGCCGGGGCCGATGTGGTTGTTGGAGAAGGGCAGAGTATGGGAATACCCATGTCATACGGTGGCCCCTACGCCGGTTTCATGGCGTCGAGAATAAAGCTGGCAAGGAAAATGCCGGGAAGAATCATAGGCAGAACAAGCGATCGGGCAGGTCAGACGGGATACGTGCTGACTCTTCAAACACGTGAACAGCATATCAGAAGGGAAAAAGCCACAAGTAACATTTGCTCGAATCAGGCTTTGATGGCTCTTGCCAATACTGTTTACCTTTCACTCATGGGTGATAGTGGATTCCGGGAAGTTTCCAGTCAGTGTTT
>CAZOQQ010000238.1:1217-2959 GCA_964582075.1 uncultured bacterium | reverse complement strand
CAGAGTTAACACCTATGACGTGAAATGAGTTTTAATTTTATAATAAAATGCTATTACCTGGGAGTGGGATGAATTCCATTGCTATCTCCCAAAGTCAACCACATGCTCCACTATATTATATTTATTCCGCCATGTTATGGTGAGTTACACCGTACACCACCTGCTATATTTTAAGAAACTTCGATCTGCAATGCCGGAACAGGAATTTTTGTCGTATTTTTCTGATTTTTGATTTCCGCTCCCCCTCCCCTGAAATTTTCCGGCCTGCCTGAAAACGAAATTCTGAAAACAGGAACGCGTAAAATCTGAAAGGATAATTTTCAGATCCTGGTAAATCAGAAATCCTGGAACTTTCAGATCGATCGTGCGTAATATGAAAAACATCGAGAAGCGAAGTGCTTAATTTCAGCTCGGCGAAAGCAAAGGAAACAGCTGAACTTGACCGTGAGAGAATTTCAGGGAATCTTACAGGTATTGTGAAATTGTTTGTAAAACCGACTGAGAGGTAACAGATGAATGTTTTTCTTTTGATTTTTACAACAGTAATATCCACTCCACCGCCACTTCTGGAAGCCGAAGATACCATTGCCAGAGGCGCAACGGCAATGTACACGATAACCCTCGAGGAAGGACTCGATTACTGGGTCCTGCTGAATTTCGAGGATGGGATGGATCTCGATATAATCATAGCTTCGAACGAAATGGATTACGATCATTTCATTCAGATGCCGTATTTCGAAGATTACATGTACGCCAGAAATTTCGCTATAGCTGAGGGGTCTACGGAAGGTACAGAGGATTTTGTGCTGACTGCCCCGTATACAGGAACAGCCTATATAGTGATAAATGATATTGGTGAAACCGGCGGGGAATACAATCTCAGAATATTCTGATCTATCATCCGATTTTTCCGTTCTCTCCCTTAATAGAAGAGTTTCAGAACTTCTATCAACGGCATTCCCTCAGCCTGTATGGGTAAGAGGAGAGATTGCCGAAACATCCGGCAGTAGAGGTCACACGTATTTCAGGCTAATAGAACCATCTCCCGATGGAATGGGCCGGCCCCTCGCCATGATAGACTGTACTCTGTTTGCAGGAAACCGCCCACTAATCGTTCGGGAATTCGCCAGAACAGGCCAGGTGTTTCAATTAACTGAAGGCATGAGTATCAGAGTCCTCGGCAGGGTAGCACTCTGGGATAAAGCCGGCAGATATCAGCTGATAGTCAATAGGATTGATCCATCCTGGAACATGGGAAACCAGGCTATGCTTCTGCGAAAACTCGTCGATAAATTGAAGGATGAAGGAATTCTGGAAGCAAACGCTGAACTTGAAATGCCTCTCGTTCCACTGAATATAGGATTAATAACAGCTTCTGAATCTGCGGCCGAACAGGATTTTCTGCAGACGCTGAAGGAAAGTAAGTACCCTTTCAGGGTATATACGTCACACGCGCCCATGCAGGGTGTCGAAACGGCTCGGGGTGTTCTAAATTCCTTCAACAGATTGCTTTCAATCCGTAATCTCGATCTGGTGGTTCTTACCCGTGGAGGTGGTTCATCAACAGATCTGGCCTGGTTCAACGACGAAGATATAGCCGGTGTGATATCACAGGTTCCCTGGCCTGTAATCTCGGCTATCGGTCACGAAACCGATACGACTCTTCCTGACTATGTCGCCCATACCGCCTTGAAAACGCCTACTCAGGCTGCAGCTTTCCTTGTTAACAGAATAACGGATTT
>CAZOQQ010000238.1:0-1117 GCA_964582075.1 uncultured bacterium | reverse complement strand
CAAATGTTCTCGAGACGGGAAAAATCCGAATACTCCGTAGAGAACTGTTTACATTTGAACGGGAGTTAATTTCCTCCGCTTTCCGCAGGATCAAACTTAATTTCATGCATTTAGAGTACCTTGACGGAACAGTAACAGCAAACGACCCTTCGACGCTTTACCGAAAAGGATGGGCAACAGTCCGCACCGATAAAGGGAAGCTGTTGCGGAGTATCAGGGACACAACGATAAATACCGGGATTGAGATTACACTGAAAGACGGCTCCCTGCTGGCAGAGACAAAAAGAATAATACCGGGAAGGAATGATGATGAATAAAATAGCTCCTGATGAAGCAAGCTATGAAGATAATATGGAGGAATTAACAAAACTCGTTGATGAGATAGGTCGGGAAGACTGCCCGGTTGATCAGCTTGAAATCAAAGTTAAACGCGCGGCTGATTTAATAAAATATCTCCGGAAAAGGCTTGCGGCAACTGAAGCCACGGTACAGGAAGTGCTGACTGATCTTGAGGAGCCTCATTCAGAGGATCGATAGCGATCAAGAGTTTTCATAACCGCAGCGGCAGCTTCTTCCGGATCCGATCCTTCCCTCACGTATAGAGCTTCCGAACCTTTTGACAGCGGTTTGAATCTATCCCTGTTATCTATTCTGAAAAGAGCGACTACAGGCACTGAAACAGCGGAAGCTATGTGCATGGGACCGTTATCCGGCGTTATGAAAAGTCTGAGACCGGCGATTCTTTCGATTAATTCGGCAATCGATAATTCAGGTACTACCGCTACCGGGTACCTGCTTCCAAGGTACTCGGCTGTTTCTCTTTCTTCCTCGTTTCCCCAGTAAACCTCCAGGATCATCATCCTGCAAATCCTGTCTATCAGTTTCTCAAGATATTCAAGGGGATATTTCTTGTTTCCGCTTGCTCCAACATGCAATCCTGCGGCATCTCTCCTGCTGCCATTGAACGTTTGAAGCCGGGGTGGTGACCAGGCAGGCCAGTCTTCCCAGACAGTACCCATGAAGTGGAGCGCCCTGCTCTCGTGCCATTCAAAGGGAGGTTCGGGAACCGTGTTCGTATACCATCCCGAAGAATCACAGGCATCGGTGCTTACTCTGC
>CAZOQQ010000237.1:0-3066 GCA_964582075.1 uncultured bacterium | reverse complement strand
ATCCCATACTGATGCCACGGGTATTTGCTCGAATACCCCTATCAGGCCTCCTATATGATCCGAATGGGGATGGGTGCCTACTACTCCGTCAAGACTGTCCACTCCCAGACTGTCAAGAAGCGGCAACACTTTTTCCGCTCCGCAGCTCCAGCTTCCCGACCTGTCGCCTCCATCGATAAGGTAATAATGGTTTTCAGGGGTTCTAAGCAGAATTACATCACCCGAATAGTAACCGTTATGCGAAGGATCTATGAAAAATACTGTCAGCAGAGGAGTGAGATCGGGAGTCGGAACGGAAATCTCATTGCTCCAGGAACTCAATCGTGAGTTATCAAGCGTTCTGACAGCATAGTAGTAAGTTGTAAGCCCTCCCACTTCATTATCGTTGTATGTAACATCTCCACTTGCTTCGTTTACGGTAACAATTTCAGCCGAAGATGTATCACTTTCGATGTTCGGGGTTTCCGAGCGATAAAGGTTGTAGGAGTAAAAATCACCATCGGGACATACTGTCCACTCAAGAGATATCTGCCCGAACGAGCCATTTCCCGTATACGATCCGGACAAAGAAGAGGGTGAAGGCGGCAAAGCCGGCGGAACGACAACGGAATCCTCGTTGCTCCAGGAATCAAGGTCGCCTTTATTCATTGTACGAACGGCGTAGTAGTAAGTATTTCCCTCGCTGATTCCAGTATCGATCCAGGAAGTTCCAGAAACAGATGAGTAAACTACGCTGGTATCCGCGGCTCCGGGATCGTTCGCTATTCCCGGTGTTTCGGAACGGTAGATGGTGTACCACGCAAAATTATCATCGGGACACTGGGTCCATACAGCGTGCGCCTGGTACTTACCCCTGCCGTTCTGACCAGGCGCCGCCGCACCCCTACCTGAATGTTCCTCCAAAATTACCGATGAAAACCCGTCTCCATGAAAAGCGTCTGCCCCTTCAAGCGAAACGTTAATAATTGATGCCGTTGGAAGGGGAGCGTCAAGAGGGTCGGATGGCTTACTGCAGGACAGAAACGCGATGGTAAAACTGCTTATCAGCACTGAAGCGGTAAGCAGTTTTTTCATCACAACCTCAATTCCACAAGTTCAATAATAAAAATATACTTCCAACAAAAAAGTTCCGCTACTCCCGCGGCAGGAAACCAAACACCGTGAACAGGTACCATTTCTTCAATCTCGTTCAGCTTTCCGATCTCCTTAAGCTTCTTGCGAAGATACTCAATATGTGTGACATTTTTCTTGGCCAATGCATTTCCTCCTTTACGGTTAGACACGTTTTAGTTGACATGCCTGAAATGCGTTGGTCACTTAAATTCCTCAAGACCTGCATACACCACTTTCTCGGACTCTACCGGCGAGTTTGTAAACTTTCCTCCGGCAAAACTGTAAAGTTTCGATAGGCTAAAGTGTAAATTTCGCTCCGGCGTAAGCAATGAAAAAGCAGGATTACAGAAAACAACAATCAAGTGTTGATTATGTGCTTCCCTGAAATAACTTCAGGATGAGTGATGTCATCAAGAACGAATAACCGATACCTGATGCTCTTCGCATTTGAGAATAGAGGTGTTCTTTCCACTTTATTCCGGAGCTGGTTTATAAGGGACTCAATATCATTATGTGAAATATGGAGTTTAACCTCTCCTATCAACAGCTCTCCTTTTTTGTCAGGTCTTGCTGACACAACATCCAGCTCGATACCACGATCCCTTCTCCCTGACCACCAGCCCGAGGCAGGTCCCCAATGCAATTCATCAATTACTATTTCTGGAATGCGTTTTCTGACAAGATCTTCCCATACATAACCCAGATACTGATTCCAGGATGTTTTGATGGATTCCAGAACAACTTCCTTCCCTCCGGACTCGAGGAGAGACATTTTCGGTTCAACAAAGCGGAACCAGAAACGGAGAAATGAATCATTAATACTGTAGTAACTGAGTTTTGACTTCCGTGGAGATTGACCAAATGGTATTCGTCGTTCAATATATCCCAGTTCCTGGAGCCTTGAGATTGGTCTTGAGATCGATGTAGCCTGCTTGCCCAGTCTTCCGGCTATTTCAGATATTCTGTGTGAACCTCTTCCAATCAGTGACAGTATTGACAGCGGCTGCACTATATCTCTCATATCATCCAAAAGAAGTCTTTCAGGTTCTCTGTGGAACACTCCGAGCGGGTCCAGAATCGTTTCTGAGACAGCTACCCAGAGATTATCGTAATCCGCGGCAATTTCCCAGTATCTTGGTACTCCTCCCCATACGGCCCATCTCTCAAGCGATTGCATCAAGGTTGATGTATGCAGAGCATCCATCAGATATTCGATATGCATCGGATCGAGCTTTATAAGCTCAGTCGCTCTGCCGTAGAGCGGTTCGGAAGCATCCAGCAAAAGCCCCATCATCATTCTCTGAGATGATCCGCAAACTGCAAAATGCCTGGTTTCCGAATGATCATTATCGATGTATTTCTGAAGTATTCCCGGCAGCTCTGGAGCCTGTTCAACGATCCAGGGAAACTCATCAAGCACAAGAACCGCACCTCCAGGTGCATCCTGACACCATCGTTGCAGCAATTCGTCCCAGCCGGGATATTCCACTCTGTCGAACCCGGGCAGAAGCCTGGAGATCTCCCCTGCCAATACGGACAATTGCACCTTTCGCTCACGCCTTGCGCCGGAATAGTAGACATGATCAACAGTTTTCAGGGATTCCACAAGAAGCCGTGTTTTGCCGCACCGTCTCCTGCCGTAAAGACAGATAAATGAAGATGATTTTCCCGAAAAGGCTTTTTCAAGCCTTTCCAGTTCATTGTGCCTGTTCAGGAACTCCAATCTCATATAACAACCTTCCTACTATTATGTAGTAGTTACATAATGCACCTGCTGCATAATAACAAGAGGTTGTGTAGGCAACACTGACTGCTCTATATTTTAACAGAAGTTTAAGAGATAATCCATCCTTGCGACTCTAACCATATCATTATCAATAACATACAGTATATCAATGTGTAAGACCCTTTGGAATATACGTATTCGCAAAGCGTAATATGATGATTATCATA
>CAZOQQ010000236.1:0-3078 GCA_964582075.1 uncultured bacterium | reverse complement strand
TATTAAAGCCGGTATTTCGACAGGCATTGTATACGCCGGAATGATGGGCAGCAGTCGCAGATGCACTTATACCGTGCTGGGAGATGCCGTTAATCTCGCTGCTCGAATAATGCAGATTTCAGATTGGGGTCAGATACTCGCAGTCTCGAACGCCGCGGAAGCAGTAACTCCGCGATACGAAACAGTGGAGACAGGTTCTGAGGCGGTTAAAGGTAAAACTCAAATCGTAAAGATCTTTGAGATCCATGAGAACCCGGGGCAATCACCTGACACTTTATTTGATGGTAGAATGGTAGGCAGGAAAAGAGAGCTGAAAATACTGGCCGATTGCTGTGAAACCGCAGGATCGGGCAACTTCGCCGGAGTTGTTTATATCTACGGCAATGCCGGGATTGGAAAATCGCGACTGGTCTACGAGCTTCTTCAGCAGCTGCCAGCCGATATGCAGTACATGATAATGCAAACCGATGGTATCCTTCGAAAGAGCTTCAATCCATTCACTTACCTTCTGGAAAAATACTTCCGGCAAAACGATTCGAACGCTGAACAGAGAAAACGGGAACTTTTCGATGACGTATGGAAAGATCTTCTGAAACAGCTGAATTCAATCAAGGACAAGAAGAGACTTCCCTTTATCACCGCCGAATTGAACCGCACGAAATCCCTCCTCTCCGCTATGCTCGGACATCATCAGGAACAGTCACTGTACACTGTTCTGGATGCCAGGGGAAGGTTTGACAATACGATTTTCGCCCTCAAGGAATTCGTTAAGGCTCTGAGCCTTATTGCCCCTGCGGTTCTTGTTCTTGAGGATATTCACTGGCTGGACACCGATTCAAAAGAGGCGCTGAAAACCATTACACGCAATGTCGAGGATTTTCCGTTTATTATAATCGCTCCATCACGGCTGGCTGATGACGGCTCAAAACCACGTCTGGATCTTGATATCGAGGTCCCGGTCACAGAAATCCTGCTGGAACCACTTTCCAGCGCAAACGAAAACAACCTGATAGAATCCCGCCTTAACGGAAAACCCGCACCCGAACTGACCGAATTCATTATCGAGCGAACCGAAGGTAACCCTTTTTACATAGAACAGTTCTGTTTCTACCTCCAGGAGAATGAACTTCTGAAATTCAGCAAGGGTCAGTACCACCTTCTGAATCATGATGTAGAAATACCACAGGGTATTAACTCCGTTATCGTGTCGCGAATCGACAGGTTATCTCAGAAGCTGAAGGAACTCGTCCAGATGGCATCGGTACTGGGTAGGGAGTTCGACGTACAGGTTCTTTCCGCCATGCTCATGGGAAAGACCGAAACGCTGCACCTATTGCTCTCGGAGGGAGAAAATCAGGCGATCTGGACCGCCATCACCGAGATAAGCTACATTTTCAAGCATGCGATACTTCGTGATACCGTTTACAGGATGCAACTTCGCAGGAGACTTCGAAAACTGCATGAAACAGCAGCAAAAGCCATGGAAAGCCTTTTCATGGAAGATACTACCCGTTACACCGATATCGCCTATCATTACGAACATTCGGGAGACAGGAACAAAGCGGGAGAATACCTCAGGAAAGCCGCCGATTTGGCCCGGGATGAATACAGAAATTCCGAGGCACTCGGTCTCTACGAACGCCTGCTTGAATCCTCCGATTCCCCGGATGAGCAAATAGTTATTGAAATGGAGATTGCCAATATTCTCGTGCTTCTTGGTAAATGGGATGAAGCGGAGCACAGGATCATGCGTAACCTGGACAAGGCGATTGAGCATGAACTTGAACCGGAAAAGGCTCTCTGCTGCAAGACTGCAGCTACGCTGTTTCATCGACAGGGAAAAAACACGGAAGCTTCCGAATACGTTACCAGAGCACGTATCATCATGAACAACCTTAACGACACCAGGGGAATTGGTATAATCCTGAACGTTCTGGGCAATATCAATACGGTTCTCGGCAACTATGAAGATGCACTCGAAAATTTCAAGGTTTCAAATGAGTCAGCGCGACTCACTGGGGACTACACTACTGTCGCTCTTAACATTTCCAATATAGGAAACGTCTACCTGTACCAGTATCGCCTGGATGAAGCCGAGAAATACTATATTGAAGCCATCAGAGAATGCAGGAAAATCGGCGAGAAAAGGGCTATGGCCAACACAATTAACAACCTTGCCGTAGTTCATTACTACCGTGGTGAACTGGAAAAAAGTCAGGAGCTGCTCGATCAGTATATAGATCTTTCAAGGGAACTGGGAGACAAAGAGGGATTGGCCTACATACTGGGAAATGTCGGGGTTCTGCGTCAGGAAATGGGCGATTACGAAACGGCTCTTTCCTTCTATAACAGACAGCTGCAAATATCCGAAGAACTTGGCGACGCATCAAACCTTGCAATCGCAAAGCGGCAGATAGGACAGATTCAGCAAATTAGAGGTGATTTTGAAAACGCCGAGAAAAATATAATTGAGAGTATGAATATCAGTGAGCGAACAGGTGAAAGCAGAAACTACGCTATGAGCATACGTGATCTGGGACTGGTTTACATGGATTCGGGAGAATACGACAAAGCCCGTGATATGTTCAGCAAAGCTATAGAGGTTTCCGATGGAGGAACGGAGAAAGATGTTGCGGCTTCAAGCAGAATGTATTTGTCCTCCATTCTCTCGAAATCGGGTTATTCCGTGCAGGTATGCCGGTATCTGGATGAGGCTGTCGCCATTAAACGGGAAATTGAAGAGCCTGCTCTCCTTTCCAGCTGTCTGATGGAAGCTGCGGAAATATATCTGAACATGGGTCTCGCAAAGGACGCGGTTGATTCGATAAGGGAAGCGGCGAAAATCGCTGAAGAAAATAATTCCGCTGATTCCTGTTTTTTATTACGCCTTATTGAAAACCTTATAACCGCAAAAGATAATGCAGATCTCGCGGTTAAAGGTCTTGACAACCTGAGAAATACCTTCTCAGACAACGAGGAATTCGCGGCCAGAGTCAATTACGAACTGTATTTCCTGACTGGAAAAAAGGAGTACCACGCTGAATCAACAAAGCTCTACAACAAACTTTACCGTGCCGC
>CAZOQQ010000235.1:0-3093 GCA_964582075.1 uncultured bacterium | reverse complement strand
CTCCGCTTTCCTCTGTTTTAACGGAATAGAACCTTCATCGGGATTCACAAGCCCTCTATGGCTTCTGCCATCCGCTCTGGCTTCCATGTTCGGCACAACTTCGGCTCCTCTTGTACTTATGGGATTTTCGCTACTCGCGGCGGGTATCGCACTTTTCATGTTACCCCCCCTTACCGGAATTCTTCTTCTTCTGGCCGGCCCGTTCTTTTTCCATGCATCCAGCGGAATGGAGACGGCTCTTTCGAGCCTTGCTATAATTGCAATATGGAAATGCGTAAGTTACGGTTGCGGAAACACTGTCACATCATTGATTCTCGCAGGAGCTTTTCTTACCAGACCGGAAATGGCAATTCTGGTGATACCCGTTATTTATTCCATGAAAGACAGAACTCCCGGAAGCATCATTCGCGTTATTCTGCCCGCACTCATCGCAGGTCTTCTCTGGATAACGTGGAATATTCATTCAACTGGCCTGCCTCTCCCATCAACATTCTATGCGAAACAACCGGCATCATGGTTCAACTCAGCCGTTTCCGGACTTCCCGGTTTACTGAAAGGTCTGCTGATTACTTCTCCTGTCCTGCTTTTCGCCTTTGCCGCTTCAATCAAAGGATTTCTTAATAACAACAGGGATAGACAACGAGGAATATCCCTTATGCTTATTCCTCTGCTGCTTTTAGCAGTTTCCATTTATACTCAACCGAATGATTACTTCCAGATGCGCTATCACGTTCCCGCGCTTACAGCGATGGTTCTTTCTACTGGCTACTGGCTAAGCCGCCTGAAACGACGCAGATTGAACGCCTTCATTCTTCTTGTCTCCATGCTGCCGGGCCTTGTAATTTACGCTGGAAGAAGATCGGATGCTTCACGCGAAGTTCTTTCAATTGATGTCATGCCTGCCCGTTACCTTTCCGGTATTGCATCGGGAGAACGTACCGTGGCAGCGGCTGATATCGGGGCTATCAAGTGGATTACAGGTTTGAGTATACTGGATCTTGACGGGCTGGTTACCCCCGAACGACTCCCCGGACCCGACAGGCGGGAATGGCAATGGATATACCCCAGGTCAGACTACCTCCTGGCGTTCCCCGATCAGTATACATCTCTTGTATCTGAAGCGGGAAATTCTCTGGAATTCATTGCGGGATTCGGCAGCAGTGATAATGTCATCTGCGGAGAGGATTCCGTAGCTCTTTGGAAGATCCTGTAACTGGACACGCACACCTCCGGCAGACTATCTTATATTATTATAGGATTATTCATAGTTAAGCTTTAAAATGGACAGGAAATGCCTAAAAACACACCATCAAACTCGGGAATAGTACAGGAAAGCATTCCAAGTTCCACGAATAAATTCGTTATTATCTGCGTTCTTGTGATATCTTTCATAACGCTTAGCGCTCATTTTAATCTGGATCTCCATAAGGAGATCGGATATACGCATTTTGCTTACATACCTATAATCTTCGCCGCCTTCTGGTGGGGCAGGAAAGCGATTTTCGTTGCGCTTATTCTCGGGCTTGACGTTTTTGCATTCAGCTTCTTTTCCGGATCAGGAAACCCTCTATGGCCAGACATTATCCGTGTTATCTCCTTTCTGCTTGTAGCTTTCGTAATCGGAGAGATTAGCAGAGAACTCCTGAAAACTCACAGGGCGCTGCGTGAAAGGGAGGAAAGACTGCGCAAAACAAATTCCTCGCTAAGGGAATTCGCCAAGCTCAGAAGAGCATTCCTGCATATTGCGATACATGATATGAAATCCCCTGTTTCCGCCACAACCATGCTGCTGCACAGTCTTCAGACACTGCTTGGAAATTCCATAACCGATAAACAGCAGCACCTGATCAGCAGAATGCATTCCAGACTGGATGAAGCCGCCTCCTTCCTTCGGGATTTCCAGCTTTTCGCCCAGCTTGAAAATCCATCCCAGATCAGGAAACAGGCTACGGAGATTGATGTTAACGCATTGATCGAAAATGTTGTTAACGCAAACAGGGATCTGGCACGTATCAGAAACCATAATCTTACTTACGAACTTGAAGATCATCTGTCTACCGTTGGCGGCGTTAAGCGGCTTATGCGTGAAGTAATCGCGAACCTTGTGACAAACGCCATCAAATATACTCCCGATGGAGGGAACATCATTGTTAGAAGCTTATCAAAGGGTGATTGCATCGTTTCAGTGGAAGTTGAGGACGATGGTATAGGAATTTCCAGCGAGAACCAGAAGAAACTCTTCAAGGAATTCGTCAGAATCAAGGATAACGATGTGGCCGGCCAGAAAGTCAGTGGAATCGGCCTCGGGCTTTCGATAGTTAAAAGGATTATTGATATGCACGGCGGCAGAGTCTACGTTATAAGCGAACCTGGAAAGGGAAGCACATTCGGCATCGATCTTCAAACCTGTCCCACGGACGATAAACCTC
This sequence comes from uncultured bacterium, assembly GCA_964582075.1. GTDB lineage: Bacteria > Fermentibacterota > Fermentibacteria > Fermentibacterales > JCC-6 > Aegiribacteria. The sequence continues at coordinate 664 of CAZOQQ010000235.1, read as the reverse complement.
TTGTAAGGTCAGCTCTAAGAGTTTCCGGGAAACAGGTCCCCGTTGAGGGATACGTTCCGAAATAAACATCTCCGCTCAGCAGATCCTGGGAAGCTGTTCTCCGCTCATCATATCGACAATTCTCTCTGAGCCAATGCTGCTGGTCATCAATACATCAGCGTAGGAGGATTTTTCTACGTAACCGATTATTGAAGCCTCCGAGCCTCCTTCGTGATTTCTGATAATTTCAACTGCCCGATCTGCAAAACGTGAAGGGAGTATCGTTACGAATTTGCCTTCGTTAGCCACGTAAAGCGGATCAAAGCCAAGAATTTCACAGGCAGCCATGACATCATCGTGTACGGGAATCAGATTCTCTTCGAGCCTGATCGTACAGTCAACCAGTGAAGCAAGCTCATTGAGTCCGCTTGCAAGACCTCCACGGGTAAGATCTCTCATGCAATGTACATCGAGATTTGCGTTCAACAGATCTTCCACCATGAAATTTAGCGGGGCAAGATCACTTACAATCCCGCTATCAAGCTGTATACCTTCCCGAACAGCCATTATCGCGATACCGTGCCTGCCGATATCACCGCTCAGCACCACCGCGTCGCCTTCCCTTATCATCGAGGGAGTTATCTTTACTCCCGGAGAAACGATACCAATTCCAGCCGTATTGATG
>CAZOQQ010000234.1:0-3098 GCA_964582075.1 uncultured bacterium | reverse complement strand
CCAGGTTATTTCTGCGAGACCGTAATCGTACTTCTGCCGCTCACCGCCGGGAGGGTAACCTCGCCAGATTCCGATTCCTCCCGAAATTTCGGCCCGATTCATGCTCCATATAAAGGAAAGTCTTCCCTCCCTGTTGATCCACAAACTTTCCGGAGTAGACTGGGATGCTTCAATCTGAGTTGAGAGAGGGATACTGAACAACCATGGTTCCCTGTATCTCAAATGCGCGTTAAGACCGCCCCATTCGGTAGTCTGACCGGAAATCTCGACTTCTCTCGCTGTTCCCGCGAGATTGAGAAAGAGTATCTCTCCGCCACCCTCGGGATTCCCGCCATGCCAGTTCATTGATGCCGCGAAATGACCTGACTTACCCTTTTCAACATGCTGCAGCAGCACAAGATTACCGCCCTCCCCGATAAACAGCTCCGTAGGCCCGACTCTTTTAACGAATTCCAGCTGCCCGATCCTGTCAAGCCACGAAATGACGGCATCATGGTCGTAAGTATCACCGGGTTTTATCGACAGAAGCCTTGTAAATACACTGCTTCTTGTACCCGGCATACCTTCGATGCGGACTTCTTCCAGCAAGGCGTGCCTTCCCGGAACGGTGTTTACCTTAAGGGAATCCTCCGATACGAAATAGTATCCCGCCCCTGCGAAAGGATACCCCTCCTCGAGGTACCACTTAAGGACGTTTTCCTGCAGTACCGCGATGGACGAATCGGAAGCCAGAACCGAATCGATTCCAAGCTCACTCATGGAAGGAACGGGAGGACTGCCCCCTATGTCAACCGAAAGAGAAACTCCCTGGAATGACATCAAAGCCATAAAGGTTAACGCGCTGAACATCAGAAATTCACGGTTCCTTCCAATCCGGCCCTTTGATTCCAGCTGGACCCGGAAGGCCTTCTCCCCCAGTAGAAAATACTTACATCGAGTCCGGATGAAAGATTCCTGCCGATTCTTGCGGTTGTCCTCCATGAGACACCACTGTCGTTTCCATCGAAGAACCACGCGGGGAGTTCTTCATCGCCCGGTATGTATCCTGCCGTCACCCTCGCTGTCGCTGTCCAGCCGCCTCCCGTCCATGAAAAGAGCGGGCCGGCCTCAAGCATGTATTTATTCAGATTTGACACAATTTCTCTTCTAGATTCGTAAGCAGCCATGATACCGGGTTTCACTCCGGGTGCCGGTTCAAGTATCGGTTCCAGTTCAAGTCTTAATCCCCTCGTGTCACGGGGTGTGTACAGCTCCTCCTCTTCACGCCAGAGTTTTACCGAACATTCAATCATCAGAATATCGGCAGGAATCAACTCGGGTGTCGCTTCTATAGACCATTTCCTGATGCTTCTTAATCCGGCACCACTGTACAAAATTCTTTCATTCCTGAGCCTTCCGGAAAGAGTTACCCTGCTCAGAACGCCTGTTTCCCAGCGGAACCAGGGAGTCAGGTCTACACTGTATCCTCCCTCCTCTCCGCTGTCAAATGCGCCATACAGCAACAGAGATTTCTTCCGGTCCAGGGAATTGCTGGCCTTGATTTTTACCATGGAACTGATTCCGGAAGAAGAACCGGTGTAAGAAAATGTTGTTTCAAGTGACCCGGATGTAACAGCATCGCCGGCGGTTCCCGGCTGGTAACTTACAATATAATCACCGTCAGGATCGGCATAGTATTGACCGCTCTTCGGATCGTAGCTGTAATTCCCCTCTCCGGCCCCCACATAAACGTATATCACATTCAGTAACCTGCTGATTGTTCCCGAGCCATTGTAAACGGATTCCATCCAGATTTCACCGGTGGTTCCGGTCATGGATATCCTGACAGCGTCAGCCTGAAGTTCTCCTCCTGAATCGTAGGAAGTTGATGAATGCTCAAGGCTGCCACTGAACCTGAGTGAACCTGCGGGTCCCGAACCCTCGAGTCTGGTTCTCCAGACCCTGAAAGGTCCCCCTCCTCCCGTTCTAGAATCATCCTGAAACTCAAGTCGCAGAAGCGCATCAGTAGTGTTCCCGCTGAGTGATACACCGGTATATCCAGTGTTGACACGTCCACTGATACTGTCCAGCCATGTTTCCTCTGACAAACTGTAACCCGCGAAGGGTTTGAGGAAACCTGACACCGGTATTGCTGAGATATAAATTGACGAGGTCTGACCGGCAGCCATTTGAACATTACCCGTTCTTCTGATGTAAACCCCGCCTGTGTTCACGCCAATATTACCAAGAACCGGTTTTGAAGAAATACGGTACCTTTCCATGATACCACCTGATTCCATGAATCTGCCTGAGACAACCGCCAGAAGCGCGTCTCCTCCAAGACTGACTTCCGCTAAATTGTCTGTTCCTTCGTATCCGGTGGGAAGTGACCATGCCGAAAGTGAGCTGTCAGGCTCGAGTTCTCCTGGAGCTTCGTATCCGGAGGAAACCAGTCTTCCAGCAATCCCCAGGCCGGGACCATCTTCCCAGAAGTCCATATCCATCGACCCAATGAAACATGTTCCCTCGCGCGATGTTACATCCGGATTGTACAGGTTTCCGGTTCTTCCGGAAAAAGCAGCATCCAATCCAATATCAAATCCGGCAGCCGAGTATACCGCCGAGAAGCCACCGGTACCGTACGAAGACGGAATCTGAAGATACTGCCTGGGAAGATGAGTTCCATTGCCCTTTCCCGTCCAGATGTACCCGCCAAGAGAACTGTCGAATATGTAATCACCGTTTCCGGATGGCGGCCTTCCGAATACCACATCCCATTCACCCTGATTAGGGCCCATGTAAATGTAATGTCCCAGTGTGTCCAGAGTATAACTTCCATTACCCGGGCCCACGTCTGAGGCTCCGTTAATCCATGCATCGTCTGGATTCTCTCCCGCGGAGCTTAGGACAGCAACAGCATTTTCATTAAGAATGAATCCCAGTGGAGATTTCCTGTTGTCTTCGTTGTGGAACCCTTTGAATTCCATTTCAAGACCACCCTCTGAATACAGCGCTGAAGCCGAAATAAAATCCTTCATGAAACCGTCACCGCGCTGGAAGAAAGTGATTTCAACACGTTGATCGTTCCTTATCAGCCGTATTGACGTGAAAGTTATAAG
>CAZOQQ010000233.1:0-3159 GCA_964582075.1 uncultured bacterium | reverse complement strand
AGGGGGTTCCGGGTGTGATCCGCAGGTTCCTTTACCTGAAATTTGGATATCTCTCCTTTCTGATGCCGCTTTTTCTTTTTCAGACCGGAGCCTGGCTTCTCGAGTTGAAATTCAGGAAAATCGGCTTCAAGATTCTGCTGGGTATTGCTGTTACCGGGTACTTTTTCACCGCTGTGCTTGACTTCGTTATAAGTCGAAGAACAACGGGTTTTCATAACATTCCAGGCGGTTCCACAGCCGGTGGAATAGGGGACCTGCTGATAAGGGTTACAGGAACTCCTATTACCTATCTTATACTGTTCACAGCATTTGTGGCTTCACTAATAGCGTTTACCGGATGGGATATCGCTGGTGATTTTCAGAACATAGCTGACAGATTCTCCGCGCTGTTCGGCAGAAAGGTGAAAAGGAAAAAGCCGGAAAGAACGGAAGTTCCGGAGACTTCGGTATCCAATGTCTGGTCACGGGATAACGACGAAACTGTACATGAGATCCCCTCCGGTTTCACCAGTGATGTTCAGGCACGAAAGAAGGAAACCACGGCAACGTTAAGGCACCGGAAACCTGAGAGCGAAAGGAAAATTACCGATCCCGAAATTTCGCCCGCCGGGTCTGTTCTGAAGCGCGGTGGTGAAGATATCGATGGTCATACCCTTCCACCTGTTTCCTGCCTTGATCTTCCGGATGAGAAATCGCGAGTGAGGATGACAAAGGAAAAGCTGGCAAATCTGGCAAACCTTCTTATGGATAAACTTATGGATTTCGGCATAGATTGCAACGTATCCGGTACTTTCCCCGGACCGGTTATCACAAGATTTGAAGTCGAACCGGGGCCGGGCATTAAAGTTAACAAATTCGTTTCCCTCTCCGATGATCTCGCTCTTGCCCTGAAGGCCAGAAGGATACGTATCCTTGCCCCTATTCCGGGAAAAGGGGCTGTAGGCATTGAAGTACCCAACCCCACTCCTGAAACCGTCTATCTCAGGGAGATACTGGATAAGATATCGAATCAGGAGCTTCCTATAGCACTGGGGAAAAAGATAGAAGGGGAACCGTTTGTCGCGGATATAACCAGGATGCCTCATCTGCTTATTGCCGGTGCTACAGGTTCAGGAAAGAGTGTTTGCATGCACTCGATAATTGCGTCACTTCTTCTGACAAAAACTCCGTCCGAAGTAAGGTTCGCTATGATCGATCCCAAAATGCTGGAACTTTCGATTTACGAGGGAATTCCACACTTGTGGGCTCCGGTAGTGATAGAGACTTCAAAAGCAACCACCCTATTGAATGCGCTCGTGCTGGAGATGGAAAACCGTTACAAGAGACTTTCCAGGATTGGAGTACGCTCAATCGGAGAATTCAATTCCAGGCTCTCGCCCGAGTCTGAGGATGAAAGACTCCCTTTCATAGTTGTATTCATCGATGAACTTGCAGACCTGATGATTACGGTTTCCAGAGAAGTTGAGCCTGCGATTGCCCGGCTCGCGCAGATGGCCAGAGCTGTGGGAATTCATATGGTACTGGCTACTCAGCGTCCTTCGGTCGATGTGATAACGGGAGTGATCAAGGCGAATTTCCCTTCCAGAATCGCGTTCAACGTGCAGTCAAAAACTGATTCCCGCACGATACTTGACATGAACGGAGCCGAGAAACTTCTAGGGAAAGGGGATATGCTGTTTCTTCCGGCAAGTTCTCCCGAGCCTCTAAGGATTCATGGTTCCTTCATATCAACAGAGGAAACCAGGACAATTGTGGAACACCTTCGCGACCAGCCTCAAATCCCGTTTGAGTTCGAATTTCCGGATGATGATACAGGGAACCTCTACGATCCGGGTGTGATAAAGATTGACGATCCGATGTTCGAAAAGGCGAAACAGGTTGTTGTTCACACGCAGCAGGGGTCTGTGTCGATAATCCAGAGAAGATTGCGGGTCGGGTATTCAAGGGCGGCAAGTTTAATTGATATGCTCGAACAGGCAGGAGTGGTAGGCCCGTTTCAGGGGAGTAAGGCCAGGGAGGTGCTGGTAACAATGGAAGAACTTGAGGGAGATAATGAAGATGACTGAACCTGTCCGTGTTTTACTGCTGTTCTCTGTCGTGCTTACTTTTGCCTGTCATGGTAAAAACGATAACTGCGATAGTGCTGGTTACCTGGTGGGTGATAACGATCTTTCCATCTTTGCCAGGGCCAGTCAACAGTATTTCAGGGGAAGCCTGACGAATTCGGAGGAAACCTTCAATTCACTGATTTACCGTTTTCCTGATTCACATTTCAATAGCGATGCCCGGCTCGCGGTGCGAAGAATAGAATCCGAATTGACCGGCATCACTGAAGTTGTTGAAGAGAGTAACCCGGGCGATACCCTGAGTTTTCCATCGGTTGCCGTGGTGGGAACACCTTCGGTAAAATCAACGGTTTCTCAACTTGAGACAATAATATCAACTACGGGTACCCCGGCTCTTTCGATAGAAGATGCCGGAGCTCCGGATGTCACTCTGGTTCTTTACCCCGAGGGTTACAGGGATCAGGCTTACATAGTTTCAGATTCCCTGTCAGGATGGCTCTCATCCCATTCTTCTGTACCTGTACAGCCTGGAGGTGATATTATATCGACTGTTGCTCCCGGGCATTCGGGTGTAGTAATAGTAATTGGAACCGATGCAGCGGTTGATGCTTCCGTACTTACGAACCATTCCGTTGAACCCTGAACTTGTATTTAAGGACAAATATGTTATTCATATGCTTGCTGGTTGCCACCGCGGCAACTTCGTCTCCAGTGAACCCTCTTCTTGAGAAAATGAGGAATACTGTTTTCATGACAGGATCATTTGTTCAGACCGATACATGGGCTCTTACACTTGAAGAGGAAACATCATCGGGAACCATGTATATCGCTCAACCGGATCTTTTTCTTCTTTCATATTCCGAACCCGCGGGTTCAAAAACAGGATACGATGGGTCTGTTCTTTATACAATTGAAACTGATCTTGAACAGGTGCTCCTGTATCCATCGAGGGAACCGGGCAGTTTTCTCCACTTGATTGAAAAATGTGCCGATTCCAGTATCACCGAAACCACCATGTACAGCGGGGATAGCGTTACGGTTAACCTGGACGGAGATTTCGGAGAAGGTATAAACCATATGAAAATCGGGTTCA
>CAZOQQ010000232.1:0-3161 GCA_964582075.1 uncultured bacterium | reverse complement strand
GTATGGACTGCCGACGCCCCGGGCGATACCTCACTAACCACTATTTTCGCAACGAATAACAACTTCGCTGGTAATTCTTTTGACCTGCACGTTAAAACGCCCCTTACCGTTGTAGGCTGGGACGTAAACCTGGATAACTCTCTTTCCACCTACACCATAAACGTCTACTGGAAGTGGGGCACGGCCAACGGTTTCGAACAGAACGCCAGTGCATGGACCCTGCTGGACAGCATTTCTGTAACGCCCAACGGGGCCGATGTACCAACCCATGTTGACATCGGCGGTCTCACTGTGGCATATGCCGATACCGTTGTCGGGATAATAATCCGGTCACCGAACTCCATAGCAGGTACAGGAGGTTTCTGTTACACCAACGGAGGGCCAAATACTTACTCGAACGACGACCTTGACATCATCACCTACAGAGGCATGTCTTCGCAATGGCCGCCCAACAATGTATTCGCTTACCGCATCTGGAACGGAGCAGTCCATTACGACTACATAACGGCTTTGCAAAGACGCACCTGGGCAAACATCAAGGCTGTATTGTAGAGGTTCATTTCAGTACACCTTGCGGGCGGTTTCAACCGCCCGCTTTTTTTCACGCTGTAGTTCATCCTTCCACAGCGATCACAAATAAAACCACCTGGCAAACTCTTCCTCATCGACATGTTCCAATCGCAGAATATCCCAGGGTGTTTATCAGTACTGCACTACCAGTTTGGCAGTCTGTCTTAAGTTTCCTGGTCCCGAAGCCTCTACCAGATAAATCCCCGAAGGTATACCACCCAGATCGAGCACTCTATCCTCCCCTGCAAGTCTCCAGTCACGCAGATTTCTTCCTGAAAGATCGTACAGCCCGACATGAAGATTGGATTCCGCCATTCCACTCCAGTTCAACACCGTTGAGGTCTGCGCCGGATTAGGGATGAAGTGCAGAGTTCCGGTTCCGTTTTCCGGCGGAACAGGCTGGTCGTTAATTCCTGTCAGATGCGTGGACAGAACATAGTTGCCCGGATCGAATTCCACACTTACAGGCTGGAACGGCACGGTGAACACTTCACTTTGAAGACCCTGATTATTCCACATTACCACAAGTGAATCCTCAGAAACTCCATGAATCAGGAATTCAAGGGGCATTGTGAAAACTGGGCCGACAGTCTGAACCTGCTGCAGATCAACCGTAACCTGCCAATCAGCATCCGTTTCCACCCAGCTGTAATTAAGGTCGTAGATTGGATACCCCGAGTCATGAAGCCATGTATCGAAGAACCAGTCAATGTCTTCTCCGTAAACACTTTCAATACAGTCCCGCAGTTCATCTGTAGTTGCCGTACGATAAAAGTATTTCTCGAAATAATCGTCCAGTGAGTCATAGAATACAGTATCGCCGAGAACGTGCCTGAGCATGTGAAGAACGCTTGCGGCCTTCTTATAGGTTGTATAACTCCACATCTCTGCAGGAGTTGTCGGATTAGTTATTGGAAACATCTCACCGCTGTTAAGATAGGGAATCATAATTTTGTTCAGAACATAATCATCGTATGAAGCCTTGCCGTAATACTCTGCCCATACTGCCTCACTGTAAACTGCAAACCCCTCCGAAAGCCAGACATCCGTCCATACGGCTTCCGTTACGCAATCGCCCCACCAGTGATGGCTCATTTCGTGAGCGAGCAGCCAGTCGTAATTGTTGAATCCGTTTATCGCAAAAGCCATATGATACACTTCGGTTAGATGTTCCATGTCTCCATTCGGGGTCTGAACGTAGCTGAATTTCGTACTCCATGGATATTCGCTGTACGTGCTTTCGAACTGGTCGATCATCAGGTTAACGTTCTGAAAGCTGATCAGAGCATCGTTCACTTCCCAGGGATAAACATAGTAGTGAATCCAGCTGTACGTTGAATCAGTCAGAACCGTGTAATTGGAAACAGCAAAAGCTGCAAGGTACGTTGACATCGGCTGAGGCTGCTGCCAGTGATAGGTTGCAGTGGCATCGGAGAAATGATCCTCCATGGAAACAAGGTCACCATTGGCAACAGCGTACAGTGTGTCAGGCACGGTGATGTTGAAATTAAATGAGGCCTTATCGGAAGGGTGATCCCAGCAGGGAAATATCATCCGTCCCATTGACGGCGGATCTGTGTATACCCCAACACCCATTTGGTAGAACACGTACGTCTTGAACCAGAAGCCTCCGAAGCCTCCAGGTCCCTCGTTCCAGGGTGTTCCCGAATAGGCTATGAAAACCTCAACGGTATCACTGAGATTCACGGGAGAGGACAGGTCGATAAAGACCGAATCGGCCAACTGCGACCAGCTCAGCGATCCGGTGTTATCCCACACAGAATCCACTGTAAGATCCACAAGATCCAGCCTGATTCCGTCGAGACCGGTAATTTCCGGTACGAATTCAACCCCGGTAGTACATACCAGCATTTCAGATGAAGGAAATACTTCGATGCTTATATCGTATTTCAAAACATCGTAATCATGCGAAAGATCGCTTGAATCCAGAAGATTATTGTACTGTCCGTTCAGAGGTCTGCTTAGTACTGAATAATCCGGTCCATGAAGTGGCGCTGCCGCCATCAATGCAATAAGAACGGTAATCATTTATATCCTCCTTATGAACAAGACCCATCGTAACAGACTCAGTATTATTTCTTGTGTCTGTATTCCTGTCGCTAACCTCCACACTGTAAAGCAAACCTTTTTCTGAACCATCCCGTGTCGAAGATTCCCGCCGTACTTATTCGCTGAAGATCGAGTTTCCTATGAATTCCCGGAGTAAACTGGTAATCGGAACCAGTTTTTGATCAATGGGTCTTACACAATCGAGTATATCAAGAAGTTTCGTAGCTTTATGATACCCTTGTGAATCGCGGGGAACTTCCTTTAACAACGGCTCCGCGAATTTTTTCAGAACCGGCAGTTCGTATGGCAATGAGGAATTGAACATGGCATCCGCGTCTTCCTGAAATGGGAAGATGTTCTTCCTCTCTCCTCTTTTTACAGATGGCCATACCGATATGGTTTCATCCGCGGAGTACCCTCTCTGGGTACTATCCCTTACCATGCGCCTTATAAGCCTGCTGTCAGAAGTGGACATCCTTGTAATACGGTCGATGTTAAGCTGCGTAAGAGCTGAAGCGTAC
>CAZOQQ010000231.1:0-3177 GCA_964582075.1 uncultured bacterium | reverse complement strand
ATTCAGAACCATTGTAAGAATCTCAATCGGGTACAGTATCCTCTGCTCCGTAAGAGTAATACTTGCTTCATTCGGATCATGGGCTCTGAAATATCTGTCACCCGCAGCGATATTGCCCGTCTCATTCGCCATTGTCATAGCCCTGGGCACCGTAATGCTGATGATGCCCGCCTCGACACCTGAAGGACATATCGGTTTTATCGACGCGATATTTACTTCGACTTCAGCGACCTGTGTCACCGGGCTGATCGTCAGGGATACGGCTGTCGATTTCACACTTTTCGGCCAGGTTATCATACTGCTGCTTATCCAGGTGGGCGGTCTGGGCATAATGACCTTCGTAGCGTTCTTCGCGCTGTTTCTCGGACAGAACGCCGGACTGAGGGAATCAACATCTCTTACAAGAGTCATGGACAGTGATTTTGTGAATGATCTGAAAAAGATAATGGGCTCGATTATCGGCTGGTCACTGACTATTGAAACGGTCGGCGCCTTCATTCTATACATTATATGGAACAGCCAGCCTCTTCACTGGGCAACCAATTTCAGAATATGGCAGTCGGTTTTTCACAGCGTCTCAGCATTCTGCAACGCGGGTTTCAGCCTGAACCCGGTCGCATCCGATGTCTCTGCGGGGTACTTCAGCAATCCGACCAATCTTGAAGGTTTTGCCCATGTTCCGGGAATCGCGATTACGATCGGTACACTTATAGTACTCGGAGGCATCGGCTTCATGGTACTGACTTCTCTGGGAATTCATACCATGCACAGGATGAGAACGGGGACAAGCAAACGTATGTCCGTCCAGGTCAAGCTGGTTCTCTGGGTAACGGGCATACTCATTATTTCCGGTATGAGTCTCTTTCTTATACTGGAATGGAACAATACTCTTGAGGGAATGACTTTATCCCAGAAACTTGCCAACGCTTATCTGGGATCGGTTACTCCCAGAACTGCCGGGTTCAATACTGTTCCCACATCACTTCTCTCTCCAGCCATGCTGTGGTTTTTTGTAGCGCTGATGTTCATCGGCGCCTCTCCCGGCGGGACGGGCGGAGGTGTTAAAACGAGTACAATCGGCGTGCTATTCATGAGTGTGGTCTCGCTTGTAAGGAATAAACCCTCAACCGAGATCTACAAACGCAGGATACCGGCAATCGACATCAAAAGAACTGCCGCCCTACTGCTTCTTGGAGGAATGGCGTTCATCGTCTCCGCGGGGCTTTTAATAATATCCGAGCAGAACGCCGCCCCGGAATACGGAATTTTCGATTACATTTTCGAATCGATGAGCGCCTTCGGTACCGTTGGGCTGTCCACGGGACCAACGGCTGATTTGACCCTGGTTGGAAAGGTAATAATCATACTGACAATGTTCGTTGGTCGTATTGGCCCGGCGGCACTGGCTGCGGCAACCGGAAAAAGGAATGTTATGCGATACGAATATCCTGAAACACGTATCACAATAGGATAGAGCGGAGAAGATCTGTTTTGAAGTCACAGAAATTTGCGGTAATCGGTCTTGGTTCTTTCGGATTCAGCCTTGCAACCAAACTTGAGGACCTAGGAGCCGAGGTGCTTGCGATAGATAAAAGCGAACGGATAATACAGGAAATCAGCAATTCCGTATCCGCCGCTGTAGCGTTTGACTGTACCGACGAAAATATGCTCGAAGCGCACGGTCTTGCCAGCATGGATCTTGTTATCGTGGCCATAGGTGAGGATTTCGGTTCAAATGTTCTTGTCACAAAAATACTTAAAGATATGGGACTTAAGGTTAACAGCAGGGCTACCAGCCACAGAGAGGCACGTATTCTGAAAGCTGTCGGAGCCGATTTCATTTACACACCGGAACAGACGCAGGGTGTCACGGAAGCAAGACGCCTGACTCTTCAGGGAGTCGAATCATATCTTCCCCTTTCGGGAGGAATTGTATTCGCTCATGTTGAGGTCAAGGAAGCCATGGTCGGAAAAATGCTTCGTGATCTGGATATTCGAAAGATATTCGGTCTCAATATCGCTTACATCGGTCGTATGACCGAAGATGGAAGAAAATACAGGATACCCAGACCGGACGATGTTTTCAGGGAAGACGATCATATTTTCATAATGGGAACACAGGAGGATATAAAAAAATACCTTCAGAGCTAGTGGTTACCGTGGATGAAAATCCTCATTTCTGATCCATGGCCTCACGAAAACCCAGGGTATTAAGAGCGTGTTTCTGATCTTTGTTTACCTCTCCGAACATGTGCAGACATTTATCGGGATTGTTATGCTGTGCCGAGATGGTCTTAACCAGAGCCAGAATAACTGCCGGCAGCCTTTGTGGATCATCGAATGAACCTTTCTGCTGAAGCCCTTCATCGGGAATAAGAATCAGCTTACTCAATACCGGTTTCTCCTGTCGCATAATCCCGAACACATTGACTGACTGTAAGAAGCAATCGCTCCATGTTCCCAGCAGGTGAATGTACCATTTATTAAAAGCGCTGATAAGAAGGGAAATCTCATCAAGACCCACTCCGGAAAGTGACGCGGTTATTCCGGGATAGAAGTATCCAATTCCTCCATTTCCAGCTTCGTATTCAAGATATTCCCATATTTCGGGACCATCCAGAACCCTTTCGGGCATCCAGCCTATTTCAGCCTCACCTTCCATTATGGGTATAAGCGTGGTCATATTATCCTTTACCACTCTGAGCAGTCCGGATTGACGTTTACCGATAAGTTTCTCGTAAAGCTCCATTATCTGCCCCATGGATCCTTTCAGTTTCCTGAGAACAGGTTCTTCTGTCAGGCACCTCAGAATGTACTTGAGAACGTTCTCTTCCAGGAAACAGTAGGAGAGGCTAAGTTCTGTAATATCGCTTTCCAGCCAGTCGAGGAAATCATCAAGTCCTTTCACGTCACCACCAATGAACCTGTAGGGAGTTCCATTCTTTATGATATGGTAGGCTATAGGCCCCTCAGCGTTATCGATTCTCCAGTAACCGTCACGGTGCAGGTCACGGCTATCAAGGGCACCTCTGGCAAGTTCGCGAAGATTCAGATAGCGCACAGATACCCTCTCCAGGTATTTACTGGAAAAAGGAAGTATTTCGTTCAGGAGAACATCGCTCACCTTCTCAATCTCGCTATTATATCGACTTTTTGGAAACCATGACCTGGAACCCA
>CAZOQQ010000230.1:0-3185 GCA_964582075.1 uncultured bacterium | reverse complement strand
TGCAGACGCGTTTACACTGGGCTTTATTATTCCGAACACTCTCAGAAGACTTTTCGGTGAATCGACAACAAGTGCCGCGTTTGTACCAACGTACGTGGAAACGCTTGGAAAGGAAAGCAGGAAGGAAGCTTTCCTGCTGGGAAGCAGGGTACTGTCGCTGGTTGGCGTGTTTCTTCTCGTTATTGTCATCATTGGGATGGCGGCAGCACCGTTTATTGTTAAACTGTTCGCTCCCGGATTTTCCGAAATACCCGGAAAAACCGAACTTGCATCCGGCCTCCTAAGGCTTCTCTTCCCGTACATCCTTCTTGTTGGATGCGCTGCAGTCATGGGTGGAATTCTTAACGCTCACAGGCACTTTCTTGCCCCCGCAAGCGCGCCTATTCTGTTCAACCTTTCAGCCCTGGCAGGCATACTTCTTCTGTCCCGCTGGATTTTTCCCCAGCAGCCCGTATGGGGCTATTCCATCGGAGTGCTGTTCGGTGGGTTCCTGCAGCTTCTTATTCAAATTCCCGCTTTAGTCAGAAAAGGATTCAGTTTCAAGCTTGATTTCAACTGGAAGAACTCCAGGGTAAGAAGGATAGGGATGCTTGCTTTTCCCGCCCTTGTAGGCCTTCTGGCGGCGGAAGTCAACATCATTGTTGATAAAATGATAGCCTCAATGCTTGAACCGGGAAGTGTAGCCGCTCTTGCCTATGGAAACAGGATAATGCAGTTTCCCCAGGGAGTTTTCGCTATTTCCCTCGCTACCGCTTTGCTGCCTACACTAAGCAGGCAGGCCGCGCGGGGGAAACTTGAGGACGCCGGAAAGACCCTCGGGAGAGCTACTCTTGCCCTTGCCTCACTGATGATACCCGCAACACTGTGTATGATCTTTCTGGCGAGGCCGCTGGTGCAGGTTCTGCTTGCAAGGGGCGCCTTTACCGTAGAATCAACGCTGCTGACAAGTTCAGCACTCATCTACTATTCATCAGGATTACTGTTTTACGGAGCCGTGAAAATAACCGTACCGGTTTTCTACGCGATGAAGGATACAAAAACACCCGTGAAGATAGCTGTAAGCTGCATGGGACTTAATATTGTACTCAACATACTGCTTACTCTTCTGTTCATAAGAACAGGATTCGCAAGACCTCTTGCCGGACTGGCTTTTGCGACCAGTATTTCCTCTGTCGTCAATTTCTTCATTTTAAGAATCACGCTGAGAAAGAAAATAGGCGCGGTGGTGAAATCATCTACCCCCGCATGGTTGTCCATGATACCTGCCGGTATTCTTTCTTTCATTTTCCTTCTCCTTGCTTCTCCATGGGTAAAAACCACAGCTGACGCTTCGGCTCTCCGGGGAATTCTCGCCATTCTTGCTGTTTCGATCGCGGATATAGGATTATTCCTTGGCGTATTCGCCCTTGCTGGTGGAAAGGGTGCCAGATCAGTATTCCTGCTGGCCTTCAGACGTGCTCGTATCCGAAAGTCTTAGAGATTCGGTTATCCGGGCGCCGACTCTTCCTGGTGTCTACAGCTTTCTCAGCAAAGATGGCAGTGTGCTCTACATAGGAAAAGCCAAAAATCTGAGAAACAGGCTCAAAGGGCACCTTTCCAACCCTGGTGATGCCCGTCACGAACTTCTCCTTGAAAAATCTGTTTCAGTTGAATGGACTATCACAGGAACAGAGGTTGAAGCCCTTGTTCTTGAAGCGGAACTGATAAGAATAAGAAAGCCACCTCTTAACGTCCGGCTTCGGTCTTCGGGAAGGTACCCCTATATCGAGATAACAACTGATGAGACATACCCGAGGGTTCAGATAACAAGGGAACGGAGTAATCCCGCACGGAGGCCGAGGTTCGGTCCTTACCCTGATTCAAGGAATCTCAGAAAACTCGTAGATTTTCTTCTCGATACCTCTCCTCTCAGAAGATGCACCGGAAGCGAGCCGCCCTCTGCTGCAAGGTCATGCCTAATGGGACAGATTGGACGCTGCCCGGCTCCGTGTATCGAAGGTATAAGCCTCGGAGAGTACGGAAAACGGGTGGAGGAAATACTCAGAATTCTGCGTGGAGACTGGGACCGTGCCAGAAGCAAACTCGAACGCCTGATGCGCGAAGCATCGGCAAATCTGGATTACGAAGAAGCGCGAAGACTTCGTGATCTCATTTCCCGTCTCGGGAGTTTTGGCTGGCCGGCACCGGACAGCATAAAAGACAGAATCAATAGAGACGTTGCCGCGGTAAAGGAAAACTGGGGTGTTGTTATGCGAATCAGGGGCGGGAGATTTACAAGCATAGTTCGATTCCCCTTCGATGGAAGATGGAAACTTGCTCCTGTATCCGAAAGACTGTCCATCCTGCTTAAAACCTACTACTCACAGACAGACGATATCCCAAAGCAGATTCTTGTAAACAGTGAACCGGATGATGGTCCCGCCTTATTGAAGTGGTTATCCGCAAAACGGAATGGCATGGTAAAAATAATCGTACCCCGGAGAGGGGGTAACCTGGATGTACTTGAACTTGCTCAGAAAAACCTTGACGAGTTTCTTCTGAAGTTAAGCTGGCAGCACCCGTCAGGAGGAAAGGATAAGATTGAAGCCGCACTTGAAAGCCTCGCGGATATTTTTACCCTCGCTGAACCACCTGAATGGATAGTTTGTCTCGATGCTTCCACAATTCAGGGATCGTGGTCTGTCGCGGCAATAGTCAGCTTCAGAAACGGTTACCCCGACAAATCCGGATACAGACGTTTCTCCATGCCGGACGAAATAAGTCAGAACGATCCGGCCATGATAGCCTCTGCAGTCGAAAGGTACATTTCATCTCTGGATGACGAATTTCCCGACATGTTTCTTATAGATGGGGGTATAACTCAACTGAGGGCTGCACTTGGAGCTGCAGGTACACAATGGAGGAGGAGGATTCGTTTCGTCTCAATAGCAAAAAAAGAAGAACTGCTGCTCGACGGCATCAGTGAAAGAGAGATCAGGCTGCCCATGAATTCAACTCCCCTTACGTTCCTGAGAAGCGTGAGGGATGAAGCGCACAGGTTCGTTCTGCATTACCACCAGCAGAAAAGATCAAGGGGAAGTCTCAGTTCGGTTCTGGACGATATTCCCGGAATAGGCACCGCAACACGAATAAGGCTGCTGACCCACTTTGGCAGCGCAGAGAAGATAGCTGCCGCAGACGTTGAA
>CAZOQQ010000229.1:0-3207 GCA_964582075.1 uncultured bacterium | reverse complement strand
TTTCGCCCTTCTTGCCAGCGCTTCGGTTCAGGAGGCAATGGATCTTGCGGTAATAGCGCACGCATCAACTTTGAAATCAAGAATACCCTTCCTGCATTTCTTCGACGGCTTCAGAACAAGCCACGAAATTCAGAAGATAGAACTGGTTCCTGATGAAGTACTCAGAAGTATGATAGACAACGAGTTCGTTATCGCGGCCCGAAACAGGGGGCTGGATCCGAACAGACCTGTCGTAAGGGGTACAAGCCAGAATCCCGATGTTTACTTCCAGGGCAGAGAAACCGTTAATCCATACTACCTCGCGACACCGGGAATAGTTCAGGATTACATGGACAGGTACGCCGGGCTTACCGGCAGACACTACCATCTGTTTGATTATGTCGGCGCTCCGGATGCCGAAACCGTTGTTATTCAGATGGCCTCCGGATGCGAGACGGCACATGAGACGGTTGATTACCTGACCGGTACGGGGGAGAAAGTCGGACTCATCAAAGTCCGCCTGTACCGTCCCTTCCATAAGGACGCCTTCCTGAACTCTCTGCCGGACACAGTGAAGAACATAGCTGTACTCGACAGAACCAAGGAATCCGGCAGTACCGGTGAGCCTCTGTATCTCGACGTGGTAACCACACTTATGGAGAACGGCAGGAACGATATAAGGGTAATCGGCGGCAGGTACGGACTCTCCAGCAAGGAATACAATCCGGCAATGGTGAAAGCAGTACTTGACGAAGCCAGGAAACCGGCTCCGAAAAATCACTTCACTGTTGGAATCAACGACGATATCATGAATACCTCGATTGACGTTGACCCCGAATTCGAACTTGAACTTCCAAACACGATTCAGGCTGTATTCATCGGTCTGGGTTCGGACGGAACCGTCGGAGCGAACAAGAACAGCATAAAGATAATCGGTGAGGAAACCGACAATTACGCCCAGGGTTACTTCGTCTATGACTCGAAAAAGGCGGGCTCCAGAACAGTCAGTCACCTCAGATTCGGCCCCGAACCCATCAGGCAGACCTGTCTTGTTTCAGCGGCCGGTTTCGTAGGCTGCCACCAGATTATTTTCCTCGAAAAGTACGATGTACTTGGATACGCCGCCCGGGGAGCGACCTTCCTTCTGAACTCACCCTACGGTAAGGATGAGGTCTGGGATAAACTCCCGCGGACAGTTCAGCAGACCATGATAGAGAAAAAGCTTAAATTTTACGTCATAGACGCCTACAAAGTAGCCAGGGATACCGGCATGGGTGTGCGCATCAACACTATCATGCAGACCTGCTTCTTCGCTATTTCCGGAGTTCTCCCCAGAGATGAGGCAATTAACAAAATCAAGGAGGCCATCAAGAAAACTTACGGAAGGAAAGGGGATGAAATCGTTCAGAAAAACTACAACGCGGTCGATCAAACCCTTGCCAACCTCTTCGAGGTTAACTATCCGGAGAAAGTTACAAGCACCATTGAAATGCCTCCCACGGTTTCTGAAGAAGCCCCGGAATTCGTGAAACGCGTAACTGCAAAGATAATCAGGATGGAAGGCGACAGTGTGCCTGTTTCCGACATGCCTGTCGATGGAAGCTGGCCGACCGGAACCACTCAGTGGGAAAAGCGGAATGTTGCCCTTGAGATACCGGAATGGGATCCACAAACCTGTATTCAATGCGGCTTCTGCAGCCTTGTCTGTCCTCACGCGGCCATAAGAATGAAAATTTACGATCCGGTACTCCTTCAGAACGCACCTGAAACTTTCAAGTCCACGGACGCGAATGGCGGGAAATTCAAAGGGCTTAAATTCACAATCCAGGTGGCTCCGGAGGATTGCACCGGCTGCGGAACCTGCGTTCACGCGTGCCCCGCTAAGAACAAGGAGAATCCCGCTCTGAAAGCCATCAATATGGTCTCCCAGTTGCCACTTCGAGTACCGGAGAGGGAGAATTACAGCTTTTTCCTGGATATCCCCGAATACAGCCGCACGGATATCAACCCTTCATCCGTAAAGGAATCACAGCTGCTTCAGCCCCTCTTTGAATACTCCGGCGCCTGCGCGGGATGCGGAGAAACTCCGTACGTTAAACTGCTTACCCAGCTCTACGGAGACAGGGCGACAATCGCGAACGCAACGGGATGCAGTTCGATATACGGAGGAAATCTTCCAACCACGCCGTACTCAAAGAACCATGACGGCAGGGGTCCCGCCTGGAACAACAGCCTGTTCGAGGATGCCGCAGAATTCGGTTTCGGATTCAGATTGACAACGGATAAGCATACACAGATCGCGGTTGAACTCCTCAAGAAGCTTTCACCTCATATCGGTGATAATCTTGTCGAGTCTATTCTTGGCGCGAATCACGCTACAGAGAAAGAAATTGCAGAACAGCGGAACAGAGTCGAGGAGCTCCGGAAAATCCTGTCGAAAATTGATTCAGAAGACGCTAGAATGCTTGAAAGCGTCGTCGATTACCTGGTTCACAGAAGTGTCTGGATACTCGGAGGAGACGGCTGGGCATACGATATCGGTTATGGCGGTCTGGATCACGTTCTCGCTCAGGGCAGAAATATCAACGTCCTGGTTCTCGATACCGCAGTTTACTCCAATACCGGAGGACAGTGTTCAAAGGCTACCCCGCTGGCAGCGGTCGCTAAATTCGCTGATTCCGGTAAACCTCAACCCAGAAAAGACCTGGCGATGCTTTCCATGAGTTACGGAAATATATACGTTGCTCAGATTGCCCTCGGAGCGAACTACAATCAGGCTGTGAAAGCTTTCGTTGAAGCTGAAAGCTACGAGGGTTCCAGCATCATAATCGCGTATACTCACTGCATCGCTCACGGTATCGATATGACCTGCGGACTCGATGAGCAGAAGAACGCAGTCAACTCCGGTTTATGGCCCCTATTCAGGTTCGATCCCAGAAAGATTGAAATCGATGGAAAACCTCTTACGCTTGACAGCAAGGATCCCTCGATCTCTTTCAAGGACTTCGCGTACAACGAGGCCCGTTTCAAGAGTCTTACCAAAACCAAACCTGAACATGCCGAAGAGCTTCTGAAGGATGCGCAGGAGAACGTCCTGCAAAGATGGAACATCTACAAGCAGATGGCTGAGATGAACTGGAAACTGTAAGCTTAAACGGCTAAACTCACCCGGCCCTGGAACAGACAATCGCTTCCAGGGCCGATGTTGTTTGAGACAATTTCGGAAAA
>CAZOQQ010000228.1:0-3289 GCA_964582075.1 uncultured bacterium | reverse complement strand
AAAAGCGGTATGCAGAATGAAGAATGGGATTCTGTTGTATTCCGGCGTTCCCTTCGCAGCAAGACTAAGGATCTTCCGGCCCGGCACTCATCTATCCACCTGTTACAGTTTTACCAGCCTCAAGGATGAAGTCTGAACAGTTTTGGAGGTTTCCGGATTCAGTACTCTCGAAATAACCTTTGATCTGCAGGAGCAGTTCAATAATAATTGCTTCTGTAATAGGTAATCACACTCCGGATGTACTCCATTACCGTAAGTTTGTACGGAAATTCCCTCTGCTTAATACAGTACCCTTTCCAGAGCTTGTCCGCAAAATCGTAAACAGTGTCCAGCGGGAGATCAATCAGGGTTTCGATATTATCCCGAACCATGCGGTACTCGATAGCCAGTGCGAATAATTTTCTGAGTCTCTCCCTCCTTCTTCTGTCCGGGATTTTCAGGATACTGAAGTCGAAAAAGGAATCCGGTACCTCTACAGAATAGTTCCCTCCAACGAAACCGTTGTCAATGCAGAATTTACTTATCTCGGTCTTCGGATAAGGCTGCAGTAAAGTCGCAAATGCGAAATCAGGTTCAATGGTGCAGTTCAAATCCAGTGTTTCAAGGTCATCCTCGAGAGTACCCGTGGGAATTCCCAGAATATTCTGAGTGACAAGCATTATTCCAGAATCCTTGACCGCTCTGCAGGCTTTCTCGATAGCCTCCCTGCTCATGTTTCTGTTCAGCAGCCCGTTGCGAAGCCTGTCGGAAGCAGATTCTACGGCCATTTTTACACTGATACAACCCGCTTTTCTCAATTTATCCGTAAGTTCATCGTCAACGAGGTTGGCCCTCAGGTGACAATGAAAAGGAAGGCCGACCCTTTTTGGATAAACGCGGCAAAATTCGAAAACCCATTCCCGTTCCAGTACGAAAATATCATCCTGAAAGATTACCATCTGAAGATCGGAATTATCACTCCGGATTGTCTCAATCTCCCGGATCACGTTTTCAACGCTTCTCCTCCTTCTGATGATACCGTCAGATTTATTGTACAGACTGTTGAAAGAGTGGTTGAAGCAGTAGCTGCAGTTGTAGGGACAACCTCTTCCGGTTATTACGAATATCGCTTTTCTGTTAAGCTTCTCTTCGTACCTGCCCAGCATATTCCTGTCCGGAAACGGGATGGAGTCAAGATCTTTACAGAGTGGAAGCAGCTGATTCTGAATGACTGTTCCCTCCCTGATGTATCTCAGGTTCCCTACGCTTTCCAGGCTCCTTTTGCCTTCAAGGGCTTCCAGAAACTGCAGAAATGCCTCCTCCGCTTCACCTCTTATAACAAAATCAAGTTGATCGTTCTGTTCAAGAGTCTCCGGGAAAAAAGTCGGGTGAGCCCCGCCCATAACTGTAATAACATCAAAATTCCTTTTGATTCTCTCTACCGCTTCGAGGTATTTCCTGTGGAAACCTGTTGTACAGCCGAAGGCAAGCAAATCCGGAGCGAATTCCCTTACCGTTTCCAGGAGATCACTTTCGTTCAGCGCGGCGGCGGTAACAACATGACCTGCAAGCTTCGATACTGCTGAGATGTATGATACTCCCAGAGGAACAGTCATGAGATCATGAGTCAGAAATAGTATTCTCATCGGGTCAGTCTCTTTCTCTTCCGGAAACAGAGCCATTTTCCAGAAAGTATGTGATATACAGGATCAATTGTATACAAAGGATCATAATACACCCTGAATTAAGCGGTTCTTTTTACGCCCGGATCATCATAAATCACTTAAGATTCTCAGTCAATCTGGTCATTTCTCCTGTTTCGAGATTGTTCTTTGGCATCTTGAAGACAAATGTTCTGATGTTTAATTTTACAGGACTGATTACAGTTCAGGTATCTTCTGGACCTCATCGATTATTATCGTGGCTCCATCAGGTTGACCCGGTGTGTACTCCTTCAGTCTTTCCGGCTTTGCCGTACAAGCTCTCAGAACAGCTGGAGCAAGCAGATCAAGCCTTGCAGCGCTGCTGTATTCCTGAAGGCATCATGTTGACTTACATGTACCTCTTGCACCAAAGAGGAAGTAGCTTTGATCGTAAGGATGCTTAAGAATTCAGAGAAAACCCCGGCATGAAACCGGGGTTCGAATTGACAGTGAAGAGGTATATGCACCCGTTTGCCGTTATCTCACAACAATACCTGGGATTGTACGGAAGCGGGCTTATTCGTTGGGTCGGGTTTCAACAAGAATTGTGTCGTACCATAGTCTGTACTCATGTTCCCTGAAGATAAGTGCCGGTTCTTCCGGCAGATTGTTGTACTGGAAATAGCTGGACCGGGCTGCGTTCCTGCCTGCGTATCTGCGGTGCAGAACCTGTCTTCCTTCGGACGTGAAGAAGCTTTCGGCTGGTGTCCCGTTCTGCCAGCCCCAAATTACTTTCAGGCAGCGTCCGTAATTTATGTTTCCGATGGAAAGCTCCGCAACCTGGGCAGAATAGTCTTTTGTTTCTTTGCTCGAATAAGTACCTGTGAACAGTTCCTCTCCTTTGCTCATAAACCGTGTGTGGGGGTATGCTTCGTCCGCTGTTGTCATCATTACCCAGTCGAAGCCCGCTTTTGTTCTTGTGAAATACTGAAGTACATTCGGTGAAGGCGGTTCGCAGTTCGAGTGCTGTATCAGAACTTCGAAACACTTCCTGCCGGAAATGTCAACTTTCCGTACTACCCGGGTGTGCACAGTTTGCGTAAGTATTCCACCGGGATAGTCAAAGAAACGGCAGCTCTCTTCGTGGCCTTCCTTCAGAATTGTAGTAAAGTAAAGACCCGGCCCTGTTGCCTGCACGGTCATTTCCGCTTCAGGAATACTTCTGACGGTTATTTCAGGCACAGTACAGGCGGATTCAGCTGTTCTTTCTGACAATGACATGTTCAACACCTCTTTTCTCATTCTGTTACGGCTTTCCCACAAACGGCGTTTTACTGTTCCAAGCGGTATTCCAAGCAGTTCTGCAACCTGCTTCTGGGGGTAGTTGGAAAGGTAGGTCAATCTGGAGGTTTCCCGCAGTCTGGGAGACAGCCTGGACAGTGCCGACAGAGCAGATACATCTGTTATGGAAGTGTCTCTGTAAGTTTCAATGCTGCCTGCTGTAAACTCCTCATGCAGTTGCACCAATTCCGGTTTTCCTCTCATCCGGTTTCGGGCTATGTTTCTTGCGATCTGTCTTACCCATCCACCGAAATTGTACGGTTCCTTCAGAGTGGAAAGCTTAAGAAAGCTCCGCAGGAAAGCCTCTTGAACCGCATCTTCAGCGT
>CAZOQQ010000227.1:0-3314 GCA_964582075.1 uncultured bacterium | reverse complement strand
CGAACGGAGAAACTGTTTTGGGAGCAGGTAATGGTATTGCGAAAAATCAACTTTCGTATTGGTTAACTGTACTATCTCGGCTGTTTTCCAGTCATGGTTATCGGTAACAATTACATCCCTGCGATCAAGAGCTTCGTGAAGGAATATCGAAAGAGAATCCCAGGCACACCTGCAGAGCTTCGGGAGAAGCTTTCTGTGATGCATGAAGTGCAGCCTGAGCAACTTTGGAGCACTCCACACCCAGTGCCTGTGCGGAACAGGCCTGAAGAGTTCCTCCTCAAGGAAGATTACAAGGTCCAGTGATTTCCTCTTCGAGCACGACGGACAGAAACCCCGGCACTTGCAGGAGAAGGCTCTCAGGTATTCAGCTCCGCATTCTTTACACCTGATCCTGGCAAAACCGTAATGAGGATCTCCGCATTGCAGGTACTTCTCTCCAACTTCATCGATGACAGGTCGCCAGAAAGCCTCTGGAATCTGTCGCGGAAAATTCACGTGTATCTGGGTCTTCAAGGCTGGCATATACCATGCCGGGGAATGCCATACGACAGACTGGGATTTACATGATTCGAATCAAGAGCAATAGGAGATCAGCTTGCAAACGTCAGAGCCAGAGACAGGCTCAACATGGATTTCCCTTCGCTGATGCCGGGTGGAACCGGGCTAGCTGAAACTGTAACCGAGAAGGTTCCAGTAATTCAACCACCACACCATAAAAATAGATGCGGCCGCGATTAAGGTGTAATGCAGCCTTGCAATTGTCGTCCAGTACCTGTTTTTCCACGCTATTATGAGCATGACAGCAAGCACTGCGGCCATTAGCGGCTGTAGAAGAGTAAGTTTTAAAAGCGTGTTCATGCCGGCGGGAACACCGAAGCCGAAACCCATAGGTGTTATCATTCTTTTCAAAATGAGGATGAACAGGATGTTCAGGAGGCTGACTATCCATACGAAGATGCCTGTCAGTTTCGCGCCTTTGCTGCTTTTTCTGTTCTTTTTCCTGAGCAGCACGATGAAAGCGATCGGCCAGAGAAGGACAATGGACGCGAAAAGCAGGAGGCAGACAATGATCGCGTTCCTGTGAAATGCCGGTGTGTCCGTCCATGCCAGCTTCAGGTAAGCTGTTGTAGGGTTGTTCCCCCTGATCATGGTAGTTATACCGCCTTCCGCATTCTCGCGGAACAGGAGAACCTCGGGACTGGTGGTATTCCTGAAGATGAGCGGCTCCGTTTCGACCCAGAGATTTCCCGCGAACTGCAGGCTGTGATCGCTGGTTTCGATTACGTTTGTCGGATTAAGGAGAGTCATCAGTCTTTCCGGGGTTGTCAGGTTTGTTCTGATATCCAGCCAGGCTCCAGCGCATCTATTCGCGTTACCAGGACCTTCATGCGGGATTGGAGCTGATTGCGGCGGCAGCGGGCTGTAGTGCGCAAGGAATGCTTTAACAAGGTCGATCCTTGCCTTGGCGCCCGAAGGACAGTTGTAAGTGGCGAAGATCCCGATGTCCTGTGATGGCATAAGGAACAGGGCGGAGTGGAAGTAGTACGTGTCCCCGCCGTGCCAGATAAGACTGTCCGGTCCCATGTTCAGCTGCATGAAGCCCCATGTCCAGCCGTTTACCCGGGAATCGAGCTGGAAGTGCGGGCTGTGCATACCGATAGCAGTTGCCTCCCCCAGGATTCGGGTATCGTGGAAGCGCCCGTTGTTAAGATGGGCTATCATGAAGTTCGCCATCTCGTCCGCTGTTGAACACATCGATCCTGCCGGATAGGCCTGTACCCATTCGAATGGCTGAGCTGCTGTTACTCCCCCGCCGGTTACGTAACCGGTCGCGACTCTGCCATCCTGCCCCGGAGGAGGCTGAACAAAGGAGCTCCGGTTCATATCGAGCGGTTCCAGAATGTTCAGTTCCACATACTGATAGAAAGGCAAGCCCGATACCTGTTGAACGATGTAGGCCGCAAGCGCAGTGCCGTAGTTGGAATAGGATGAAAGTTCTCCCGGCGGGCGCACTCTGGCGGGCATGTTATTGGCCAGGTACTCCCCCAGAGGGGCTATATCGGAGCTGTCCATGACGAATACACCCAGCTCCTGTTCTTCGAAACCGGGAGTATGGGTCAGCAGGTGTGCCAGAGTTATTGGCTTCTCGAATGTTTGCGGGATCTCGAAGCCGTCAAGGTATGTATTTACATCAGCATGCAGGTCGAGTTTGCCCTGCTCCATCAGCTGCATTACAGAAGTCCAGACAAAAAGCTTTGATACGGAACCTATTCTGAAAAGAGTGCTGTCGGGAGAGACCGGAATCAGTCTCTCCATATCGGCGTACCCGTAGCCTTTGGAAAAAATAAGTTTACCGTCATGTACAATGGAAACAGAAACACCCGGGATCTCGTACGCGATGATCTGTTCAGCTATAACACCGTCAATGAATATCGCCAGCTCGGCAGGGTCTATATTGATTTCCTGTGCTGAACCGGGTAAAGCGAGAACCAGCAGAATCACACTGAGCATTATAGTACGCATTACAGCTCCTATCGATTTACAGACATCGGTTACCGATACGACCACCATCGATGTTCAGACCGGACTTGAAATTCAATTATACGTACAGTCCGGATGCGGTACAATATCGCCGAAGCATTTCAGGCAGATAGGCAGCACCCGCTTCGGTTGACACGTAAATCAGGGTATTGAATCATACCTGAATCAAGTAATTCGCAATCTTGATTATAGAACGGAGGGGACATCGATGTTTTGTTTGTTTATCGTGTTCGCGACTCTTGGTGCTGTAACACCGGCAGAAACAGCCGATTCGCTTCAGGCTCTCGCGGAATACGAAGAGTCCGAAGCGATGTATACGGCTGCGGATTCACTGTACCTTCTTGCCTGCTCGGAGTTCATACTTGCCGGGGACATGGAAATGGCGGATCAGTGCCGCAATAGTTCATACAGAATGAACCGGTTAACTGTCGAATTTCCCTGGAGCAGGGAGCAGGCGGATTCTATCTTCAGTCTGAGTTGCCCATGGCTTACACCTGCCGAAAGAGATGTCTATTTCGAATCGGGCAGGGTGGACTTCATGGAATTCGACGGCTCGGCGCATTATTTCGAGCATTGTATTCCAAACCTGCTGTACAGGAATCTTGACCTGATGCATGAGTACGGCAGAAGGAACAACTCCCCGGATATATTCTTTGACGCGGTTGAGGACATCATCTTCAGGCAGCCTGGAAGCGGGTACCCCTATTACGCATGGCAGCCGGAGATAAATCCGATCACTTTCCTGGTCGAAGGCAGTATGACCATTCCGAGGG
>CAZOQQ010000226.1:0-3358 GCA_964582075.1 uncultured bacterium | reverse complement strand
TCTCAGCATCTGGTCCGAACCAAAAGTGGCTTGCGGACATCACATATCTGGCGACTGAGGAGGGCTGGCTTTACCTGGCTGTGATTCTTGATTGCTACAGCCGCTATATAGCTGGCTGGGCAATGAGTGATCAGATTGATGCTGATCTTGTATGCCTGGCTCTTGAGACGGCCCTTATGCGTCGGAGAATCCCTTCATCGTGCAGCCTGATCCATCACAGCGACAGGGGTAGCCAATACGCTTCTGATAAGCTGTCACAGATGCTTGCTGACAGCGGGATAAAGGTAAGCATGTCCCGCAAGGGTGATCCCTGGGACAACGCTATGATGGAAAGCTTCTTCGGGTCCCTCAAGACCGAATGGATCGATGGCTCTTTCGACACCAGGAAGGAAGCTGAATTGGAGGTTTTCAAGTATATCGAAATGTTCTACAACACGGTCAGGCTGCATGAGAACCTCGATTACGTCAGCCCTCTGGACTTTGAGAGGAAATTTGAACAGGAATCAGAGATTGATGGAGTTGAGAGCGCGTGAGTCTATACAGTGACTGTCCGTTTTAAGTTAAGCGCTCCACCTGGAGATACTGGAATGTTATCTGAATTGTATAAGATCGGTAGAAATCATTACATTGAAATGGCTGCAATTATGCAGAACTCAACAAAGGAGGTACTTCACTAAATGCAGAAGAGAAGTGTCTCATTCTCATTGACACGTTCCGCCAGGTTAAGGAGAATGCTGGGAATGAGTAAAGGGATATTTGTCTTTGTCACCTGTCTATCTGTTCTTTGTAATCTAACCGGATGTAATTCATCTGGGGAGCCAATCGTTATTTCAGGATCCAGCGCAATGCAAGTAACAGTAATTGACATAATACAGATTGAATCCCCGGTTAGAGTACTTGATTCCTCCAAGTCATACTCTTGTCCAATAGTATCAGACGACATAGTTTTTTATCCGACTACGATTCTTGATGATGATGATCCGACAAATCAATATGGAGATCCTTCTGTTAAAACTGGACTCACCGCTATTGACATACAGACTGGAGATACTCTCTGGGTTTCCCTGGCAGGGACTCCTTCAGATCAGGTCTGGCCATTGATGGGATCACTGGACCTTTATCATGACTCTCTTATAATGGTTAGCTTTATAGATAGTCTATATCTATTTGATTCGTACAGTGGAGAGATCACAACTGTTCCATACAGTACTGATATGCAGGATGCATGCAGCATGAACAGGGAATTAGAGGGGGATATATTCTCAGCTTTAGCATTCGTATCGAATGGAGAACGAATCGCCTACATTCACTATCCTGATGATTATGAGAGAGAAAGTAACGAAGTATATGACATAGTGGTTACAGACTCGTACATGAACCCTGATTGTAACTTCAATTTGAATATTTCCTGCAGGGAAATATCTATTCATCAGAACACATATCACTATGAGGGTGATATCACAGATTATCTGCTAACCGACAGTAGCTTATGCTTCCATACAGTTGATCCCGAGCTGTTCTTCGAAATTAGTTTTGCTGGTAGACTGATAAGACTGCTGATATTGGGAGATGATGAACGGTACGGACCGGTCATCCAAATGGCAGCGCCATATGAAGGCTTTCCGGAACATACACAAACGATCAATGAGAATATTGTACTGGATAATGGACATCTGTACACTCTGCGTACAGGATTGAACAATGACGCTATTACAGGTGCCGAGATCCTTGATACAGATCTCGGAAGCAACACTGCGATTCTGTACAAATTGAACATAACTCTGGGTTGGATCAAGTTTAGCGGTAACGGCCGAATTTTCATCGCCGACTGGTTCGAGATCCCCATGCCATACGAGGGTGAATTGTACGAATGGACGGGAAAGGATTTCTATGCGTTTATCAGGCTTCACTGAATTTATGATTGTTCTTATTGTTTTGTCCTTGTTTGGTTGCGGAAGTGAAGAGTCTACGCAAGACATTGAAGAAATCCTTGCGTGGGAGAAATGGCTGGAAAGTGGAATGCCACAGGCAGTTGAAGGTGATGGGCCATACTTCGTACCGTCAGATACTATACTGTACGAGAATGATATTGAAACGAATCCATCATACTCAATCATCAGTGATTTCGTTATCTCGGATTCCGTACTAATCGTTAGTGACAACAACATGTGTGAACTTCATGCCTATACTCTTGATGGAGAGCTCCTGTGGACATCCGGGCAATCTGGGGAAGGTCCCGGCTGTCTATCATATATGGGCGGCATTGATGCTCGTTATAATATTATTGCTGTATGTAATATGAGTCTAGCGAGGGTAGATTTGTTCGATCAGGATGACGGATTGTACATGATGAGTCTCAGCATTCAAGCGCCCTTTGATGTGAGTATTTCGGAGGACAGTGCCATCGTTGCCGTGAGCATTGATGCAGGAAACCTGGTCACTGTGTTCGATCTTCAGGGTAATGTTCTCGACAGCTTTGGAAGCTGGGAACCTCTGATATCCGACGGAATGACCTTTTCTCCGTCGTATGCGAATGTCAATCTGAAGTGTGACATCCATGGAAATCTACTCGTCGTATCGTCGGTGTTTTTCAATCATTATCAGGTCTATGATCTTGAAACTGACTCGCTGATTTCCTCCTTTTACAGGGAACCTGCACTTCCACTTGAGCAGTCGACAAGTACCAGATTCATCCTCAGGAACAACAACTGTGTCTTCAATGAAGATGGAGAAATCGTGGTTCTGTTATGTCCAACTAAAACTGACTGGCTGGAGGGCAAGTATGAGGATCTGGAGTTGGAAGATATCATGTACAAGGGTTTTGACCGCTTTGATCCACTAGGAGTTTATCTGGGAGGTTCCGCTCTTCAAGCAACCTGGGATACAGACAAAATCCAATTTGTCGGTAATGATGTGTATTTATCGAACTACGAAATGTTAGTAAAATACTCCAGAATACATTTACAGGAGTAGTCTGAAGGATCTCTTCCGGATAGATATTCCGCTTGTAAGCCCCCCTGTTAAGAGGACAAGCAATAGGAATCTTGATTTTAAGACGTTCTGGGAATCTTCCCAAAACAGCATATTCGTCTCAATATCATCCAGTATTGCTACCCGAAACTGAGCATACCACCTGAACTCCAACGCTGTCAATGAAAAACCATCTGATCTCTGAAAACCTCCATGCAGGGACAAACAGTTCTCACCCATGAAGTCCACTTACTGAGTTTCTAACCGACCTATATCTCCGGAACATCATCCTGCCATGGAAGGTAGTCCGCGCACGGCTCGCAGACCAGTTCCAGCGGCTGCGGCAGAAGGTGCTATTAGTGCTGATGGTCAGCTGTACCCATGTAGA
>CAZOQQ010000225.1:1464-3385 GCA_964582075.1 uncultured bacterium | reverse complement strand
CGGGTTCACGGAAGTTCCACTGTTTCTCCCTTTCCCCGAGGGTGATACCGTTCCATAGAGTTTGAACGGAAGGGCAATCTTCACCGTACTTTTCCCTGAAGTAACGGGAGGATCCGTCAGTTGTTGTAACAATGCCGTTCGTTCTCGTAACAATTGCCTTTTCGATAACAGGGGTGAGGCGTCGTCTGATGCCGGAGACAGCCTTCCAGTCGATATAGCCGTCTTTGGACCAGAGGTCTCCGAAGTACGAGACCCAGGGTATACCGGTCATCCGGGAGCAGATGAGACCGGCGAGATGTACCGAATGCGGAGGGCCAAGCGTAATAATCATATCTGCGCCGTTCATCCGAATTTCGCGCAGTGCCGCAGCGGTCGCACGTGGAACCCAGGTGACGTTCCTGTCCGGCTGCAAAATACCTTCCAGGATAAATTTCCTCAGCCCTTTTCTGCCGGAAGATTGTGATTTATGAGGAACAGGGTTTTTCATTTTCCGCGAACCGCC
Organism: uncultured bacterium; assembly: GCA_964582075.1. GTDB lineage: Bacteria > Fermentibacterota > Fermentibacteria > Fermentibacterales > JCC-6 > Aegiribacteria. The sequence goes on along the minus strand of CAZOQQ010000225.1, from coordinate 2,883 downwards.
TGAACCACCGGTACGGATAATGCTGATCTCTTCCGGGAGAAGACTCAACAGCGACGGATCTTCCGGCAGATTACCGGCATGATCGGGTGTTACGACGGCTGGTAACCATCCGTTTCTGATGAATATATCCATAAGCCTTAGGTTCATGGGGGCTGACCCGGTTGATACCGGAGGGAAGGTGTACGCGATATAAACAAGTTTCTTCAAGACGATTCTCCTGTATCAATGGGCGACAGATTGTTTCCATTAGCCCTGACAAAGTTATGGAGCTGACTCGCTACCATAATACATAAGCTACAGGTTTTCACGTCCATGCCAGCGCTCCAAAGATCTTACCAGATGTCAAAGAAAAGTTTCCTTCACGACAGCTTCAAGAGCTCCGATCCGAGTAAGTTTATTCTTCATGATTATTCTAATTTGATATGAGCAGTGCAACCCGTGGCCAGAAGGCATACTTATCATGAGTTGCCTTTGATGTTTTGTACATCAAGGAGGAAATAGGACTCACTGATTGAATGTGTTCGGGAAGACCCGGAGAGAATTGTACTACTTTGTATCAGTGCTGAGAAGCCTGCCGATGAACCACGATGCCGGAATCCAGAGAATAAAAGTACCAATGAAGAAAGGCAACGCGTGGTTGATGCCGAATTCTCCCGCATGAAGACATACGATTCCAGCGCCGCTCCAACCTATGAGAAGCAACCCGAGAACCACGTTACCGATTTCCTGAAAGCCTCTTGTGAATGAAGCAAGGCCGATAGCTGCAAAGAACGCAGGCCACCATTTACCTACCGAAACACCGAGACCCCAGAGAAGAAACAGTACGCCGACTCCTCCGAAGAGAAACGAAAAAATAATAATCCCTTTACTCCTTCCAGGCATGCTAACCTCCCTCAACCGGAGGTGTAAGACCGGTCAGGTCGATCAGCCACGCATCTCCGATTTTTCTAACGATAATCTCCTGAAGACCATCGTCTGTTCTTACCACAACAACACCGACAAGACTGTCAGGATAAGTGACAGACTTTATGCTTGTACTGAGATTATGCACATCTTCGGATCGTCTGACCATCCTTTCGAAGATATCTTCTCCGGAAAGGTTAAGAAATTCTTCCTCTGTCATGTCGCCGGCAAGGCTGATCACGGCATCCTGCGATTCCAGCCAGCCGAATTCATGAAGGATAGCGGCGGTAGAATCGTACCATTGCCGGCTTGCGGGCGTTATTAAATCCCAGGCGCGCTGGTAACTGGAATCGGAAATTGCCGTTGAAAAAGCTGTTACGACGGCAGAAGCGCTGTCCGTATTTCCACACGAGATAAACGCGATGGAAACCAGAAAGATAACAATGTACGCTTTCATAAGAGATGTACTACCATTCCACTACGCAATTTCGGTTCGAACCAGGTGGATTTCGGCGG
>CAZOQQ010000225.1:0-1454 GCA_964582075.1 uncultured bacterium | reverse complement strand
CTTTCCGCCACATCTATCAGCTGGTCAATGGATGTAGGGTACAATGAAAAAGCAACCGTGTATTTTCCGGAATCAACAAGTTTTTCAAGCTCTTCGGTGCCGCGTATTCCACCGACGAACTTGATGCGCTCACTCGTTCGGGGATCATCTATGGAGAGTACAGGACTCAGCAGATTTTCCTGAAGAATGCTTGCGTCAAGGCTTCTTACCGGGTCCCCGGAAGGAAAAGTACCAGTCCTGGGTTCAAGGCCGTACCATTTTCCATCAAGGTACATGGAATACCTCAACCTGTCTGGGGGAGAGGGAAGCACATTCTCCGTTACAATGAATCCGGCACTTATTTTTTCAAGAAATTCATCCGTTGAATATCCGTTAAGATCTTCCACAACTCTGTTGTAGGCCATTATCTTCATCTGGTTCTTGGGAAATATCACCGCGAGAAAATAATTGTACTCCTCTTTGCCGGTATGGTTCGGATTAGCTTTCTTTCTTCTTTCGGCAACGATGGTTCCGGCAGCACTGCGGTGGTGTCCATCGGCCACGTAGAGCGATGGCACGTCAGCGAATATTCTTCTGATGGTTTCAATATCCTTTTCATCCGATACAACCCAAAGAGTATGACGAATGCCATCGGAAGATTCGAAATCGTATTCCGGCTCGTTCTCATCGCAGATTTTTCGTTGAAGCGTATCGAATTCGGGAATATCCTGATAGGTGAGAAAAACCGGACCACACTGTGCGTTCTGGGTTTCTATGTGGCGGATTCTGTCTTCCTCTTTGACTTTCCGGGTGAATTCATGCTTCTTTATGAGATTATTCCTGTAATCCTCGGCAGAAACAGTGGTGACAAGTCCTACCTGTGAATGATCACCCATTATCTGGCGATAAAAGTAAAAAACAGGTTTCTTTTCCTGTATCATCTCTCCGTGTTCCATAAGATGTCGCAGATTGAACGCACCCTGCTCGTAGACTTTTGTATCGTAAAGGTCTATTGAGGGATCAAGATCGACTTCCGGCTTAACAACTCTTAAAAAACTGAGAGGATTTTCCGATACAATGGTCCGGGCTTCTTCCGAGTCAAGGACATCGTAAGGAGGGGAAGCAATTCTATCGGCGAGCACCTTTGCGGGGCGAAGCCCTTTTAAAGGCCTGACAGTAACCATGACAGCCTCCAACAGATAACTGAATAACAAATTTTTACATCTAACTTCAATATCGAACGGAATAAAGAAATCTACACAGCAGGAGAGGATGAGGCAATACCGTAAGCAGTATCTTGACACATTATTCATGGAAACGATATTATCAAAAATCATCGTAACAGGAAATGCTGATTCAGGCAGTTTTGTTATGATTGTACGTGCGAGAGAAGCAGATATTCATTAACCGCGAAAGGTATTGATATGGATAGAGCAAAGGTTGAAAAAAAGTACGAAGCGCTCAGTCCCTTCGAA
>CAZOQQ010000224.1:0-3392 GCA_964582075.1 uncultured bacterium | reverse complement strand
GGGTCTATCTTTCGAAGTGGTCGAAGTAACGTACAGTACTCCGGAGGATCTCAAGGCGTATCTGCAGACAAAGTACAACGATGGCATGAAAGGAGCGGTACTCGTAGGGAATCTGCCCGTACCGTGGAGCATTCTTGAAGGCAGGTCTGAACGGGGCGATGAAGTCTTTCCGAGTGATTACTTCTATATGGATCTTGACGGCACCTGGGAGGACAACTGGATTGGATATCCTTCCACGAACAATCCTGGGTCCGACGGGAAATACGATACGTTCAGCGGGAGTCTTGACCCCGAGATATATGTATCGAGAATCAAGGTGGATAACCTAACACAGATTGGTGACCCGATCGAAATTCTGAACAGTTACCTTGAAAGGGTTCACACGTGGAGGCTGACAGGTGATCCCGAACCTCTTAACGCCCTGTGTTACGTCGATAATGACTGGGCTCCGTGGGGGGGCGGATACAAAAGCTCCATGCAGTACCTGTACCCTAACACCGAACTTGTGAACGATACGTCCGCTACAAACGGGACCGATTATCTGGAAAACAGACTGCCGGGAAATTATGTATGGATAAGCCCCTTCGTTCATTCAAATCCCGGGGGACATTTCTGGGAACCCGGTCCCCCGACGATGTGGAATCAGCTAATTCCCGCTTTGCCCCAGGCTCATTTCTACAATCTCTTTGCCTGCTCGAACTGCCGTTTTACAACCGTTCACTGCATGGGTTCGGTGTACGCGCTCTGCACTTCTACAGGTATTGCTTCGGTTGGCAGCACGAAGAGTGGCGCAATGCTGCATTTCATACCTTTCTATTCGGCACTTGGCTCGGGGGGATCACTGGGCGAAGCCTATCGGAACTGGTGGGATTACATCGCGCAGGGCGGCCTGACTCCCGGTGAGCTTTCATGGCATCTTGGCATGGTCCTTATCGGCGACCCTACGGTAATGCCCGCTATGCACATGCTTGGCGTAGAAGGATCGAGTGGAAGTGAAAGCCCGGCGGGAATCGTATTTCACAGTAATCCATGCCGGAGTACGCTGACCTTCTCCTACCCCGCGGAACATGGAGATGTGGAAATTTACGATACTTCGGGAAGAATTGTGGCCAGTGGCAGCCTTGAGAATTCCGAGTGTACGATACAGATAAGTTCACTGAACGCGGGCTGTTACATTACCCGTGTTACTGCGGGTAACGCCACCGCATCTGCGTCCGTTATAGTTCTTAAATAGTTTCTTGAAAAAGGGGACACGAGGAAACCGTGTCCCCTTCAGAATACAAAGACATTTCCGCCGATTTAAGACTTATCACAATGTCACCGCAGAGATATTCATTGAGAGTTATCCATTCAATCATAAATCAGCCTGGAGGCAGGCCATGAAAATTCTATCCATTCTTGTGTTCGTTCTGGTGTGTACCGCACCAGCTCAGTGGAGTTCAGATCCGGCCGTAAACCTGCTGGTATCTTCCGGCACCAATGAAGCTGACGCACCTTTGATAGCCCTGGGAAAAAGCGGTGACACGTACATTTCATGGGTTGAAGAGGGCAGCTCCGGGTACGACATGCGGCTGCAGCGTTTTGATCTCTTCGGTAATCCTCTGTGGAGCAGCGGGGGCATCATCGTTCGCGAGAATTTCACCCCCCTCGAGATAGACCTCTACGACCTGACAGTAGATCAGTCAGGTGCAGCTGTTCTTACTTTCAGCGTCTTTGTTGATTCGGCTATGGTGATTTACGCCTACAGGATCTCCCCCGATGGCGATATGCTCTGGGGAACCGATGGAATACTGCTGTCCGATACAACAATTACCGGTTCGTACTGCGCATTCTCTCAGGCTGCCAGTCTTGCTTCGGGAGACGTGGTTGCATCCTGGTCTGTTATCATGAACCCGGACACGGCATGGACAGTTATGCAGAAGATTTCCCCCGACGGCGATCTGCTTTGGGGTGACGGAAAGACTATAGGCGCTGATTCCACCGGTTTATACTGCTGGGAGGCCACCCTTTGTCCAACCGGATCCAATGATGTGATACTCATTTATTCAATTTCCAACCACGAGGGATGGTACAAACGTCTGTACGCGATGAAGTGGGATTCGAGCGCAAACCCCGTATGGTCCGATCCCGCCGTGATATCCGAAAGCAGGGACGTGGTTCAGCAGTGCATAGAACCGCCTCCGCATCCGGATGGCAACAACGGATTCTCCATATCCTGGCAGGAAACTGATTCGTCCGGATTTGTTACCAGCCTTGTTCAGCACGTCACATCGGATGGTACGCTCATGATGAGCGATGGTGGTGAACCGGTATCCACCATGCCCGCGAGGAATCACAGCGAGCCCTTCCTCTCGGTCATGGAAGACGGTCTTGAAACTTCCATCTTCTGGATGGATTCGAACGAGTTGCAGTCCCGGAACGGGTTGTACGGACAGAGAATGGACGCCGGTGGCAGCAGGCTGTGGACCGACAGCGGTATCTCCTTCATCGATCTCCAGAGCAATGGAATCGGTTTCATATCGGTTCAGACCACCGGCAACAATGCCGCCGTGTTCTACCTGGAGGAAACGGACACAACTATTAACGATATTGCGTACTGTATGCTTGTGGATAGTACGGGCGGTTACGTCTGGCCGTCGAAGAAGGTAGAGATCTCGAACGTTACATGCTCACGGAAACACTTCGCTTCAACACCTCTATGCCGGGAGCAGCAGTTCATAACCGTATGGGTCGATGACAGGGGGAGCAATCAGTCCGTCTACGCCCAGAACATCAAGCTGGATGGTACACTCGGCCCGGAGGGTCTGGGCATAGGAGATCGGACCGTTTCTGGGCAGGGCATGAGTCTGTATACGGCCGTACCGAACCCCTCTTCGTTCGGCGCATCGGTATCTTTTTCACTCGAAAAATCCTCGTTCGTGACGCTGGGGCTTTTCGATCTGTCGGGGAGGCTCGTCAGTCCTGTTGCCGACGGCTTCTTTCAGGCCGGGAACCATACCGCAGGGATAGAAACAGGTGGAATACCCTCCGGGGTCTACATCCTTCGCCTGAACGCTATGGGGGAGTCACTCAACAGGACCTGCGTGCTGCTGCGCTAGCGGCTCTCCTCAACACAGACAAAGGAAAATTGATCGGCACAGTTAACAGAGCGGTTCCCAGTGAGATGGAAGTTGATGCAGGAACTGTCGTTCAGGCAATGGTTCTGGATACTCTCTCCGGGCGGAGTCCGATCTAAAACTGGAGGAGTTCACTTACTCCGAGACAGAACGATTCGAAACACTCTGAAAATGCTTTCCTGTGGGAATCCGGATGTATCTTGACCAGTGTCAGAATTCCTTTTTTGAAAAGAGATACAAAACGATCGAAATTACAATAACAGACCAGATCAGGGG
>CAZOQQ010000223.1:0-3409 GCA_964582075.1 uncultured bacterium | reverse complement strand
GTCACTGCTCCACATTTTACCGGTTCCCTTCACTATACCGTATACCTGGTCAATCTCCTGCCGGTCACACTCTTACTGGCCTGGTTCTACAGAACCCTTCGAAGAACAGAATGGAATGAATTCGTAAATTCACTGAAACACTCATTCTGGATACTGTCGGCTCCAATAGCCGGAACCGTTACAGTTTTTATTGCTTCATCCGGTACAATGACATTCGCAGATTTCGTTTCGAATACGGGCGCTCTTATGTCAGCGCTTCTGATACTCTTCTCGATGATGGTAAATAAATCAGCAAGAATAGTTATGTGGATAATCGCGCTCACTGCTTCATTTGCTGTTGGCTGGGTAACCGCAATTTTCGCTCTGCTTGCTGTCCCGGCAATGCTGCTGCCCGGTCCATCCTGGATATCGAAATTTGTCTCCGCGACTGTTCTTTATCTTCTCGCTTCCAGTCCAGCCGGTGTTTCGTGTGGAATCTATGTACTCCCCGTTTCAGTGCTTCTGGGTTTGGCACTGTTTGCCCGGAAAGCCATTCCCGGAACCGTGTCGGGAATCCTTGCCATTCTTCTGATATTACTTTTCCAGCCTGAAGGCGCATCTTCATTTCCGGGTTACTATTCGAGACTGAACGACGCGGTAAACAGAAACGGAGGACTCTATTTCTCGCTTCCGATCGCGACCACCGTGGCCGCCACAGGTGGAAACATACTTAACCTGGCGAAGGCTGAACTGGACGCCGGTGATATGAACAGAGCGAGATGGTCATACGAAATCGCCGCCATACAGGGTGATGATTCTCCCGATAGATACAAAACAGGACTGAACCTGGCTTTTTCCCAGAACACGATGGATGAATTCGAAAGTCTCATGGCTGAAGTGCTGTCTGATCCCGAACTCCGCGACCGTGTGGATATCGCAAGGATATTGCTCTCCAGGGCAACCAGGGATGTAGATACGCTGTTCATTCAAAGAGCAATAGAACTGAACGGTCCGTCACCACAGCTTTTCTACGATTTCTCCGTAGCCTGTTCAATAAACGGATACCCTGAAAGAGCAGCGTCCTGGGCCAGGGCGGCTGTAACTCACCCTGATGCCCAGCCGGATCATTTCGCGTGGGCGATACACATGACAGCGCTGGAGAACGGAAATTATGACTCTCTCTACTCCGAGGGAATATCCAGGTTTCCCGGCTCGGTAGTAATAATGTCGTCCCGCCTTCTGGCACCGTTAACCGCCGGTAAAATCCCTGACCGGGAAGATCTTCTTGCCAGGTGCCTGATCCTCGATCCTTCATCACCTTCACTGCTCAGAACGGCCGCTCTTTGGTACCTGCAGGCGGACCGCCCGGAAGAAGCGATAGAATATGCAATCAGGGCAATCGCCGCATCAGGAGAACCTGACCCTGATATCATGAAGATGGCTTGTATTGCCGCTTTTCAGGCCGGAGACAGCCTTATGCTTCGTACAAACGCGTTCTACGCCTTACAGCTTTTCCCGGAAATAGAGTTCTTTGACAGTTTCCTTTCCGGTGATTCCCTCTCATCGGTTAATATTACCCGGGAATTGTGACGCGCAAACGATACATTTACTTTGTTTTAACGGCGGCTGCGGCGGTAAGCGCCGCAGCCTGGCTTACAGGCTCCAATGATTTTGATTTTATCGACGGTTCGGAGTTCGTCCTGTGCGGCAGGAACCTGGAATTGCCTCATCCTCCCGGTTATCCTCTTTTCATTTTCATACTTAGAATCTTTTCCATTGTAATTCCCTGCGCCCATCTTGATTACGCCTGTTTCCGAATCGCTTCCTCCTTCTTCGCCGGAGCAGGCGTTATTGCAGCGTACAGTGCCATCAGAAATTTCAGAAACAGCAGAGTAGGAGCGCTGGCGGGAGCAATTCTTCTTTTTACACTCGGACCGGTTATGGGACAGCTGAACATCGTCGAAATTCACGGGTTTGCCATGCTCCTTGTATTAACGGCAATCGCCATGAGGAAGTCAACATCGGCACCTTACTTGTTTTCACTGTCCATATTCGGAGGTCATCCATTATCGGCACTCTTTCTTCCATCCGTAATATCGAACAGGTTCCGACAGAAATGGATTCTATTCGGTATTATTCCACTGTCACTCTGGCTGTTCATTCCAATCAGATCAACATTCCAGGCTCTGTGCCACTATTCACATCCCGCAAACCTGACACTTCTACGCAATTACCTCACACTGTACGGTTCCAGACTCGCGACGCCTGCTCTCCGCGGTATTGAAACTCTGTACGAAAGCACAGGGGTGATATCGCTTTCGGTTATCGGAATACTGATACTGTATTCCAGGAAATGGTTTCCCGGACTTTTTCTCACTGCCGCAGCCGGATTTATCTTTATATCAGCCTATTCCATTCCGGATACGGAAAGTATCCTCTGGCTGTTCCTTATTCCCCTCGCTTTCTGGGCTTCCTCCGGTCTTACAAGGATGCTCAGCGGTGGCTCCTACAGAAAAGCTGCCGCGTGGATCCTGCTGTTTCTATCAATAGTATCGGGTATATCGCACGCTTCACGAAGGAACGATACCGCTGCCATTGTAATAGCACGCGATTTTATAAGGGGAACCCCTCCCGAAGCGGTCTTTGTATCGGTGGGTATGACTACATTCCATACTGCCTACCTGCTGGACGCAGAGGACAGAAGACCTGACATACTGCCAATGGATCAGTTCAGATGCTTCTTCCGTATTTTTCCGCCTCCCGAACTGCCACGCCGTATTTCGGGAAGAACCGTCTGCACAACTCGCGGATGGAATCAGTCCGAACTTCGTCTCAGCGGGCTTCTCTTTACTCCGGAGACCGATACGGTTAACTGGAAAATGTACGATATTTTCAGTTACAAAGGAGATATTCATGATATATTCGCCTCTGACGAAATTGCCGAATTATGGGCACGAAGGGCAATACAGACCGCGGATGAAAATGAAAGGTTTTCATGCGAAACCGAGGCCATGAATCACGTTCAAAACAATGTTGCTGAAGAGAGGATAAGGACATTACTTGAAAAATACTGAACCCTGTACCGGCATGAAACTCAGGCAATTCCTGCTCCTTGCCGGATTTCTTACGGTCAGCGCGATCTATTGCATTACGCCGGTGCACAACGGTAATATTTTCTGGCATCTCCGTAACGGTGAAGACATTATTGAAACCGGAAAAATACGTACCTCCGATCCGTTCACCTGGACATGCATGGGAAACGAGTGGCTTCAGCAGGAATGGCTGGCTGAAGTATCGTTCGCGGCTTCGTGGCTGACCATCGGCGAAACAGGTCCCGTAATATTCAAAACTCTCGTGATAGTATTCTCAGTGTTATTCGTTTATCTTGCCGCCAGGAAGAATGGTGCCAGCACACAGGCTGTGGTCATTT
>CAZOQQ010000222.1:0-3439 GCA_964582075.1 uncultured bacterium | reverse complement strand
TTCAGGCGTTGAATCCGGTACTTTCTCAAAAAGGATAGTGTTTCTCGGACACTAGAACAGCCCTGCTAAATTTCCATCGAATCCCCTGATGCCAGCTTCTTTACGCGGTTTCCGAACATCGAGCTGAAAGTTTCTATCGCTCTTTGTCCCGTGCAATGCATAGGCGCAAAAAACGAAATCTCCCTTTTCTTCATCTGTTGAAGCACTTCCTGAAGTTCGTTTTCATCATGATGACGAAGATGAAATCCTCCGGCTATCGTATAGATGGATTCCGATGAAAATTCTTCCAGTACGTTATCGATAATTCTTACGATCCCCGGATGGGCACATCCTGTAACGATGGAAATTCCGTTCTCCGAACGAAGTACCATAGCCTGTTCGACCAGATCGGCGCCTTTGTACCCGGTGATCATTTCCCCGGTCAGAAAAATGCCCGGTCTTATCTGACGGTAACCGATACCCGATTTATAAACGCCATTGTTCAGAGCAACTGTCTGCTTCAGTTCGGAACTGAATCCGGGACATCCGTAAACGGTTATACCCGGTTTCATCGCAAGCAGGTCTTCAAGCCCTCCCGTATGATCCCAGTGATCGTGGGAGATAATAACCGTGTTTATTTCCGTTGGATCGATTTCCAGAACATCCATATTTTTAAGAAGACTTCCGCCATCGTTACCGGCATCAAAAAGGAGATCTTTACCAACAAGTGAACTGAAACCGATCCCGGTGGCAAGATCAGCCTGCCGGGCAGTATCGTTGAACAGAATTCGTACTTTGAAAGATATTACATACATCCTGTCGAAATTTAAGGTTCTGCCGTAATGCTTCCACTACGGGGATTCCTTTGAAATTAACTGAACGCTGCAAACCAATCGAACCGCTCCCGGATCCTTGCTACTCCCAACCGTCCAGACTCCTCTCTTCAGTCCATTCTCTTCCCGTGAACCTGAAAAGCCTTGGGTAAGTACTGGGCCCGCAAAGCATTCTCGCACCGGGAGAAACATCATCCGGAAATTCGCTGACCTGTACCAGCAGGTCGTTGAAGTACATCCTGTTGTAAAACAGTATGCGCATTTCCCGGAGTCCGAAAAAACCTATGTATAAGGTATCCGCTCCGTTCCACGAAGAAAGCGCTGCGTCCAGCAGATGCCTTTCGGTTGCCCCATGATCAGCCATTGTCTGTACTTCTTCATGGGTCCACCGGACTCCCGTCAGTGCCACGGCAACGAGCAGGAAGACAGCAAAGGCACGTGACGCGATGCTCCCGAATCGATCGCGGATCATCATACACAGCCCTGCAACCACAAGGGATACTCCCATCGAGGGAATATTGAAGTACCGTGAAGAGATATCGCAGACCCTTGGAAGCAGCTCTTTGAACCCCATCTTCCATTGAAGGAAGGGCAGGGAAGACAGGAATATCCATGCAAGGCCAAGAAAGACAAATCTCTTCGCTCTCTTCGTTCCGATGAAAACCGGCAAAATCCACAGTACAGGATACAGGATCAATTTAACCAGCGTATATTCGCCAACGGACGGCGGCATCGCTCCCACCAGAGGGTAGATGAAAAAGTGCATGAGGTTTCTCAGAACTGTCCATCCAGGTCCGTACTTCGCGAAATTGGCGCCTCTGGGGAATGACAACTGAACCAGGATAACATTCAGTGCCATTAGGGCTGCCAGTACGAAAAAGGGCAGTACCCTCCTCGCCCAACCCTTCCCGGGTCTGCCACCTGAAAACTCCAGAAGAAGAAGGAGCAGCGGCAGGGACAGTGCAGATTCCTTCAATCCCATTGCAATGACCGCTGCAATCCATACGGGAATCCAATGCCTGAAATCGTTGGTATTCATTGCTCCAAGATACAGATTTGCCGTAAGAAGAATGAAGAAACCGGAGGTGAAACCAGTGGCACCCGCAGCTACCCAGTATAGACTGTCAGTTGCGCAGGGAGACATCAGATAGAAGGCTCCGGCAAGAACCCCTGCAGGAACACTCCCCGACAAACGGTGTACAAGCCTGAAAAGCAACACGACCCCACCGGCGTACATCAGCAGGTTGGCAAGGTAGTAAGGCCATGTTAACGTACCCGCGAATAAGGCTATCAACCAGAAATATAAATGTACCAAAGGTCTTGGGAATTCCTGTACGTAGTACTCCCTGTTGAAAATATAGAATGGCAAGTCTTTTTCCATGGCAACGGAAACGTATGCGTAGTCGTCTTCGTCCCAGAAGTACTGCGACAGCGCAGTGCTGTAATTCAACAGGAGAAATCCGGTTGCCAGAATGAACATGACCAGCATCAACTGCCTGACGGTAAGCTCTCCGATTTTCACAGTGCTACCTTTCGCATTTATCGACAGAATCCGATCATCTGAAGAATCCCGGGCTTCCGTAACCACTACAATAACTTATCGACATGTGACATCCCTGTCATAAAAGAAACATGCGGACATTGCTTCAGTTACCCCGTTTCACCTTTGGGTATCGTCTTTCTCCTTCATGATTTTATTGTGAGTTGAAACATAACCCAATCAAGGGGATTAAAAACCTCTCCTGAAAAAATGTGCCGATCAAGCGATATTTAACTATATTTCGTATGAAAAGGAATGGTCTGTTACCGGTTCCTGCGGGTTTTTTGATAACTTTTTGATGGAGAATATTCTACGATGAATGAGGACAGGTATTTCAGCGCTCCGTGGGGAACGATGCTGAAAGTCATAAGCTCTCTCGTAACGCTTCTCGTGCTGGGATTTTTTATAGTTTTATTCAATTCAAAAAACCCTTTTTCAATCATTCCCCCGTTAATCGCCTTTGTCATCCTGCTGTTTACGGTAAGGGGCTACACTGTTTCCGGAGACACTCTGCGCATAAAAAGACTGCTGTGGAACACTGTTGTGAATATAGGCACGATAAGATCGGTTAAAATTAACCCCGGGGCAATGACGGGAGCAATCAGAACCTTTGGAAACGGAGGGTTTTACAGTTTTTCAGGTCAATACAAAAGTGGAAAGCTCGGTTTCTTCAGAGCTTACGTTACAGATTTCAGGAACTGTGTGGTTGTCGAAACATCCGGAAGTACAATAGTAGTATCTCCAGAAAATCCCGAACTGTTTACCGAAGTTCTGCGGAACGCAATACACGGCAAAAATAAAGATATCCGTCATTGATCTTTTACCTGGCTATTTTCTGTTACATCATTTACTATCGTGAATCACTTTATTTTTCTCTTGATAAGCTTGTCAATACGATACCTGTTATTGATATCCCGTCGTAGTTTACTTCATTTGATTGGTCATTTCATTGGCGGTTGGCTGTTTCGGGCGATATGGTCAGTTTTCCCGGGAACCACAAATTTCTGGCATGTTGGTTTCAGGCAGAAAACTATCGTGTTTTGGTTTCATTGACACAGGTAAGCAGTTTATACATTTTAACATAGGT
>CAZOQQ010000221.1:0-3454 GCA_964582075.1 uncultured bacterium | reverse complement strand
GGAACAGTACTTCATACCGCGAGAAGCGAAAGGTTTCTGACGGAGAAAGGTCGCGAAAAAGCCGCCTCGAATCTTGTAAGACAACGCATCGATGGTTTGATAGTAATAGGCGGCGATGGAAGCTTCCGGGGAGCGGACGCCTTAACAAGAGAGCATGGAATTCCCGTTATAGGAGTTCCGGCAACAATAGACAACGATATATGGGGTACGGATCTGACCATCGGATACGACACAGCGGTGAACACTGCCCTTGAAGCGATAGACAATGTCCGGGACACCGCAGCTTCTCATGACCGTCTCTTCATTGTTGAAGTAATGGGAAGGTCCGCCGGGTTCATAGCACTTGAAGTCGGTGTGGGGACGGGAGCGGAAGCAGTTCTCATACCGGAAACGAAGACCGATCTTGAAGGAATATGCGAAAATGTTAAGAATCGCATAAGCAGAGGTAAAACCTCCAATATACTCGTTGTGGCGGAGGGGGATGAAGCCGGTAATGCGTTCGAGATAGCCGGAAAAATCGAGGATATATCCGGCCTGAAAAGCAGAATCACTGTTCTGGGACATGTTCAGCGTGGAGGATCGCCAACGACGAAGGATCGTGTTCTGGCATCCAAACTCGGCTGGTCAGCGGTAGACGCTTTACTTGATGGCGCATGGCCCTGCATGGTCGGGGAGATTGACGGTAAAATAGCAAGACACCCTCTGGCTGATTCCTGGACCAACCGCAAGGAACTTGACCCCCTGCTGATAACCCTCTCAGAAAACCTTTAATACCGAAGATCCGCTTTTTGATGTATTTGTGATTCTCGGGAGGACCATGATTGAAGCGATAATATTCGATCTTGACGGAACGCTTCTGTACACACTGGAAGATATCAGAGCGGTTGTAAACAAAGTCCTTTTCGCGAACGGGATGCCTGTTCGGACCGTTATTGAAATAAAGAACGCAGTCGGCAGTGGTGTCGAAGAACTGGCAAGGAAAGTCATTCCTTCCGAAAGGCTGACCGACGAAACGCTCAATTCCCTGTCGGATCAGATAAGGGCTACCTACCTTGAACACGATTTCAGGAGAACGCGACCCTATCCGGGAATAATAGAACTTTTGAATATATTGCAGTCGAAGAATATACCTATGGCCATTCTAACGAACAAACCTCAGAGATCTGCGGAAAAGGCAGTTGAGGAATACTTCGGCGATATTTCATTCGTTTCCGTGAAAGGCGTCAGGAAAGGTCGTGAAAAGAAACCTTCGAGGAAGGCGGTAATGCCGGTTATACTGAAACTCGGTTCGCTCCCAGGTAACACTCTGATGGTTGGTGACAGCGATATAGATATGGATACCGCACGCAATACCGGTATGGTTGCAGTTGGTGTCACCTGGGGCTTCAGGGATGTATCACTGCTTCTTGATCACGGAGCACATTATACTGTTGACAGACCGGATGAGATAATGAGAATTCCCGGAATCAATCGGTAGTTATACTACAGTCTAAATCCCTATGTACGAACCGATCTTCACAAAAGGACCGGAGAAATCAAGTTCGTATTTGTCCACTTCATTGTCGCCGATGTTTACACTGTTCATTCTGTACCCGGCTTCAAGGCCGAACATAAGCGGCAGGCAGCCGATATTAACAGATGACTCCTGATCAAGCCTGAATGAAGCCACGAAGCCAAGTCCGGTGCCGCTTCCGGAAGTTGAAGTATTCGGAGATTCGAGTTTTCGGCTGGCGAATGTAAGAATCGGACCCGCTCCCCCGGATATGGACAATCCAGGTGTCCGGGTAAAAACGTAGTAAGCCTGGGCTTCAATGGTTACAGCCTGATCGTTGAGAGATATCACGTCGTGCTCACCTTTCCCGGAAAACAGACCCAGTGTAAGAAATACGAGCATCATATTCTGAAGGGCATTGTAGCGTTCTTTGTAGGCTCCGGTAAGATTTGTCCCGCCAAGGCTTCCCCTTATTCTGAACTTTTCACTCAGATCTCCCAGAGCTTCCACCGAACCGCCCCAGGCAATACTGCCAAGCTCAAAGTCCAATCCCGCCGCGATATTCATGTCAGCAAAATCCTTCTCGTTCTGCATGGAGGGAAATGAAGCCATGAACGAAGCACCTATTCTGAATCCGGGAGAGAACGAACCGCTGCCGCCGGACGGCTGACCGATTGTGCATAGAAGTATCATTAAGAATGTCATTCGTGCACCTCGTACATTTTCGTCTCGATAACTGTGTCATCGAGTATGATTCTGATATAGTAAAGTCCATCCTGAACGCGCGTAGTACTTTCATCCATAAGATCCCAGGATGACGTGTAAGTCCCGGCCGTCTGTGTGCTGTCCGACAAAAGAGTTTTTACATTGTTCATGTAACAGTTGAGGACGATAAGATCGACGGAACCACCCTGAGAAAGAACGTATGTAAAATCAAAGGGATCGGTTACTTCTTCGAATGGATAGGAACTATCCACGCAGCCTGCCGATATCGCAAGGATAACAGGCAGAATGAACACTATGAACTTACTCATTATTCCCCCTTCATAATTATACTGTATCCATAGTACCGTTATATTATATAGAATGGAGGCTTAGTTATGCAATCAAGCGCTGAATGGCTTAGAAACAATTTCAAGGAAATTACGGATATCAGTGACGCTGAAATTAACACTGCCGGTATTATTCCACCTGATCCCGTCTATACAAAACTGGACAGTATCGCTTCTCTCGTAATTCATCATTCAGCAACGGAAACCGGAAGCGCGGAGGTTTTCAGGGCGTTGCACAGGGCAGTCAATGGCTGGGTGGACATCGGTTATCATTTCGTAATCGGCAATGGTTCTTTGTCGGAGGACGGTGAGGTTGAGCGTGGAAGACCGGTGTGGGCTGTTGGGGCACATGCCAGGGGACATAACACGGATACTTTGGGCATCTGCCTTGTGGGAAACTTCTCGTTGACTTATCCGACTGCGAAACAGCGTATCTCCCTTGCAGCATTGCTGAGGGAGCTGCTTTCGGAGTACGAGCTTTCCATGTCCGATATTCTGCTTCACAGGGATGTTCCCGGATGTATTACAGAATGTCCTGGTGAAAATATCTCCATCGGGTGGATAGCCGAATCCATTCAGCAGTCCCGTTATACATGACCGGACTTGCCAGCAGCCGTATCGTTTTGTATATCTCCGTCTTCTGGAAGGGATGCGCCAAGTATGATTACTATTCTGACATTTATACATTTCACTGTCTGTGTGCTTCTGGTGGCCGTAGTGCTGCTGCAGAAGTCCAAGGGAGACGGTCTTTCCGGCGCTTTCGGCGGCGGAGGCGCTCTGACGGCTTCCTTCGGAAACCGGGGAGCAGCTACAATGCTCTCGAAAGCAACAACAATATTGGCTGTATTGTTTATGGCTACATCGATTCTACTGGCGATATTCTGATAAAAAGTTCAGCGCCGGGGTGGAG
>CAZOQQ010000220.1:0-3643 GCA_964582075.1 uncultured bacterium | reverse complement strand
GAAGCAGATCGTGGAGGATCTGCATAAGGACTCTGTCAATTGCATAATCCTATCGTTGGAAGAACAATACTTCGAACCCAATATGAGTTCTGTCAGCTCGGGTGTAACCTACCTTGACTCGGTTATTTCTGAAGAATACGAGGAATACTGCCGATTTGGTGACCGATATGTTCTGCTGAAACTATCGCAGTGAGAACCTGAAACCCTGTAAATCACCAGCGCCGAAAACAGAACAAAGAATGAGCGATTCCCTTTCATTGGAAAGCGATTCAAAATACAAACCTGCTGAGTTAACGAGTCAGGTAGATTCTTGATATTGAGATGGATATCTTTGGCGGGGGAGCCGCGTAGCTCTCCCGGAGGGTTGCCGCCGGATGTTTATCGTGAAATGTTAACTGCAGATGTCTCATCTTTTGGACTATCCTCGTTGTGGGGAAGGTTACGCCTGATCAGGATGATTTGAGGTTGGTAAATGGACAACAGAGGTCTGGTGGAGAAACTTGTTCACAGGAACGACGCTACAATACTTATGGCCGTTATTGACGGGCTGGGAGATATTTCCAACACGGAACTGGGGGGTAAAACTCCTCTTGAGGCGGCCTTGACTCCCGAGATGAACAGACTCGCGTCGGAAGGAGTGCTGGGAGTTCATATTCCCGTTGCGAGAGGGATTACTCCCGGCAGCGGCCCGGCGCATCTTGGCCTGTTCGGGTACGATCCGGTAACGTACCAGGTTGGCAGGGGAATACTGGCAGCATTGGGAACAGGTTTCAACCTCAGGCATGGAGACCTTGCTGCGAGGATAAACTTCTGCACTCTGGATGGTAAAGGTATTGTGACCGACAGAAGAGCGGGCAGGATATCGACGGACAAGTGTATTGAACTTGTGCAACTGCTCAATGACATTAGAATCGAAGGGGTTGAAACATTCGTGATTCCGGTTAAGCAGCACAGGGCATGTGTTGTATTCAGAGGTGAAGGCTTAAGTGATGATATAAAGGACACCGATCCGGGGCAGGTCGGGCAAAAAACTGTTCCAGTATCCGGATTCGACAAATCTCACCGGGTGGTGAGAGAATTTCAGCAGAAAGCGGGGGATATTCTGAAAGACCTTCGCCCTGCGAATTTCATACTTATGAGGGGTTTCGCCCTGCATACGGAATTTCCGTCTCTTAAGGAGCGGTTCGGGCTAACAGCAGCCGCAGTAGCTCTGTATCCAATGTACAGGGGGGTTGCCGGACTGGTTGGAATGAATGTTATGGAATTCCAGCCGGAGAACATTACCGGGCAGATAGAAGCTGTGAGAAAAGCTCTGGAAGATGGTCACGATTTTGTATTTCTTCATCATAAACCAGCAGACAGCGCCGGTGAAGACGGTAATGTCCGGGCAAAGATTAAAGCTATAGAAGAATTCGACCTTGCGTTACCTTCATTCCTGTCTTCCGGCTTTGATGTGGTTTGTATTACGGGAGATCACAGCACGCCCTGTCCAATGAAACTTCACAGCTGGCATTCGGTGCCGGTGCTTATTCATGGAGGCCCTCAGAGATCAGGGTACAGTTCGGAGTTTTCCGAGAAGCAGTCACTGCACGGAGCAATGGGTTCCTTTATGTCCACCGATATAATGCCCATTCTTCTGGCATCAGCCGGGAAACTGGCAAAATTCGGCGCCTGATATCACGGGCTGCGTTCTTGTGGCGATAACGGGAGTGTGGAATCTTCCTTAACAGGTAAATTACGGTTAAGAAGATGGATTCCGCCTCTTCCGTAGAAGATAATTTTCTATATTTCAGACGCGGAAGACAGCTGTGGGCCGCTCCTCTCCTGCGCCTCTGGAAATGGAATGTGAACCCGATTACATCCCATGGAAGGATGACGTTCCTGAGATGAAGCTGGACAGGTTTTCATCGATCCTGCTTCAGATGACCGGTACGCTCTGATGCCGGGTTTCCTCCGGTACTCATCAGCAGCAACTATGTTTGACCGGGTGTGTTTCAAGCGGTATGGTAAATTTCATACGGAATAATGGATGATACCGGGTCGAATATGCTGCTACGGGAGGTTTGCCGAAACGCCGGGAAATCCAAATTCCTGTTACAACAGTTGAATGAGCCTGATGTATTGATCTACACAGATTGGACGGTAAGAGTGATAACGAGAAAAATGTCTGAGCAGATCCCTGCGGACAATCCGCACGGTGTTGATGTGAGAAGAGTTTACGACAGTGAGTACGCCCTTTCAAGCGTTATTACCATGAAGCCGGGAGAGAAACTCATCCGTCATATAACACCTGTTGATGTTTTTTTCTATGTGCTTGAAGGTTCCGGTACTGTTGAAGTGGGAGAAGAGAAGAAGACCGTTTCCACCGATACAGTTATAGAAAGCCCCGCTGGCATTCCGCACTGCTGGTACAATGAAAGCACAAAAGACCTGCGAGTTCTTGTGGTAAAAGTTCCCAGACCTACGTCGAAGACTCAGCTGTTGTAGATGCAGCAGGGACAGGGGAACCCGGAAAACACTTGACACTGTTGCTGCAGTGTTTCCCACCGTTCTTTCTTTTCCAACAAGTCAGACCTGCAGATTCCTGTTACGTACCCATCCTACCGTGAAGCAACAATAGCTGCTCCAAGAGCTCCTGTGATCCGCGGGTCTTCAGGTATGAAAACTTCCAGACCTGTTTCCTCTTTTATAGCGGCGATTACACCCCTGTTCAGTGCAACCCCCCCGGTAAATACAAGTTTGGGAATGATGCCGTTTCCGCCTGCCATACAAAGGGTTCTCTTTGCAACAGACCTGAAAACCCCTTTCAGGATTGTTGGAACAGGGATACCGCTCTGCAGAAGCCCTATGATCTCGCTTTCAGCAAAAACCGCACACATGGTACTGATTTCCACTGAATCAGGGTGATCGGCAGTGAGACTGTACATGCTGCCTATGTCCACACCAAGCGATGAACCTATCATCTCGATGAATTTTCCCGTTCCTGCTGCACATCTGTCATTCATACTGAAGTCTACAGGCTTACCGCTCTTATCGAGCTCGATCAGTTTGGAGTCCTGTCCCCCTATATCTATTACCGTTCTGGCATCGGGAAACAGGTACGACACTCCACCGGCATGACAAAGAATTTCCGACATGGTTCTGTCTGCTCCTGTGAAGTGATTTCTTCCATAACCGGTGGCTACTGTACGCCTGATCTCACTTCTGGAAACATCAGCAGTTTCCAGAACCCTGTGCAGAAGATTCTCTGCATTGAGAGTCGGTTTGTGACCTGTGTCGGCAACACCGGTTTCCACTATCTGCGCTCCATCGAAAAGAACAACTTCTATACTCCTTGAGCCTACATCAACACCGCAAAACATCAGATCATCTCCAGCATTGTTTGAATTCTTATCAACAGCCTCTCGCGATCGCTGTTGCTGTAATCGGTTTCTATTTTCAAATATAGCAATCCCAGGCTGTTTTTTACATAATCCCCCACTTCAAAGGACTCGATGTTGTAGGTATGACAGGCCTGCCAGACCAGATCAATTACAGCTGAAGCCCGAAAATCTTCTGCCAGCTGTTTAAGAAGGTTCAGCCTGCCCTTGTTTGGTGTCATGCATGAACAGGGTATCTGAAAGTGCTTTCTGGCAATTGCTTC
>CAZOQQ010000219.1:0-3661 GCA_964582075.1 uncultured bacterium | reverse complement strand
CATGATGGCAAAGCTGTAATGGACTGGATGGCGCAGGAGCAGGAACGCGGAATAACCATAACAAGCGCGGCTACCGCGACCGTCTGGCAGAATCACATGATAAACCTGATAGATACGCCGGGACATGTTGATTTTACCGTTGAAGTGGAACGCAGCCTCAGGGTGCTTGATGGCGTAATTGCTCTCTTCTGCGCGGTAGGTGGTGTCGAACCGCAGTCCGAAACCGTATGGCGACAGGCCGAAAAATATTCCGTTCCAAGGATAGCTTTCGTAAACAAAATGGACAGACTCGGAGCGGATTTCTACGATGTCGTTGAATCAATCCAGAAACAGCTTGGAGCCAATGCGGTGCCGGTTGTGCTTCCAATAGGCTCGGAAGACAGTTTCAGAGGTATCGTGGACCTGGTGAATAACTGCGCTGTCTACTACGATAAATCCAGCAATGGAATGACATGGCATGAAGAAGCCGTTCCTGATGATATGATTCCCGAAGTTGAAAAATGGAGAAAACACCTTATCGAGAAAATCAGCGAAATTGATGAGAATCTGTTCGACAAATTCTGCAGTGGTGAGGAAATAACGAAAAAGGAACTCAGCTCCGCTATCAGAAATGCTACACATTCATTGACTGTCTGTCCTGTTCTTTGTGGAAGCGCGTACAGAAATATGGGTATCCAGAGATTGCTGGATTCCGTAATATCCTACCTTCCCGGCCCGCTGGATCTTCCGCCCGTAAGCGGTCATTGCCTTGACGGTACACCAATCGAACGTACTCCGAAGGATGACGGAAGACTGGCCGCTCTGGCCTTCAAGGTTGTTACCGATCGTCATGTCGGGAAACTTGTGTACGTAAGGGTCTATTCGGGTACTCTGGAAGCCGGGTCTTACATCTTCAATTCATCTGAGGGCAAAACGCAGAGAGTCGGCAGAATACTGCGAATGCACGCCAACAAGAGGGAATCCATACCCGCCCTTTACACAGGTGAGATAGGCGCTGTAACAGGTCTTAAGGATACGTCCACGGGAGATACGATCTGCTGCGAGGAGAACCCCATCATCCTTGAGGCAATTGAATTCCCCGCGCCCGTTCTTAGCGTCGCTATAACTCTTGAGAAAAAGGGAGAAAGAGATAAACTGTCAAACGCCCTGCTTAAACTCTCGGAAGAAGACCCGACATTCACCGTTTCCACCAATCCTGAAACATCTGAAACGATTATTTCGGGAATGGGTGAGCTTCATCTTGAAATAATTCTCGATCGTTTAAAAAGGGAGTTCAATGTTGAGGTGAACACCTCTCCCCCGATGGTTGCTTATCGTGAAACGATAACTTCAAAAATCGATATAAACGAGAAACTCTCCAAGCAGACTGGCGGCAAAGGACAATACGCTCATGTTATAATGACTCTGGAACCCATGCCAGCCGGTTACGGTTTCGATTTCCGGAACAAAGTAAGGGGCGGCAATATTCCCCGTGAATATATCCCGGCGATTGAAAAGGGCATCCTGAACGCGATGGCGCGTGGAGTCGTGGCTGACTTCCCGGTGGTGGACGTCAGAGTAACCCTGCTGGACGGCTCCTTCCATGAAGTCGACTCTTCCGAGATGGCTTTCAGAAAATGCGCTGAAACCGCTTTCAGAAAAGCTTTCAGAAAGGGGAACCCTCAACTCCTGGAGCCTATTATGAGTGTTTCAATAACAACACCGGAAGATTACGCCGGCAACGTAACCGGAAGCGTTTACGAGAAACGGGGTAATATCACTTCCATGGACAAGCAGGGAAACGCGCAGATCGTGAAAGCGCTGATTCCCCTCTCAGGTATGTTCGGGTACGCCACAGATCTGCGTAATATGAGCCAGGGAAGAGCTGCTTTCTCCATGCACTTCGAACACTACAAAGCCGTTCCGTTCTCCATCGCTGAAGAAGTAATCGAGAAATCCGGGAAAAACTGAGTTATAAGAACAATCCGTACGAAACAATCTTCTCCCTGAGCTTCATTCTTGATGATATATCGCGGATGTCCCCTTCCGTCCACTGGAATTGACTGCCATACGGCCTTTTTTGCCTGGAAATAACCGGTCTTCAGCGCAGAACCATCCAGGAATGCTTGCAATACTTACAGCTGGTCTGGTAAACATTAATACGATGACGGGTATGTACGTTTGATCCGCCGGTTCCCAGAGATCCGATGGGAGTGCTTATTTTGCTGTCAAAACTTCCTCGTGCCTGTAAGGGCCCTCGTGCAAAAAAACGTTTGCATTTCGGACAGCGCCGAGACAATATAAACATCATAATTACAAATCCGGCTGCAATGAATATCAGTCCGACAATAACGAATTTGAAATAAACTGTATTGCGAAACAGGAATATCCCCATAAGTATCCCGAAAATAAATAAACTTATGAGGGGTAATATATTCAATTGCCTTTTTTGTTTTTCCGCAAGGCGCACCATAGCCTCATCAAGGTCAAGTTTCGGCGGAGGATTGTCCGGATCAAGTGTGCGGTCAAACAGTTCGACGGCTGTGTTCGATCTCTTCATGAAATCGGCTTTTTCCGGGTCGATAACTTTCAGTGCGTCTACGGCGGCCCAGCGAAATCGGAGCGGCTCATCACTCGTGCAAATTGTCCATAATATTGCTGCTGCAAATCCGGACGAGTTATCGTGCCCGATTTTCGCCAGAGTGTTAACTGCGAATTGCCGGACATTCATGTTGCGGTTTTCGGTATTGGCAATCTTTGCCAGATAATATATCAGATAGTCTTGATGTTCAGGATCGCCGGAAGTTTTTACATACTCCATAAGCAATGCTGTACGCGCGGAAAATTCCCGCACATCGTCCACGGAAAGGACTATTTCGATGTAATATTTGTCAGGACCGACTCTTTCTTCCAGTTTGGCTGAATCATATACTTCAAATTCACTGCTCATAAAATACTTCTCCATTATTCTTCCTGCTCTCGTTTTGCCTCACAGGAAATGTTACCGGCGATAATTGTCGTTGCCTCCTCTGAGTCGATTTCTTCATAAGAATATAACTGCAAGCAGGATTGCAGTGAATAAGGACAACAGCTGGAGTTTCCAATATGGTTTTAATAATGCAGAGACCTATATAATAAGAGTAATTTTCTACGAGTCATTAATTCGACCGGAGAGAATCTCACCTCTAAAATTGAGTAAAACGGATATGACCATAAACTGCAACAAATTCGATCATGTATATCACTGTTCATTCAGAACCTATTAGATCTTTCGGGAAGCCAACATGAAGCAGCAGTCTTAGGGCATTACGACAATCGACGATACCTTCCCTCAATTTGTAATCGAATTCAACCACGTTATCAATGATCGTTTCCGTAAAATGATAATTATCATAGTTTTCAGAAAGATATTCAGCAGTGTCCTCTTCGTGTGTTGTTGCTATTACTAATGAGTTGCATCCGGCGAGGTCTTCAAGAATCTTGTTTACCGAGTTATTTCTATCTTTGCTGTTTGTCCCTGAAAGCACTTCATCCAGAAGGAGCAGCCATCTAAACCTGTCGTTCCTGCCTTTGCTCCAGAGAGCAAAAAGTCTCAGCGCTTCGGCGTAGTAATGGCTCTGCTTGAGTTCAAGGCTGTCTGCAGCAGGCTGAAGGGAAGAGGCAACCCTTAGAAATGGAATCT
>CAZOQQ010000218.1:0-3691 GCA_964582075.1 uncultured bacterium | reverse complement strand
CTTGCCATTTTCAATAACCCAAATTTAAAATCAGCGGATCTTAATATAGTTGCTCTTATAAGAGATCCTCAAAATGTGGAGGTCGCGCTGATAGTTGGCAGGGATAAGGCGGAAATTGTACTTGCCGGGGATATAATCGCAAGAATGACTGCCCAGACATGCCTTCAGTCCGGGCTTTCAGTTGTTTATCAGGAGCTTCTGGATTACGGCGGAGATGAGATTTATTTCCTTACGGAACCCGCACTTTTCGGTAAAACATTCCGTGAGGCCATCTTCATGTACGAGACCAGCAGCGTGATAGGAATCAAACCTTCTGAAGGGCAGCCTCTTCTTAATCCCCCAATGGATACGGTTATCAATGAGAGCGATAGTATCATCGCGGTTTCTGAAGATGACGATACCATAATTCTCTCAGGAAAAGGGAATCCTGAAATAGACAGGGAAGCCATTCGAACGGATTTCAGGGAAACCAGATCTTCCAACAGGATCATTATGCTGGGGTGGAACTGGAGGTCTCCGATAATCATTCGAGAACTCGACAATTATCTTCAGCCGGGTTCACTGATTAATGTAGTGGCCGACGGAAACATGAGTGAATTCAACGAAGAAGACTTTGATCTGGTCAATCTTGATCTGGAATACACGAATGCGGTAACAACTGACAGAAAAGTTCTTGAGAACCTGCAAATTGAAAGTTACGATCATATAATCATACTTTGCTATACAGACTCGCTCGATGCGCAGGCGGCTGATTCAGCTACGCTTATTACCCTTCTTCATATACGGGATATAACAGAAAAAACGGGCAGTAACTATTCCATCGTAAGCGAAATGAAGGATGTTCGCAACAGAAACCTCGCGGAAGTTACCGGGGCGGACGATTTTATTGTAAGCGACCAGATGCTGAGCCTGCTTATGACGCAGATATCGGAGAATAGACATCTAAGCGCGATTTTCTGGGATCTGTTCGATCCGGACGGATCCGAGGTTTATCTGAAACCAGTGCAGATGTATGTGCAAACTGGCAGGCCAGTGAATTTTTATACGGTTACCCACAGTGCCGCTGACCGTGGAGAAGTGTCTATAGGGTACAGGATCCACAGGCTAAAGGACGATGCCGCGAATTTTTATGGAGTAGTTGTAAACCCGGATAAAAGTAAACTGGTTACTTTCAGTGAGGGCGATACAATCATTGTACTGGCTGAAGACTGATGGATGTTTCAGCCGTTGCTTTCCTGCTGAACATCAATCCAGTCCAAGAAGGCCGTTTCGGAGCCCTCCGTTAGGGGGGTCATCCCCCAGCCAGATGGAGAAAAACACACCGGCGAAATCACTTCCTTCGATTGTACCCATGAAGGTACCTTTTACCGATACTTCCAGGCCGGTACCGGGGATGTAAGTGAACATCATCGTTTCGTCATCCTTCATTTCACTCATCCATGAATTCAGCATTTCTATCCTGCTTTCATAAGCCGAGATATCATCTCCCGCGTTTTTCATGAAACCCTCTGCCCAGGCGTTGGCAATATCTCCTCCGCTTACATTTCGCACAAAATGGAGGACGAGTCGTTTTATCTCATCGGAATCGCAAATGGCATAACCGTCGCAGTCTGTATGCTCAAGATACAGGGCTGCAACGTATACGTTCACTTTGAAAATTGTTGCTTCTCTTGTTCCAAGCCCATTCAAATAAAGGTCAACATTGCTCACGGTTATTGAGTCCGGATATTCAACTCCGTCCCGTTCCATCGCGTGGGCCGACACGGCAGTTATCAGGATAACCACTGATATGAAAATTGCTGTCCTGTTCAATTTTCCCCCTGTGAGTTCAGTCAGTGAAGTCACTGTGTTTCGGCAAACAGTTCATTTATAGCGTTCAGAAGCAACGTCATTGAATACGGCTTCGATAAGAATCTGGATCTTTCCATATTCCGGTGTATATTGCTGTGGACACCTTTGCTGTAACCGCTGCAGAATATAAGAGGTATATCGGGACGTATAGCGCGGATACTCTCAGCAGCATCGTAACCACCCAGAACCGGCATGATGACATCGAGTATAACAAGATCAACACTGTTCGGAGAATCGGTTATCAGGAGAACAGCCTCTTCTCCGTTGGAAGCGGTGATAACTTCATGCCCGGCCTCGATAAGTATTTCGCTGACAAGGTTCCTTACACTTTCATCATCCTCGGTGATTATTATTGTTTTGGATGTATCGTCGATTATTTCGTAGTCCACTCCTTGATCTTTGATCCTTGTATTCTTGTCTGCCAGGGGAAGGTAGACCTTGAATGTTGAACCAACTCCAATTTCGCTGCTTGCAGTAATCAAGCCGTCATGCTGCACGACTATTCCATAGACCGTTGATAAGCCCAGACCCGTACCTTCGGAAATTCCCTTGGTACTGAAAAACGGTTCGAATATTCTGTTGAGAGTATCTTCGTCCATGCCACTTCCGTTGTCAGAAATAGACATCATCATGTACTGACCGGCTTCCGCGGAAGGATTTGTCATGCAGAACTCACTGTCCAGCGAGACCCGTCTGGTTTTTACGATAATCCTGCCGCCATCGGGCATAGCGTCTCTGGAATTAAGACAGATGTTCATGAGTATCTGACCCAGCATGGCCCTGTCAGCATTTATAAGCCCGATATCCTGTGATGAATCAAACTCGAGTGTAATGTTCTCTCCTATGAGTCTCTCCAGCATTGAAAGATGTTCGGCTATTACCTCGTTGATGTCGAGAATTTTGGTGACAATAAGCTGGTTACGACTGAATGTGAGAAGTTGCCTTACAAGAGAGCTTGCCCGGTCGCCAGCCATTGAAATCTGGCGAAGCATTTCCTGCAGGGGGTCAGCTTCCTCCAGGGATGTAATTGCAAGTTCCGTATATCCGGTTATTACCTGAAGAATATTATTGAAGTCATGAGCCACACCACCGGCAAGCTGACCAATCGCTTCCATCTTCTGTGACTGACGAAGCTGCTCCTCAAGTATTCTTCTTTCGGAAAGATCTCTGAAGAGAACCATGAAAGCCTGTTCACCCTCGTACCGTATGAAGGAAACGTTGATTTCAACGTAAATGGTTTCCCCACTCTTTTTTATTAACTTGATTTCATATATCGACGGAGAATCCCTCCCGGACATTTTATCGTTCATATTCTTCAGAACCAGCGGTCTGTAATCAGAAGAGACATAATCCAGAACATTCGTTCCCAGAAGGTCATCGTTCTCATGACCAGTCAATTTCAAGGCTGTACTGTTGGCGTAAATGATTATTCCTTTATTATGTATTATAATGGCATCATTGCTGTGTTCAACGACGCTTCTGTACATTTCCTCTTTTCTGATAAGCTCATCAGAATTTTTCCCGGCATCATCGATGATGTAACCCGAAACGAGAATACACATTACGATATCGTCTTCATCGGTAATAATCCTGTTTTGCATGGAAACACTGTGCCCCGTATTCCGGATCGATAGTAACGGATATTCCTGTTGAAAAACCGGTTTACCAGGCGAGTTCAGATTGCTGCTGAATTCAACTAGGACTTTGTCACGGTGAGAATCGGGAATAAAATCGTTGAACCAGTTCATACCGACAATCTCTTCCATTGAACGGTTCAACACTTCACTTCCACGTTTGTTTATGAGAATAATAGTACCAGTGCGGCTTATAAAAAGGGTCA
>CAZOQQ010000217.1:0-3782 GCA_964582075.1 uncultured bacterium | reverse complement strand
GGGTTGACTGCGACAACGTACATCCTTCTTCCGAAGGCACCCAACCCCTTTCTCTGGCCAACTGTGAAATTCTCAATACCGCTGTGTCTGCCAACTTCACGCCCGGAAAGATCGATCACACTTCCGGGTTGTCCATATCCGGCCGCCAGGTTGAAACAGAGATCCATACTTTCTCTGCTCCTGAAGGGTATTCCCAATCGAACCGCCTCACTGCGAACATTCTCCTTCAACATTTCTCCAAGAGGGAATGCGCAGTCCTTCAGTATCCCTGCGCCAACAAGGGATAGAAAATAACTCTGATCCTTCCTTTTATCCATACCCCGCAGCACAAGCCCGCCGTTCTTACGAACGTAGTGGCCCGTTACCAGTGTTTCAGATGATTCAATAATTTCATGGAGCGCAGGGAGTTTAACTTCAGCGTTGCATCTTGCGCATGGATTGGGTGTCAGGCCTTTTTTCAGCATCTTCTGTGACCATGAAACAACTTCACTGCCGAACCTTTCCGCCGCATCAATACAGACCAGTTCAACTCCGGCAGAATCAACAGTTTCCCGCACATCGGAAGGAATGCCTTTTCCCGAAGTATCCACGTATCCTGCCCTGACACTGCTGTAACTTTCAAGGCATAATCTAAGCGCGTAGGAAGAATCCACACCTCCCGATACCGCCACAAGAGCGCCGCCCGTAATATCAGGCACTGAATTCTGCCAGTTCCACGGTTGATACCGATGTTTCTTCAGTACCCATTACATCACTTGCGTGCTTTTCATTGTACAAACAGGAAATCGATGGGCCGGTGGATTCGTTCCCGATACAACTGGACATCAGGCTGAACCCCGCATTAAATGGAATGATCCCGGACTTGCACATTTCAACTCCATTCTATTTGAAAACCGGGAAACAACAGTCAGTTATATAACAGAGCTTTCAGTACGTCACCTGAGTTGAGCGATTCAAGGCAAAATACCCTGATGCGGGTTATACTGTTGCTGTATATGTTTATATAAGAAGCATATATTACAACTGACAACCACCCGGCAGGTGAAATACATTACATGTAAATATCACTGAATTCCGTCATATCGCAAGCCTCGGAATTATCCGTATCTCTCGGGAAGAATAAGAAGAGCGATGGAATATCCGATAGCTTCAGGCAGTTATCCCGCTTCCTCTCTGATGGAACAAGCCGATACATTTCGAGCTTGGATGAACCGAAGATGGATGAGAGCCATCCTGCGGGGAAGCTGCTGAAGCAACTGGCTGTACAAAGTATATTACGTATCACATTTGTATACTTTTCAATTGTTCAGGATCAATAACCCTGACATGAGCGGGTTTGCCATGTTATGAAGGTCGGAAGGGGATACCCGCAATATTAATGCAGGACTTCCGGCGATTGAGAAAAGTTTCATGGTCGATCTACCGGTGACGATAGTCATGAGATTCGATCTTCCGGTTCTACCAGAGTGATATCGATGGAATCACCAGATGAACCTTGATGGCAAACATGGGAATATCGAAGGAGTCTGATTCGTCCGTTTTGAAACCATGCATATATCCTGCCTCAAGCGCGATCGAGAATTTGCCGGACATGGAGATGTAATGGAGACCCACCGGGATATATATGTCCGGTTTGAACTCCAGGTATCCTCCGCCGGATCCCAAGGTGATATGCGGCAACCCGAGCAGACCGACGGATCCTCCCACGAACGGTGACCAGTGAGTATCAGGATCGGCGCCCTTGAGATGATACCTCAGACCGGCTCCAAGACCCAAGCCTGCTGACAGTTCCAGATTCAATTTGTTTGACAGGAAAGTGTCGAACGCTATACCGAAATAAGTAACACCCCCGATTGCCATAGAAAAGCGGGATTTGTGAAGGTCACGAACATTCACAGATTCATCCTTAGCAATACTTGTGGATGGCAATAGCACAAGAACTGTCAGCACACATGCATATATGATCCTCACGATAATTACCCCTTTTCGTTAAGAACATTTCACTTCTGACACCCGTTATTTTGTTATTCTCAGAAACATCCGCATCCTGAAAACAAATTCACCATGATATCCCCAATAGCCTCAACTGCGCTGCGAGCAGAATGAAAATGGTCATGGCAAGAGCAAAACGGTCAGTTCTGCAACCGCTACTGAATCGAAGTAAAGTAACAGAAATTTGGATTTCCCGGCGTTTCGACAAACCTCCAGGAGCAGCATATTCGACCCGGTATAATCCAATATTTCCATATAAAAGTGACCATACCGCATGAAACACATCCGGTCAAACATCGTTGCTGCAGATGACTACGGAATCACTGGTCAGTTTGTCAGCATTCTCTTTCCATTAACGTACCATTCTAGTATGATATAATCAAGAAAACGCTTCTGGAATATCCTGCTGATTAAGGGATAGAACCTTGGGGTTTTCAGTATCTGTAACGGAACCTGACAGGAACAACTGTAACCCTGGTCGGGTTTCAAGCCGTCGTGATTCTGAACCATATTCCCCGGTTCTTTTCAGCTTCCCCGACGGTGCAACGCAACATCAGACAGCAGTCTGAATCAGGAAAGGAGTATCGTGAAAAAAACAGGAAACACACTCAGTGACGTTCAGGAGGTCTACAGCGGTTTTGAAGGTGCGCTGTGGGAACTGATTATGGGTGAGCAGATCCATGTTGGCGGTTTTGCCAGTTCGAAGGCCCTGGGCGATTCTGCAGGATGGAAAAAGGATGAAGAAGTGCTTGACCTTTGCAGTGCTGTAGGCGGAGGTCTGCGGTTTCTGGCAAGAACTTACGGGGTCAGGGCGTACGGGGTGGATGCTACTCCTCACATGGTTGACAGAGCCAGGCAAAGAGTGGCAGCGGATGGTTTTGAAGACAGAATAGAGATAAAGCTCGGTGATGTCACCAACATTCCATATCCTGCTGAAAGATTTGACGGTGTATGGGGTGAGGATACATGGTGTTATGTGGAAGACAAAGAGAAGCTGATTCAGGAGGCAGCCAGAGTTCTGCGGCCAGGCGGCAGAATTGCATTTACAGACTGGATCATCGGACCCGCAGGTATGAGTGAAGAAGATTCAGAAAGAATCTGCAACACAATGAAATTCCCGTACATGCTTGACCAGAAGGAATACGAGACACTTCTGACAGACAATGGGTTTAAAATCCTTGAATCGGTGGATCTCACAGATACTATGGCTGTACACATTGAAAGTTACCTTGGACAGCTTGCCGGACAGAGGCATTTTGATGCAATGCAGATTCTTGACTGGAATTATGATGTGTTCAACTTTCTCGGGGCTGAATTCTCCTTCATGCTTGAGAAGGCCAAAGCAGGAGAATTCGGGCGAGGTAGACTGGTAGCTGTTAAACAGTAAATGCATCCTCTTTCAACAGGGGCCAAAGAACTTTATTCTGAAGAGCTTTCGCATCTTAATTCACTTCGGAAAAACGGGTTGCGTACCGGAGCTGTCGCTTGCAGAGCTTTTCCTCCGGCTGTTCTGGCCGGTCTTGGAGTAAGACCGGTCAGAATACCGGTTGATGTGTCCGGCGAAGAAAATAACTCTGTCACCAATCTGGTAAGACAGGATGTGTGTCCCCTTGTCGGAGAACTGCTTGGAGAGATTCAGTCAGACTGCTCTGACTTTGCTGTCGGCATGCACACCTGTGATATGACAAGACGACTGTTTCAGGAGAGTAAGCGGTTTTCCACGATTCCTGTTCATCAGATTCAGCTTCCTGCAACGAAAGGAGATGCTTCCCTCAGGTTTTTTACCTCAC
>CAZOQQ010000216.1:0-3850 GCA_964582075.1 uncultured bacterium | reverse complement strand
GAGGGAGGAGCTTCCCGATTCGGGAACTCTCAGTATCTGGATACCTGTTCCCATACAGACGGGCAGCCAGGCGGGTCCGAGGATGCTGTCCGTTGCTCCGGTCGAGTATGTACACTATCCGGCGACCATGGACCGTGAACTGGGAACCATCTATATGGAGATACCCCTTGATTCTCTTGAAGAGGACCTGACCTGCTCCGTTTCTACCATGCACACGCATTTCGAACGCCGCTGCACCGTGGACCCGGGAAAGATAGGAAACTACGACACCGATGATGCTGAATACAGAAAGTACACCGGGCAGAATCCCAACATAGAGATTTCACCTGCGGTCACGGCCCTTGCCAGGAGCATAGTCGGTTCGGAGGAGAACCCCTACCTTCAGGCGAGGATGCTGTATTATTACATTATCGAGAACATCGCCTACAGCTATGTTCCCCACGTAAGTATCGCCACCAGAGGTATTCCTGAATCATCGTACTGCCATGAGCACGGTTACGGCGACTGCGGAATGCAGAGCATGTACTTCTGTGCGCTGTGCAGGTCCCTCGGCATACCGGCCCGGGCTTGCGGCGGGTATCAACTGTTACCCGGCAGGGAGGGTGCCCATTTCTGGGCTGAATTCATGATACCGGAATACGGCTGGATACCCGTTGACGTAACGATTGCCGAGACGGTTGACTGGAGCTGGTCACTGACCGATTCCCGCATGCAGATTTTCAAGGATTACTTCTTCGGCAACCTCGATCCGTACAGGATGGTCATACAGAAGGATGTCAGCGTTCCGCTTTCTCCTGAGCCTCTGGAACCTGTTGCCTTCTCAACGGCGGTCCAGTTTCCCGAGGCGATATGTACAGAATCGATGGTGGACCCTACATTCATAACCGTGAAATACTGGAAATTCTCCGTAACACCGGTGCAGAGGTAGTTAAAAGAGTGTATGGTTGTGTCGTAGAGGATCGAACCATGAGGGATAGAGCTGATTCATGAGAATAGTGAACCTGGTTCTTGATTTTGTGCGTGTGCACAAATTCCTCATTGGAGGGATTTCGGTGGGGATGTTCCTTATTTCTGCTCTTCTTGTTCCGGTGTTCGTTCAGACCCTTCCGCCTGATTACTTCAAAAAAAGAAAGATCAGATCAAAACCCGCGTGGGTCCCGTTTCCCCTGCATCTTCTGTATCTGGTAGTGAAGAACATTGTAGGTATTGTTCTTATTATCCTGGGTCTTGCCATGCTGGTTCTTCCGGGTCAGGGGCTTATCACTTTAATCGTCGGAATAATTCTGACGGATATTCCCGGAGAGAGGCGGGCATTTCTGTTTGTGCTGCGGAAAACACCGGTATTAAAGGGAATGAACTGGCTCCGGAAAAAGAAGAACATTCCTCCATTCGAGCTCCCGGAGATGCAGGATGGTTGAGAACTTCCGACCGGCAAGGTGTTTTATACAGGGCTAACTTGACGATTTGCATTTCAAATGCAAGATTTACACCAGAAGGGAGGGTATGCTCATAAGTATAACGTATATAGACAGATCACTGGAACCGGTACTCAATCAGGCGGTTTCTGAGTTCCCAGCTGTGGTTCTTACAGGACCGCGCCAGTCAGGGAAAACCACTCTCCTTAAGCACCTCTTTAATGAGCGGTATCAATACATTTCGCTGGAGCCACCGGATGTTAGAGCAGCGGCAACGGAAGACCCCCGCTCGTTCCTTGTTATGAATCCTCCTCCTGTGGTCTTTGACGAAATACAGTACGCTCCCGACCTTCTTCCCTTCATTAAAGAAATGATAGACGAAGACCGGCACAGGGCAGGACAATTTCTGTTGAGCGGTTCTCAGAATCTTCTGCTGATGGAGAAAGTTACGGAGTCATTAGCGGGCAGAGCAGCTATGCTTACTCTTCTACCTCTTTCAAGAAGAGAGATCGATGGTGAACCGCAATTAGCTTTACCGTGGGAATCTGACCGTACTGAAGCGGTTTCATCACAGAAGAATGTTTTTGGAAATCTCTGGAAAGCTTTTCTGAGAGGGGGGTATCCGAAACTTACTGCAAATCCGGACCATGACGCGAATCTCTGGTTTGGCAGCTTTGTGCGCACGTACCTTGAAAGAGATGTGCGTATGCTGCGACAGGTTGGGGACCTCACTCTTTTTCAGAAATTTCTGCGTGCTCTTGCCGCAAGAAGCGCTCAACTTCTGAATTTGTCAGATGTTTCCAGGGATCTTGGCGTATCAGTCAACACTGCAAAGGCGTGGCTCTCAGTTCTGGAAGCTACATTCCAGATAATCGTTCTTCGACCATGTTATGCCAATGTGGGTAAACAGCTTGTAAAAACACCCAAGATCTATTTCACTGATACGGGCATACTATGCTACCTTTCAGGTCTCAAGGATCCGGAACATGCGCTCGGCGGACCAATGGGCGGGGCGATAATGGAAACTGCTGTTCTTATGGAAATCGTTAAAACTTATACGAGTCGCGGTATTTCCCCCAGGATCAACTTCTGGCGAACCCGGGCCGGGACAGAGGTTGATATTGTTGTGGAGACAGTGGGCAAGCTTGTGCCGGTTGAAGTAAAACTTTCGGCGACCCCCAGATTGGCAATGGCTTCCGGAGTTAAAACATTCCAGGCCGATATGGGCAGTAAAGCACTGATGGGGTATGTGGTACACCCGGGCAATATCACACTTCCACTTGGTTCCCGGGTGACCGCACTGCCCTTTGCCGATCTGTAGGACTCTTTTATCCGGATTGAATTGAGATGGAGTTAAAATGAATTATAAACAGTTTCCTTTAATCCTGCTTGCTGTTATCTGTTTCTCATCAGCTACTGCTCTGTTCGGGCTGAATCCGCCCCTGCTGATAATGGGTAACGGTTTGATGGATTCGGAGGAACTGTGTTCCTTCTTCATGGGTAACAACCCCGATGCGGATGAGCAGCGGGTTACCCGTCTTGCCGGTTTGTACATTTCAGAATGTGCCGTCGAAGGGGTTAACTCGGATGTTGCGTTTGTGCAGATGTGCCTGGAAACAGGATTCCTTCGTTTTGAAGGGTTTGTCAGTGCGGACATGAATAATTTCTGTGGTCTCGGGTCTGTAGGTCCGGGGCATCCGGGTCACTCCTTTGCCGATGAACGAACCGGGGTTCGCGCCCACGTGCAGCACCTGAAGGCTTACGGTTCGTCTGACCCTTTGAACGGCGATCTGGTGGACCCACGTTACTGTTACGTAACACCCAGGGGAAAATCACCTGATATTTTTGGCCTTGCCGGGACCTGGGCGGCTGACCGCCTGTACGGGGAAAAGTTGAACGATCTGCTTGAAAGGCTGTATCAGAACTATTGAGGAGTTCAGAGAGTTCAACTTTGAATTCCAGAATCCATTCAGGAGGGCGATATAATGAAAAACGGTAAATGTATTGGGCTGATTATTCTTGGAATAGTATTACTGATCCCGCTCTCGGCACTGGCTGATGATCCCGATGTTGAGTAATAGGAATTTGGATTTCCTTGCGTTTCGGCAAATCTCCCAGAGCAGCATACTCGACCCGGTATCATCCAATATTCCCATATGAAAATGACCATACCGCTTGAAACACACCCGGTCAAACATCGTTTCTGACAAATACCCACCGGAAACACTGTACGAAACACACCCTCCCCCTGAAGCCGGATCGCTGAAAACTTATCCAACCTCTATTTCCGGAACATCGTCCTGTCATGGAACGTGGTCCGCGCATGGCTCGCAGACCAGTTCCAGCGGCTGCGGCGGAGGTCTGGGATCTTCCCGGAGATCATCTCCTCTTTCAGAAGCATTCTGAAAACAAGACTGGCGAAGAGTTTTTGAATC
>CAZOQQ010000215.1:0-3892 GCA_964582075.1 uncultured bacterium | reverse complement strand
TGCTTTCTTCAAGAACCAATCCTTTCAGAATCGAGAATGGATTTGAGTTGATAAGAAAGACCTACGAGGAAAACGAACTTGATTGCCTTATTGCCATGGGCGGCGAGGATACACTAGGTGTCGCAAGCAGACTTTTCAGGGAGGGTCTTTCGGTAATTGGAGTACCAAAAACCATAGACAACGATCTCAGCGCTACCGATTTTACCTTTGGTTTTGATACGGCGATCAATTACGTGATGAGAGCTCTTGACATGCTTCATACTACAGCAAGAAGCCACGAAAGAATTATCGTTGTTGAGATAATGGGACGTCATGCCGGCTGGATGGCTCTTCACGGAGGCATGGCAGGCGGTGCACATGTAATTCTAATTCCCGAAGTGGAATTCGATACCGATGAAGTATGTGAGCTTCTTAAGAAACGATACAGCGAAGGTAACAGGTACGCGATTGTCGCTGTTGCGGAGGGAGCGATTGATCCCAAACTTCAGAGACACGTGATGCATTCGGCGGAGACGGATTCTTTCGGGCATGTTCAGCTCGGTACCGGAATAGGTATCGGTGAAGTTCTCAAGAACGAAATTGCAGACAGGACAGATCTTGAAACTCGGCACGTGGTGCTGGGTCATGTTCAGAGAGGCGGCAGCCCTACGGCGTTCGATCGAGTGCTGGGTACAAGACTGGGTGTCAAGTCCGTGGAAATGGCTGAACAGGGCGAGTTCGGCAGGATGGCGGCTTTGCGTGGAACGGAGATTGTTGCGGTAGACCTTGAGGAAGCGATTGGAACCCTTAAAACTATACCTCTTGAGCAGTATGAAGCTGCGAAACTCTTCTTCGGATAACGGAGGCTTTGGAATGTCAGTAAAAGTTGCGATCAACGGATTCGGGAGAATTGGACGGCTCGTTTACAGGCAGATTCTCAAAGACAGCGATATTGATATAGTCGCTGTAAACGATCTCACCGACCCTGTAGCTCTTGCACATCTTTTGAAATACGATTCTGTACACGGGAAATTTCCGGGTGATGTGAAGGTTGACGGAGACGTTATACATGCCGGTAGTGACAGCTTCACCGTTCTCTCCCAGCCGGATCCGTCGAAACTTCCCTGGAAGGAACTCGGTGTTGAGATAGTAATTGAATCAACAGGTTTCTTCCGTACCAGGGAAAAGGCCGCGATGCATATCGGTTCGGGAGCCAGGAAAGTTGTACTGAGTGCTCCGGCCAAGGGAAGTCCCGGGGCCGACCTGACCGTTGTATTCGGCGTGAATCATGCCCTTTACAATCCTGCGAAGGACGATGTTATTTCAACCGCGAGCTGCACGACCAACTGCCTTGCTCCGGTTGCCAAAGTACTGAGCGATACGTTCGGCATCGTTAACGGAATTATGACAACCATCCATGCTTACACAAACGACCAGAGAATCCTTGATTTACCTCACAAAGATCTCAGGCGCGCCAGGGCGGCAGCTGTAAATATTATTCCTACGACAACGGGAGCTGCGGCAGCCGTGGGACTGGTGATTCCTGAACTTAACGGTAAACTCGGCGGAATGGCCGTGAGGGTTCCGGTTAAGGATGGTTCACTTGTTGATCTTGTCTGTGAACTGAGAAGCGATACAACGGCGGAAGCGGTAAACAACGCTATGCTGGAAGCCTCACTGGGCAGTATGAAGGGTGTACTTCAGTATTCGACTGAACCGATCGTATCCAGTGATGTTATAGGCAACCCGCACAGTTCGATATTCGATTCACTTATTACGGCGATGATGGGTCCCAGAATGGTCAAGATTCTGTCATGGTACGATAACGAATTCGGATATTCATCCCGAATGGTTGACTTCACGCGGTACATGATTGAAGCCGGATTGTGAAGTATCCGGTAATTGAGGACGCTGATCTCAGAGGTAAGAGGGTATTCCTCAGGGCGGACCTGAACGTTCCTCTGAATGACCGGAAGATAGCGGACGAAACCAGGATCAAGGCTGTTATTCCCACAATAAATTACATCCTTAATCACGGAGCATCGCTCATAGTAGCAAGTCACCTGGGACGACCGGGCGGGAAAGTCAATACCGATCTTTCACTGGCGCCGGTGGCTGAACGTCTCGGTGAACTTCTCGGTAAAAAAGTACTCTTTGCTCCCGACTGTATCGGGGTACGGGTGAATACGCTCGCCGCGTCAATGAAAGGGAATGATATCCTTCTTCTCGAAAACCTGCGTTTTCATCCTGAAGAGAAATCGGGTGACATGAACTTCGCAGGTATGCTTGCGTCGAATGCGGATGTTTATGTTAACGATGCCTTCGGAACCAGCCACAGATCCCACGCATCCATGACCGGAGTACCGAAAGTTCTTGGAGGGGGATTTATAGGGCTTCTCGTGCAGAAAGAGTTGAAGGTTTTCAGTGAAATACTTACTTCTCCCGCAAGACCTTTCACACTCCTGCTTGGTGGGGCGAAAGTATCCGATAAAATCCCCGTGATAGAGAATCTTCTCCCGGGGCTGGATCATCTTCTGATAGGCGGGGGAATGGCTTTCACATTCATGAAGGAAATGGGTTTGAATGTGGGAAACAGCCTCCTTGAACTCGACAGACTTGGAGCTGCCGGGAAGATACTGGATGATGCCGGAGATTACGGAGTGAACATTCAATTTCCGTCAGACATAGTGGTAGCGCCTTCCACGGACAGACCGGATCTGGCTTCGACAGTTGCGGCAAACGGGATACCGGAGGATCAGGCTGGTTTGGACATAGGGAAGGAGACTGTAGATCAATTCGGGGAAATAATAAGAAGCAGTCGCACGGTAGTATGGAATGGCCCCATGGGAGTTTTCGAGATTCCTCCGTTTGACAGAGGAACCAAGGGAATCGCTGAAGCTCTTGCGGAAGCTACCGACAACGGTACCGTCAGTGTTGTTGGCGGTGGTGATTCCGTACGTGCAATCGTGGAATCGGGTCTTGAAAACAGAGTCACATTTGTTTCAACCGGTGGAGGCGCGTCATTGAAACTTCTTCAGGGAAGAGAACTGCCCGCTCTCGCCGCCCTGGAAGGTGGTAATAATTGAAGCAGATTATAGGCGGAAACTGGAAAATGAACGGTTCCGTGTCAGCCGGTCTTGATTTTCTGAGGAAAATGAAGGAATCCGGATCCGGATCCGTGTTTTCGGATATTGTTCTTTTCCCCCCGTTTACTCTGCTCCAGGTTCTGAGGGATGCAGCTGCGGATGCCGGTATCGAAACCGGCGGGCAGGATCTTTTCTGGCTGGAGAAAGGCGCGTTTACGGGTGAAATAAGCCCCGCGATGCTTGTTGATGCAGGTGCTTCGTTTTTCATTGCCGGTCACAGTGAGCGAAGACATGTAATGGGAGAGACCGATGAAATAGTCAGAAGAAAACTTGAAGCGGGTCTGGAGACCGGGCTTCGAGGAATCCTCTGTGTAGGGGAGCTGATGGAAGAGAGGGAGGCTGATAGAACTGAAGAGGTTGTCAGAAGGCAGGTTGAAGCGGCCCTTGAAGGTCTTGACTGCGCTTCCCCCGGTAATCTTGTGATAGCTTACGAACCGGTCTGGGCGATAGGAACAGGGCTTACCGCTACACCAGATGAAGCCGAAAGAATGCATTCACTTATAAGGGAATGGGTTGCGGATATTGTTGGCAATGATTTCGCCGACAATACCAGAATCCAGTACGGCGGCAGTGTAAAACCCGGCAACGCTTCAGAAATACTCTCGAAGCCATCCGTTAACGGGGCCCTTGTGGGCGGAGCAAGCCTGAGTGCCGAAAGTTTCATGGAGATAATAAAGGCGGTTCCATTGCGGAAATGACAGGTTGAAGAATCGCCATGAGAATCGGGTTCGATGCCACCAACATTCTGGGGCACGGCGGAATAAAGA
>CAZOQQ010000214.1:0-3896 GCA_964582075.1 uncultured bacterium | reverse complement strand
CAGCAGTTCTGATAGATAATGGCATCCGAATCCCCGCCGCCGGAATTGATGGGCTCCATGAAGTTTGTAATCTTTTTGAAAAAGGTGTAACGGTACTTGATCCATTTCAAATGAGAGCCGTTGGCCTGGTACTTGCCAATTCAGACAAATTCGTTCAGTCCGTTGATTCCACGAGGGAAAAAGGGGATGAATATCCCGCTCTCGAGAAGTATCTGAAAAGAGTACCGCGCCTCCGGAAACTGTCAGACTGGCTTATATCGATAACAACGCCGGATGGGGAACTATCTCCCGACGCTTCAAAAGAACTCTGCAGTCTATCGAAACTAGTGGACAGACTTAAGCGAAAACTGTCGAAGAAAATTGACGTATTGTCTTCATCACTTTCCGGAAAGAATATTCTAAGAGGGATTCCACCCACGGTAAGAGACGGGCGATACGTTCTGCCGGTGATCTCTTCGCGGAAAAAAGATGTTCAGGGAATAGTTCATGACCGATCGGAGAGCGGAGAAACAATCTTCATTGAGCCCTCGGTACTTGTAGAGGATGGTAATTCTCTCAGGGAAGCTTCGCTGGATCTTGATTACGAGAAGCGGAAAATTATCAGGGATGCGTCACTAAAGATAATGGAACATCTGGATGATCTGAAAGATTGTCTTGAAACTTCGTCATCACTGGATGCTATTTTCGCGCGGGCTTCTTTCCATAGAGAATCTGATACAGTTTTTCCATCGGAGGGAAACCTTTCGCTGATAAACCTCAGACATCCTCTGATATCAGAGAAAGAAATCGTCAGTAACGATGTTGTGTTGCCTGAAGACTGGAAAGTGTTGGTGGTAAGCGGACCGAACGCAGGTGGAAAAAGTGTACTGCTGAAAGCGGTGGGATTGGCCATAGTCTCAACCCAATCGGGAATAGGGTGCTTTGCTGACGCAGAATCAACGTTGCCATTCTTCGACAGGATACATGTTTCCATAGGAGATCAACAATCTATAGCCCGACATCAGAGCACCTATTCGGCACGTCTGCTTGAACAGATGGACATGCTCAATGATCCGGGCAAAAGTTCAATTGCACTAATAGATGAACCTGCTGCCGGGACGGATCCTCTTACCGGCTCCGCTCTGGCGGCAGCTTTTCTGGAATATCTTGCTTCACTTGGATGCCGGCTTATTGTTACTACTCATCTGGGCCAGCTGAAAAGTTTTGCCTATGGAAGACGTGGATTTTATAATGGTTGCATGAATTTTCAAAGTGATTCACTGCAACCTGATTACTCCTTTGTAGCCGGAACACCAGGCTCATCTTTTACCCTTGAGATGGCCAGGAGGTTGCGTTTCCCGGAAGCAGTTCTTTCAAGAGCCAGGGAATTATCCGGCGATTCCTTCAAACTGGACAGAATACTGGAGGAGATTACTTCCACCAGGCGGAAAGTTGAACTGCAGATATTGAATCTCGAGAGGGAACGTGAGGAAGGTAGAGAATCGATAGAAAGAAAAACAGCGGAACTGGATAAAGCCAGAAACGATTTTCTTTCATTGAAGGGGAGAATCGAGAAAGAGTATCTGGAAATAGAAAGAAGTATCAATTCTCGTGCCGATTCACTTCTGGCCAGGCTTGCGAAAGCGGAATCCACCGATGAACGCAGAGAACTTCGGGCCAGAATAAGACAAATGTCGAAAATACCGCTTGATTCAGCTGGCTTTTCCGAAATTTCCGATGGACCGGTTGACAGGGAAATAGAACCCGGCGACTGGGTCAGCGTAAAAGGGTGGAGCGGGTTCGGAAAAGTTGAACAGACAGGCAAGGGGCAAGCCTCGGTCATACTTGGAAACCTGAGGCTGAGAAAATCCATTCATGATCTCGAAAAGGTTTCTGCTCCCGATGAAAAACCTGCTTCTGCCGACTGGAGCGTTCCTGTGGAGGCTGAAACCGAGCTGGATCTTCGAGGAATGTCTGCCGATGAAGCTCTTTCCGAGCTTGACCGTGCTCTTGATGATGGGATTGTAGCCGGTATTCCTTACATAAGCGTTATACACGGTAAAGGTATGGGAATCCTGATGAAGGCTGTTGTAAATATGGTTAAATTCGATAAAAGAGTGGCAGATTTCAGACAGGGTAAACCTTCCGAAGGCGGAACCGGAGTAACGATAGTATCCCTGAAATATCCGGAGAGGAAGTTCTGATGGGTGGCGGCTATTTCTCGAACGAATCGGTCGATCGTGTCAGAGCGTCAACAGACATCGTTTCAGTAATCGGCACATACGTTAATCTTAAAAGAACCGGGAAAAGCATAAAGGGATTGTGTCCGTTCCACAAGGAAAAGACGCCTTCCTTTTTTGTTTCCCCTGAAAGGCAGATGTACCATTGTTTCGGCTGCGGAGCCGGAGGAGACGTATTTTCCTTCATTATGAATTATCTGAATCTTACTTTTACCGAAGCTGTAGAGGAGCTGGCATCCCAATCGGGAATCGAACTTGAAAGGACCGGCAGGGATACGACCAGAACCGATATCTTCAGGGAAATACTTGCTCAGGCAAGGGAATTTTACAGAAAACAGTTGGACAGTTCTGACGGAGCAGACGCGAGAGAATATCTGAAGGGTAGAAAACTGTCAGAGAAAACCGTTGATAAACTCGGTATCGGCTGGGCATCCCGCCAGAATAAACTGTCTGTTTATTTGCGCGGAAAGGGGTATTCGGATAGCCAGCTGATCGAATCCGGCGTTGTCTTGAGATCTACGAGAGGCAACGGGGTTTACGACAGATTCAGGGGGAGAATAGTATTTCCGATCTCCGACAGAAGGGGCAGAGTTATCAGTTTCGGAGGCAGATTGATTGATAATGCTCCAACTGACGCTCCGAAATATCTGAACGGCCCTGATTCACCGATTTACAGAAAAGGTGATTATCTTTACGGCTACAGGGATGCCACGAGCGCTTCAAGGGATATGGATATGATCGTACTGGTCGAAGGTTATTTTGATCATGCCCGGTTTGCGGACGCAGGATTCGAGTGTGTTGTAGCAACATGCGGAACAGCTCTTACGCCGTCCCAGGCACGCCAGATCGGAACTCTCGCTTCTTCGATTTTTGTCTGTTACGATGGAGACAGTTCCGGGCAACGGGCTTCGGTGAGGGCTTCCGAAATAATAATGGAGCAGGGATACCTGCCCAGGATAATTGCTCTTCCCGAAGGAATGGATCCCGATGATTACATACTGAAAATGGGTGCCGGATCGGTGCTCGAACTTACCGGCAAAGCGAAGAATCCCATAAAGTATGCACTTGACCTTCTAGGTGGCTGGTCTTCTGTCAGGGGTTCCGGAAAAAAGGTTAACGTCGTGAAACGACTGGTGAAAATCGCTTCCAGTGCCGTTGAACCCGTTATCAGAGAAACCATGCTGAAAGTCATTTCTGAAGAAACAGGTTACTCCATGAAGACGCTCGAACTCGAAATTGAAGAAGAGGAGAGCAAAATCCGCAGGCCTTCCGGAAACAAACAGAAGGATTTAGAACTGAACAGGTGGGACAGAAGAATTCTCGGTTTGATTTTACTGTCTGAATCAGCATTATCGGATCCTCTCATCGATTTTATCAGGGAGGATGATTTCCATAGCGCGACGGGATCCAGAATATTCAGTGAAATAAGAAAACAGGCTGATTCTGGCAGGAAAAGTTTCCAACTTTCGCTTCTGGAGGATTCGGACAGTTCATTGTGCGCAGGATTGATATCTGTCTATCCCGAACAGACCGAACCCGAGGACGGTGAAAGATTGAAGAAGGCTGTAGAAAAGGACAGGCTGCAGAGGGATCGAAGAAAATTGAAATCGCAGTTGAGTTCTGTTGAGGAAAGTGATCGTCAGGAATTACATCGAAGAATCCGGGAGATAGAAAATC
>CAZOQQ010000213.1:0-3913 GCA_964582075.1 uncultured bacterium | reverse complement strand
CACATGAACCTGTCCGCTATAAAGGCAGCTATTCAAATATCGTGGAGCCTCTCTTGCGGGGCTGAGGTAATACGGCGATATTTTAAAGTAAGTCTATTTTAGCATTCCGCCAGCGAATTCAGGGGGTACTGTTTTGAAGCGAATAGAGAAACTTGGAGCTTTCTATATCGGACGGGAGTACGATCTTGAAAAGAAAGTGTGCTCCACAGAAGAAATCATGTACGATGCGCGTGACCTTACTACCCATGCTGTTTGTCTGGGAATGACGGGTTCCGGTAAGACAGGGCTCTGTATCGATATTCTTGAAGAAGCTGCTCTTGACGGTATTCCAGCGATCATCATAGATCCCAAAGGAGATATTTCAAACCTTCTCCTTACTTTTCCGGACCTGCTTC
This sequence comes from uncultured bacterium, assembly GCA_964582075.1. Classification (GTDB taxonomy): domain Bacteria; phylum Fermentibacterota; class Fermentibacteria; order Fermentibacterales; family JCC-6; genus Aegiribacteria. Next base: position 3,518 of record CAZOQQ010000213.1, on the reverse strand, counting down.
CTGAGGATTTCAAACCCTGGGTAAATATTGACGATGCCCGCAGGAAGGGTCTCTCTGTAGAAGAATATTCCGTACAGGTAGCAAAAACATGGAAGAACGGGCTTGCCGAGTGGGATCAATCACCACAGCGAATACAGACTCTCAAAGATGGAACGGAGTTCTCCATCATTACACCAGGTTCAGATGCGGGAACGGGTATTTCCATTCTTTCGGCCCTGAACCCTCCCGATATGAACTGGGAAACGGATGCTGAACTTATAAGAGAACAGATTCAGGGAATAGTGAATGCCCTGCTCGGGCTTGTGGGAATAGACGCGGACCCGCTTTTAAGTAGAGAGTACATACTGCTTTCCACCATCATCGAACATTACTGGAAAAGTCAGGAGAGTCTGGACCTTCCACTGCTTATCACATCAATCCAGTCTCCTCCAGTGAAGAAGCTGGGAGTATTCGATATAGAAACATTCTTCCCGGAGAAAGACCGCTTCAAATTCGCGCTTGCGATGAACAGCATTATCGCGTCACCGGACTTTCAGGCGTGGCTGAACGGTGAGCCGATGGATATTTCTTCTTTACTTCATACGCCTTCGGGGAAACCACGTCACAGCATTATTTATTTAGCCCATCTCACGGACAGTCAGAAAATGTTCTTTGTAACTCTGCTGCTGGAGCGCCTGGTTTCGTGGATGCGTGTTCAGTCCGGAACAACCAGCCTCAGGGCATTGCTCTACTTCGACGAGGTTTATGGTTTTCTTCCCCCCGTGGCCGAGCCCTCTTCGAAAAAACCTCTTTTGAAGCTTCTCAAGCAGGCGAGGGCTTTCGGACTGGGAATTATCCTTACAACGCAGAACCCTATGGATATCGATTACAAAGGGATGTCTAATGCGGGAACGTGGTTCATAGGCAGGCTTCAGACTGACAGAGATAAAAAGCGCCTTCTCGATGGACTTGAATCAATTTCGGCGGAAATCGGGTCCGGATTCAACAGAAGCGAGATTGATGGAATCATTTCTTCTCTGCGTTCCAGGATATTCCTGCTTCACAATGTGCATGAGGATAATGCCGTTGTATTTCAAACCAGGTGGGCAATGAGTTATCTTCGAGGTCCGTTGACCAGAGATCAGATCCGACTGCTTCGCAGCGAGTCGCGTGAACCTGCGCCATCGAGCCTCATTACCGGGAAACCCCTGCCGAAAACAGTAGAAGTTCCTCTTACCGATACTGGCGAATTTTCTTCCACGCAGCCCACTTTTCCGGCCGGGATAAAACAGGTGTTTCTTCCGGTCAAGATTACAAAAGGGCAGGCCATGGATCAGGCGAATGGGAAAGCGACTGTTTCCCTTGTTTACGAACCAACCCTGATTGCTCTGGGGAAAGTATCTTTCCTTGATCGCAAGCGTAATATTACTAAAACTGACGTCCGTTCTTTTATCGTCTCGCCTGAGAATCAGGGTGTTGTCATGGAATGGGAAAAGGCTGAAACACGAAAGATAACCGTCGATGATCTTGTACACAGAGCAGAACCGGATTCTCTGTTCTCGAATTCTTTTCCCGCTGAATGGGTTTCACCCGGGAAACTGAAGGCTGTAACAAAAGATTTTGCGAACTATCTTTATTACAACAGCGTTCTTGAAATTCCCTACAACCCGCTTTTAAAGTTGAATGCATCCCCGGAAGAACCGGAAGCCGATTTTGTAGTTCGATGCCGTGAGAAAGCCAGAGAAATGCGGGATGCAGAGGTTGAAAAGCTGCGTGAAAAAACCAGAACCAGGCTTGATCGACTGCGAACCAGACTGGCCAGAAAAGAACGAAGGCTGGAGGAGAACAAAGACGATTACAGGGGCAGGAAGAGTGAAGAGCTGCTTTCAGCCGGAGAATCCATTGTGGGATTACTCGGGTTGTTCGGCAGTAGAAGAACTTCTGTTCTTTCCAGTGCCGCCAGAAGAAGACGGATGACAAAGTCAGCGAAGGCGGACATTGAAGAATCTCAGGAAGAGATAGAGAGACTGGAAGAAGATATACGTGATTTGGAACAGGAGGTCCGGGAAAAAGCTGAAGACATCGTTGAGAAGTGGGAATCGGCACTTGAAGAAAGTGATGTTCTGGAACTCAAGCCAAGAAGGACCGATGTTCAGATTACCCTTGTTACACCCGCATGGTTTCCTGTTTACATTGTAAATAATCCGGAAAACGGTTCATCTGTGAGAATTCCTGCCTTCAGTACAGAACCCGAATGATCAGGAAGGATACGGAGAAGTTATCACTTCCTGAAGGCAGAAGAGTAGGACAGCCCGGTCACGCGATCGCTCTTCAGTATCTGGAAAGCCGGATGAGAGAAATCGGGTTGATACCGTTTAAGAACAATGATTTCTCCCTTCCATACGAAAGTTTTACAAATCTTGCGGGAGTGCTGGAAGGTACGGACGAAACAGCTCTGCCGGTTCTCATCGGCGCACACTATGACAGTGCGATAGACGCCCCCTGTTCGGACGATAATGCTGTTTCAGTTGCCCTGATTCTAAGCATCGCGGAAACCCTTTCGAAACGTACTCTCGAGCGGAGCGTGATAGTTGCCTTTTTCGATGCTGAAGAGAATCCTTACTTCCTGAAAGAAAGCATGGGCTCTATCCGGTTCTATAATGACCATTGCGCAGATATTGATTTTGCCTGTGTTATTATCCTCGATATGGTAGGGCATGACTTTCAGTCGGGTTTACCGATAGCCGATACACTGATACCGGGCATCAAAGAGTTGCTTTTCGTTCTGGGATCCGAAAGCCATGAACAACTTCCCGATATCGTGGAGCGTGCCTTTTCGGGAACAGGAAAGCTTCGGGTAATTCCAACTCTGAACAGATACATTGGTGACCGATCGGATTATCATGTTTTCAGAAAAGCCGGGGAGCCGTACCTTTTCATCAGCAGGGGCTGGGGTAAGTATTCCCACACCTCGAAAGATGACATTAACTGGATCAATTTTGAGGCGGTAAAAGGAATGAAGGATTTCCTGATAAGAATCCTGATGCTGCTTGACAAAGCTCAAATGGACAGCGGGAGAGTAATTATAGATCCCTTCGAGTATGAAATAAGAATGATGAAAAAGGCAGCGGGATGGTTTCTCCCTCTTTTTCTGCTGTTCATGGGATTTTACAGAATGTCGCTGCACTCCCGGGAAGATCTTGATACTCTTGCGGAAAAACTGTCAACTCAAATCGACCTTGAGAAATAATAGTGAACGTTTTTCAAAACGCTATGGCTCCTGGCGTCCAGTCACCGATTAGGTTGTAGGGAAATACAAGCAATGTGGTAATCCTCCCTTTGGCCTTCGCGAGAATCAGATGCAAGAACGGTACTTAGTATCGGGCAGATATCATAAAATGCTGGGGAACAGGTACACTCAACATACTTCACTGGTGCGAGGAGAATGGAAATCCGATTCCAACGTGAGAAGTAAGATTAGGTTCAGTTGTACTTACACTAAAACCCGCCATACCTGCAGGTGAAGTTACAGGTGAACT
>CAZOQQ010000212.1:0-3918 GCA_964582075.1 uncultured bacterium | reverse complement strand
AACTTCCCTGTCCCAGCCGGGGTTAAGAGACATTACTTCCGCGCGGCCGGTTTCGCTTTCGGCTTTGTCCGCTATGTACTCAAGAACTTTGTTAAATTCCAGGCGTCCAAGAGAATTGGTCATGGTTAGAAAGCCTGCAGTAACTATGATGAGGGTATGAAATGGTCTGATTCACCAAGCTTCTTCAGAACTTCTTTCTCCTTTCTGGAAAGCTTCCTGGGAACGTATACATCGGCAATAACAACAATATCACCTCTGCCGAACCCTTTCAGTCTCTTTATTCCTTTTCTTTTCAAAACAAGTTTTTCTCCAGGCTGAACTCCGGATGGGATTGCTATTTCAGTGTTTTCTCCATCAATTGCCGGAATCGATATACTGGTTCCGAGAGCAGCTTCGGGAAAAGAGATTCTGGTTCTGTAAATCAGGTCGTACCCGTCACGTTGAAATTCACCGTAGTCGATCTTTTTAATTCTCAGAATGAGATCTCCCGGAGGACCATCGTTTTCAGAGAAATGTCCCTGGCCCCGAAGCCTTATGAAATGTCCCTCGGTAATACCGGCCGGAAGATCGACTGTAATCTTTCTCTTTCTTGTCTCAAGCCTGGAGCCAAGACAACTCGGACAGATTTTCACTGGGATACTGCCCCGTCCTCTGCAGGATGGACATATCGATACCGACTGCATGGCTCCCAGAAGGGTTCTTCTTACAGTTCTGATCCTTCCCTGACCGCCGCACCTTTCACATTTTCTTAAACCTTCGGTTGGATCAGCCCCTGTTCCGTTGCAGACACTGCAATGTTCTTTTCTTTCTACTACGATCTCACGCGTACTGCCCAGAGCAGCCTCTTTCAGTGTCAGCTCAACATTCATGACAGCATCTTCGCCCGTGGATGTTCCACTTGAGTGACCGAACCCGAAAATATCCTGAAATGCCCTCAATGCATCATCCATTCCAAATCCTCCAAAGAAATCGGACATATCGGGCATTCCGTTCACCGAACCGGTTCTATCGAATCTCTGCCTCTTCTGTGGATCGCTGAGAATTTCATAGGCCTGGGTAATTTCCTTGAATCTCTCCTCTGCTTCCCTGTCTCCCGGGTTTCTGTCCGGATGATATTTAAGGGCGAGTTTTCTGTATGCACCCTTTATTGTTGCATGATCAGCGTCCCTTTCGACACCGAGAACTTCGTATGGATTATTACTCATCAAACCTCATCCGTAATAGAGTTCACAACTTCATCTGCCTGCCACGATAAATGCAGATGATCTGTTCAGACTGAATGCTTATTGTTCATTTTCAGAAGCAGAATATATCAAGGAAACCCTTTTATGGAAAAGCGAATTCGTAGAATGCGCCGCCAGAAGGTAAAGCAGTCAATTGACAGTGTACTCCTGATCGGGGTCTGCCATATCAGTTGAGCTGTCTCCCTCATCAAGTTTCGCGGCCATATTCATTATATTTCGTATAGTATGTGTTACTACCGATAAATTCTTTATCGCCTTGTCAATTGCAGCTATATCGGAACCGTCGCGGGCAATCCTCAATTCGTTGAGAGCAGCTTCCAGATCTTCTCTCGATTCTTTATCAAGTTTCTCGCCGCTGGTATTTATCATCTTTGATGCCTCGTATATGGACTGATCGGCAACGTTCCGGCTTTCAATCAGTACTATCCTGTCGCGATCAGATTCCCTGCTCTGTCTTGCTTCATGTATCAGCTCGCGGATATCATCGTCTGAAAGACCACCGCTGGGATTAACCTTCATCTCCTGATGTTTTCCGGTAACGGCATCCTTCGCGTTCACAAACAGAATTCCGTTAGCATCTATCGAAAATGATACCTCTATTCTGGGAACGCCTCTTGGAGCGGGGTTAATACCGACAAGTTCGAATCTTGCAAGACTTCTATTGTCTTCCGCAAGTTCCCTTTCACCCTGAAGTACATGAATTCCTACAACCTGCTGGTTGTCAACCGCGGTAGTGAACATTTTACTTCTTTTTATGGGTAACGGGCTGTTTTTCGAAATTATGGGTGCCATTATACCACCAAGTGTTTCAACACCCATTGTCAACGATGTTACATCAAGAAGAACAAGATCCTTTCTCTGGCCAGATACTACGGATCCTGCTATCGCGGCACCCATGGCTACAACTTCGTCCGGATTCACACTGTGAACCGGATTCCTGTGAAAAGCGTCTTCAACAAGCTTCCTGACTATCGGTATCCTGGTAGACCCGCCAACAAGAACGACAGTATCCAGGTCTTCGTGCGTAAGACCCGCATCTTTCAGAACCTGCTGACATAGTGGAGCGGTACTTGCAACCATATCTTTTATCAGTCCTTCAAACAGCCCTCTTGTAAGTGACATCTCAAGATGTACAGGACCCTGATCGCCTGAAGCAATAAAAGGAAGATTAATCGATGTTTCCAGGGCTGTTGAAAGCTCACATTTCGCTCTTTCCGCTGCTTCGCGGACTCTCTGGGGCGCAACGGGATCTTTTCTCAGATCTATGCCCTTCTCACGTTTGAACTCGTTCATAATCCATTCAACCAGACGCGCGTCGAAATCGTCTCCACCCAGCTGAGTGTTTCCGGTAGTAGCCTTGACTTCAAAAATACCATTCACCACCTGGAGAATACTGATATCAAAAGTACCACCCCCAAAATCGAAAACGGCTATTTTTCTTCTTTCAACAGCATCCGTGAACGCAAGTGCTGCAGCGGTTGGCTCGTTGAGTACACGTTTGACATTCAAACCGGCAATCGTACATGCTGCCTTCGTCGCCTTTCTCTGTATTTCGTTGAAATGGGCAGGTACGGTTACTACCACATCCGTTACTTCTTCTCCCAGATACTCCTCCGCCCGGTATTTCATTTTCTGAAGAATCATAGAGGATATCTCTTCGGGTGTGAATATTTTCCCGTCTCCTGTTCTTACAACGGCATCCCCGTCGTCATTGGGAACGATATCATAGGAAACGTTGAATGTTTCCTTCTCAAGTTCATCGTACTTTCTTCCCATAAGCCTTTTAATGCTTGTTATCGTGTCTTTAGGGTTAGTTATCGCCTGTCTTTTAGCAACGATACCAACAAGTCTGTCTCCTGCAGGTGTGAACGCGACTACGGAAGGCATAACCCTGGGTCCTTCACCGGTTTGAATAACAATCGCGTTTCCACCCTCGGAAATCGACATGCAAGAGTTGGTTGTTCCCAGGTCAATACCAATTGTACAACCCAAAATTCCTCCTTAGAATACTTCCCTGTTAAATATCAATAGAGACAGTCTGGTGTTACAAACCTTTCTGCCTGGAAAATTCCAATACAGCATAGAATAATTGAAGTCCGGATAAAATTCAACCTCCAGAAACAACCGTGATAACCTGCTCGGTAATACGGATATTTACGGCATATTGTACAGGTACACTAACACTTAGTTACCGTTATGTGTTCTCCCGGCTATAGAAAGTATGCTTTCAGTGTCCGGAGCAAAGAGTACACCTTTCTCACATATTATCGCGGTAACCAGAGATGCCGGAGTAATATCAAATGCCGGATTCCATACTCCTGCTCCATCCGGAATCAATTGTCTGCCGCCAAAATCTGAAAGTTCGTCCCTGCCTCTCAGTTCTATCTCAATATCGCTCCCGCAGCCGGTCGAAATATCAAAAGTGGAAAGCGGAGCTACAACATAGAATGGAATCCCATGAGATGAAGCCGCCAGGGCAAGGGAATAGGTTCCTATCTTGTTCGCTACATCTCCATTCGCGGCTATCCTGTCGCTGCCTACAATAACCGCGTCAACCTCACCTGTTCTTAGAAGTGAAGCCGCAGCAGAATCCGGCAGAACGTCAACTGTAATTCCTGACCTTGAAAGTTCCCATGCAGTCAGTCTGGCACCCTGCAACAGTGGACGGGTCTCA
>CAZOQQ010000211.1:0-3966 GCA_964582075.1 uncultured bacterium | reverse complement strand
TGCCTGACTCCCATTGTATCACTGTGATCTCCGAATATTGACAACGCCTGACACGCGAGGCTTCTGGCGGATACATGAAACACGGCTGGAGTGAGCTCTGCCGCGATCTTGTACATGGAAGGTATCATCAGTAAAAGACCCTGTGACGCGGTAAACGTAGTTGTGAGCGCTCCGGTCTGAAGGGCCCCGTGAACGGCGGCTGAAGCTCCGCCTTCACTCTGCATTTCCTGAACAAGTGGAACCGTGCCCCAGATATTCGTCTTCCCCTGAGATGACCATGCATCCGCATGCTCACCCATGGGGCTGGATGGGGTTATAGGGTAGATGGCAATTACCTCGCTCAATTTGTGACCGATACGGCTTGCGGCCTCGTTGCCATCAATAGTGATCATTTTCCTGTCCATTTTGCTCCGTCCTGCTCTGATGTTTCTGTTTAAATCATTTTTCCCTTTGACCTTGGAAATGGAATAACGTCACGAATGTTTTCCATCCCCGTGAAGTACATTAATAATCTTTCGAACCCCAGACCGAATCCTGAATGCGGCGCGGAACCCCATTTTCTCAGATCGAAATACCACGAATAATCTGTCATATCGATACCGTATTCCACGGCTCTGGAAGTGAGCACATCCAGCCTTTCTTCTCTCTGGCTTCCTCCAACTATTTCACCTACCTGAGGAAAGAGAAGATCCGTGCACGCAACCGTTTTTCCGTCATCGTTCAAGCGCATGTAGAAAGGCTTGATGGTTGCCGGATAATCGGTTACGAAAACAGGACAGCCGAAGTGCTCATCGGTCAGAAATCTTTCGTACTCGGTGGAAATATCATTTCCCCATCGGGGTTCAACTTCGAAATTACCGCTGTTCTTTTTCAGCAGCTCAAGCGCATCGGAATAAGTAATGCGGGCAAATTCACTGTTCATGAGAATTCCGTAGCGCTCCTTCAGTTTCTTTTCGTAGAACCTGTTGAAAAAAGATATTTCATCCGGACATTTATCGTTCAGATACCGGGCGATGTACCTGATGAAATCCTCTATAAGTAAAATGTCATCGTCCAGGTCAAAAAACGCCATTTCCGGTTCTATCATCCAGAACTCCGCGGTATGAAACCTGGTGTCGGAAGGGTCAGCTCTGAAAATCGGGCCGAAAGTGTACACTTTCCCCATGGCCAGGGCAAGCGGTTCCGCCTCGAGCTGTGCGCTGACTGAAAGGAAAGCCTGTCGCTTGAAATAATCTCCGGAGTAATCAACCTTACTGTTTTTCATTGTAATTCCGTCAAGCGGCATTGATGTAACCTGGAAGGTTTCTCCGGCACCCTCGGCATCGCTTGTAGTGATAATGGGAGCATGGATATAGAAGAACCCGTTTTCATCGAAGAACCTGTGGATCGCCTGGCTCAAATGATGGCTCATGCGGAACACCGCACCGAACGTATTTGTTCTGGTTCTCAGATGTGGAATCGATCTGAGAAATTCCAGCGAATGCCTTTTTTTCTGAAGAGGGTAATCGTTCGGTACGGGACCTACTATCTCAAGTTCGTCCGCGTTGATCTCATGGCTCTGTCCGCTGCCGGGTGATTCGACCAGATTACCGGATACCCTGATGCAGGCTCCCGTGGAAAGCCCCGAAATGTCATCGAATTTATCCAGATCAAACACGATCTGTAAAGGGGAGGAAATCGAACCGTCCGTAATTGACGCGAACGCGACATTCTTGCTGGATCTGGCGGTTTGAACCCAGCCGTATACCGTTACCTTTTTACCTTGATACTTCCCGGTTATTATGGATTTGATGGATGTGCGCTTTATCATTAAAACTCCCGGCAAAAAGGGTAGTATAAGATATACATTTCGTTAATTGTATTGTTCGGAACTCTTAATCTATGAACAGACAGATATTCATGCAAGACTTCAGATTGTTTGCCAGTGCTCACGGATGTTAACAGAGGCTTTTCCCGGAGATGACCTCCTGAATCCAAGTGCTTTTCCCTGCCATGTGTCCCGCCGCTTCATCTCTTCATGAATCAGTCTGATAACAAGCATCTTTTTACGGGACCATTCTGGTGCTGCGGTAAGCTCATCCGAGGTTTCGCCCGTGAGTCTGAGAACAACTACATCCGGTTCCGTATGTTCCAGAAAAAGTATCACCCTCTCAACATATTCCTCCATGCTGATAAGTTTGAATTCCCCGGAAGCGAATCGATCCGCAATGGAAGTGTTCTTTACCACATGAAGATTCTGAAGCTTTACTCCGCTTGTACCGGTTCTGCGGATGAAATCGGCATCTGCGAGCACGGTCGCTCTGGTGGAAGACGGGTAGCCTATTATCATATGTGCCGCTGAAAAGATGTTTCTCGCGTGGAGATTTTCAAAAGCAGCCATGGTATCGGCGGAAGTATGACACCTGTTCATATCTTCAAGTATGGTGTCATCCGAGGTCTGCACGCCCAGTTCGACCCAGAGGAAAGTTTGCCCGGACAGCTTTTTGAAATAATCGAGCAGGGATTCCTCAAGGCAGTCCGGGCGCGTGCAGAGCGAGAGTCCGATTGCTCCCGGATAAGAAAGAGCCTCTTCGTACATGGAAATCAGTTCGGTCGGATCTCCGTAGGTAGTCGTATAATCCTGAAAGTATGGAAGAAAACTGTTTACATCGTACCTTCTGGCGATGTACCTGCTGCCTTCCTCGAACTGCTGCCTGACGGACATGCCATTCCTGAGGGTCATGGGACGACTGGAAAGAGGATTGCAGAAAGAACAGCCCCTGTTGCTGAATGTCCCGTCTCTGTTCGGGCAGGTAAAACCTCCCCAGAGGCTTACTTTGTAAACCTTACGTCCGAAGACATCCCTGAAGAAACTGTTAAGGTTGCGGATGCGCCTGTCTTCCATTAAGCTTTTAACCTCTTCCGGGGATTACGGTATATTTATCAGCTGTTGCCATATGAAAGGAATATGACGGATGGATGAAACATGAGGCAGTCTGCATCCATGTTCTTCGACCATTTCGGAATTGTGCCGGACAGACCGGACAGGGAAACCCTTCGGACAATACTGTCGTATTTCTCAAATATACCCTGGGAAAACCTGACCAAGTTCCTTAGAAAAACACAGAATCTTCCGGCGGAGAACCTGCTGAGACTTGCTGAAACCGTAATAAGCGAGCATATAGAAAAAGGTGCGGGAGGCACCTGTTTCTCGCTTACCGAAGCCCTTGCCGCCGTTCTGTCCTCGGCGGGTTATCGCTGCCATCCTGTAATGGCCGATATGAGTCACGGGAAGAACATTCACTGCGCACTTTCAGTAACTACCGGGAACGGAACGCTTTTCCTTGCGGATCCGGGCTATCTCGTGCCGGAGCCCGTATTACTCGAGCCGGGCAAAGTTTCAGAAATCAGAATTTCCGGGCAGACCCTTACATGGGAACCGTCTGAAGACGGGAGCACCTACGATCTATACACTGTTGATGGTGATGAGAAAAAATGGAGGTATCGCGTAAGACTGGATCAAATCGGTTCGATGGAATTCAGAAATCACTGGCAGAAGTCCTTCGATGATACCGGCATGAACAGCCTTCATCTTAACCGTAGAAACGATGGTGAAAGATTGTCCGCTCACAACCTGAACCTGCGCAGAGTTAATCCTGAAGGAAAGAAAAATGAAAAACTTGTTGAAGCGTACCCGGAGAAGATTGAGACATATTTCGGGCTGAGCAGGGACATAGCCAGGGCGGCTGAAAGAGAATGGAAGAAATCATGTCAAGGCCGATAGAAGTGTCACCGGTCGTACTGGTGATAAGCGTTATCTCGGCCGATGAGAAACTTAAAGAGGAAACCGGACTTATACTTGAATCCCGCTTCGACAGGATTGACCTTGCGAGCGGGCTGTACCCTTTCGATCTGTCGGATTACTATGAGGAGGAGATGGGGGGAGAACTGACAAGGCAGTGGTTCAGCTTTGAAGTACTAAGGGAC
>CAZOQQ010000210.1:1287-3974 GCA_964582075.1 uncultured bacterium | reverse complement strand
CTGAAAATGGTGAAGCTGAAAAAGAGTTGCTCGAGAGTTTTTTCATGGAATTGAAGCTTCCAGGTAATTTTGCGGACAATGATTCCTGAGCTTATCCCCCGAATGTAAACAACTGCTGTTTACAATTAACTATCGGTCATCAAAGTCGAGGAATTTATCCTATCTTCCAATCGTTTGAATTCCGCCTGAATTTTAGGCAAGTTATTTTTCAGGCTGTCAAGATCACCAGCTTTGCCGGCTATCTCCATCTCGAATGCTACTTTGCTCAACGCATCGGCTCCAATATTGGCCGAAGCACCCTTTATGGAATGGGCACAATGTCCGACCGCCTGTGGATCCCCATCCTCAATACAGCTCTTCAATTCATTCAATTGTCTGGGCGCGTCATCAAGGAAACCCTGAACAATCACCCTGGCGATGTCCCGATCACCCATCAGACGATCGATGATTGCAGACTCCGCGAACACATCATCTTTCATGTTCCGAACTTTCTCTGCTGAACTCTCCGAACTGCCTCCGGGTGCGGAATACCCGGGGTTGAAAGACCTGCTTTTCTTCTCTCCGTCCTTTAGTCTGCTGATCCATTTTCCCAGCATCTCGCTCAGGGCAGCCGGGAAGATGGGTTTGCTGATGTAGTCATCCATCCCAGCATCCATACACTTCTGTCTATCTCCCTGCATTGCATGAGCAGTCATAGCGATGATGGGAACAGACCTGTTTTCAAAATCGCTTCCGGCATTACGAATAGCTCTTGTTGCCTCGAATCCGTCCATGTTCGGCATTTGTACATCCATGAATACCAGATCGTATGGTTCTCGCTCAAGAGCAGCAAGTGCTTCCCTGCCATCGGAAGCTATATCAGCGGAAAGCCCGAGTTTGTGCAAAATCCCTAAAGCAACCTGCTGATTTGTGAGATTATCTTCTGCAAGCAGGATCTTCAGGCTTGTTTTTCGGAAATCCCGCAGGGAATGGCGCGTTATCAGTTTTTTCTTTTCATCAGTTTTATGCCCCGAAACAATGGTAATCAAACAATCGAAAAGGTCGGACTGCTTCACCGGCTTAATAAGGTAGGCGGAAAAGCCCAGTTCCTCGAACCTTCGTGCATCCCCGCGGTTACCAATAGAGGTCATCAAAACCAGTGAAGTCCCTGAAAATTTACTTTCACCAAGCACTATTCTTCCGAGAGCCTCTCCGTCCATACCGGGCATCTGCATGTCTGTCAGTACGATTCTGTAGGGATCACTCGCATCCAAAGCTGAATACAGATGCTGTAATGCACCGGGACCATCAACCGCTTCATCAGGCCGCAAACCCCAGGAGGAAAGTTGGGACATGAGTACTTCGCGGTTGGTAGCATTGTCATCTACAATCAGAACCCTTAATTCTTTCAGATCCCCTGTGGGAACTGGCATTGCGTTTATCTGATCCGGATTCTTTTCCATTCGTACGGTAAACCAGAACTCAGATCCACTCCCTGGCTGACTGTTAGCACCTATATCGCCGCCCATCATCCGGGACAGCTGCTTGGAAATTGCAAGACCCAGTCCGGTTCCACCGTACTTTCGTGTAGTGGATGAATCCGCCTGGGTAAATTTCTCGAATATGTGACCCAGTTTCTCTTCAGGAATCCCAATACCCGTATCCTTGACAGAAAATCGCAGACGAACTTCATCTTCTGTTTCTTCAAGCAGGCTAATCCGCACTGCTATTTCTCCACTTGACGTAAACTTTATTGCGTTACCCATCAGATTAAGCAATATCTGACGTAGCCTCCCCGGATCACCACGAAGCATGGAAGGCACATCCGGATCGGCAGCGCATATGAACTCCAGCTGCTTTTCCTCCATACGGGTTTCCATGCTTGCAGCAAAATCGTCAAGCATGGAACGGAGGTTAAAATCGATAATCTCCAGATCCAGTTTACCTGCTTCGATCTTCGAAAAATCCAGAATATCGTTAATCAAACTCAAGAGTGCTTCTGCGCTGGTGCGCACGGTCTCCGCATAATGGCGCTGCTCGTCGGAAAGTTCTGTGTCCAGAAGAAGGCTGATCATACCGATAACACCGTTCATGGGAGTACGTATCTCATGGCTCATGTTGGCAAGAAAATCGCTTTTCGCGGCATTTGCTCTTTCGGCTTCGGCTGCATACTGCTGCGCCTTGAGTGTGGTATTCTCAAGATCAGCGTTTACAGTCCTCAGCTGCTCAAGAACCTGTACTCGTTCAGTTATATCCCGCACTACCGCCTGCAGTATTTTTTTTCCTTTTAGTTCGAGAGCGTTAAGCAGTACTTCGGCAGGAAAATCATCCTCGGTTCCATACCGCCGATGTACCCAATCGAACCTGTGAGAACCCTTTTCCATGGCTATGCCTATCATCTTGTTTGCCAGTATCATGGAATCGGTACCACATGCCTGTACCGGAGGTGAGAGATCCGAAGGGTGGCAGGAACAGAATTCTTCAGTATCTTTGCATCCAAACATTCTAAGAGTGGCCTGGTTGCAATCAAAAAAACCTTCCTTGTTCAAAAGCATGACAGCGTCATCAGTTGATTCGAACAAAGCCCGAAACTTGGTCTCGGATTCCTGAATCTCCGCCTCTATTCTCTTTCGTTCAGTGATATCTGAATCCACTCCCTGGTAGCCTTTAAAAGAACCATCTTCATGGTAAGTGGGAACTCCATTGCA
>CAZOQQ010000210.1:0-1187 GCA_964582075.1 uncultured bacterium | reverse complement strand
TTTCCCATGCCCAATCCCCTATGCTCTCGACAATACTCCGAAAGCGCTGCTCTGAGTTGTATAGATCAGCTTTCTGTTCCTGCAGTAACCTGGCCCGTTCTTTTAGTACTATCGCAGTCATTCTGGCCTCGCTCATGGAAATACGGTGCTCCTGCCGTATTGTCATCAACTCCAGAGTATTATCAAAAGCAGGAAAATCATCCAGCGAAAAGCTGTCAAGATCATCTTTTGTTTGTACATCGGGTATCGCCAGCAATGTAAATCCGCCTTTTGCACGGAACCATAATCCTTTCAAAGGCAAGCCTGTAGCCTGTCGGCCAAAAAGCATCTGCATCTGCTCCCCCAGTTTTTCCTCGATGAATGACAACGAAATATCATCTGTTGATTCCGTACTCAGTATTTCCGGAATCCTCATCCCTACGGCACGCTCTTCGCGTTTCAGCACAGCTTCACTGGCCATGGTGATTATCAATTGTTCATCTGCAGCAATAATGAAAGATGCTATTCCACTAAGCTGTTCCAAATCAAAATCAACACTGTTTACTTCTGAAGTCATGGAAATATCACCTCCATGGTACAACGGGGATCACCCCTGAGCATGCAAGACGTTTCGATAACCTGAAGCTCCGTGCTGAAACGATCTCCTACTCCTACGATCAAACCCCGCAGGGCAGCGCACAGTCTTCTCTCCGATTCGTAATGCATAAGAAGATGGCCGTCAGGCAGCTGTTCGTATTCAAATACCGGGGGCTTTGCGTCTTGGATATTCCTGGTTACATGCTGGTGAACCCTGTTCAAATTAAGGAGAAATTCTCTGGGGTTTCTACCGGCAAGCTTGAAATAACCGGGATAGGATTCAACTCCCGTGTGTGTAACCCAGAACCTCCCGTATTCAAACAATACTTCATCATGTGATAAGCCCGTTACTTCGCAGGCTGCTGCTACCAGATCCATTGTCATCCGGTCCGGATAGTTCTCGGATACTGAAAAAAAAGGTTCCTCACACTTCGACCTGACCAGTATTTCTTCCCAGGCTTCAATACCGAATTTCGAAGTGATCAACTCCTTGATTCCCTTGTTTATTATCCCTTTCATTTTTACCACCAAACCGTTCTGCCTGACCGGAAGCATCTGTTCTGCCGCGTCCATTTTTGCTATTGAGGATATCCCTTGTATTTTAATATAAA
>CAZOQQ010000209.1:0-3990 GCA_964582075.1 uncultured bacterium | reverse complement strand
CCTCTGTGGAAGAGAAACTTCGATCGGCCGGTATGGATAGAGTAAGAGGGCCGATGAATTTCTCCACGAATGAAGAGTGCGGGCTGCTGGTTAAAGGATTTGATTCACCTCCTCTTATTATGATGACGTACAATCCCCCCTGGTATTCAGACATGATTGAAGAAGCTGGTTACGGAAAGTTAAAGGATCTTTACGCGTACTACCTTGATTCAGCGAGTTCGGATTATTCGCGGATATCGCGCATAGCGGGGCTTGTAGAAAGAAGAACCAGCGCGCTGATAAGGGATATTTCCGTGAAGCATATTCATAAAGAGGTTCCCGTAATCATGGATATTTACAATGAATGCTGGAAGGATAACTGGGGGTTCGTCCCCATGACTCAGCGGGAACTGGATATGATGGCGGATGAACTGGGTATGATCATGCTTCCTCAGCTTGCCCCTATAGTGGAAATTGATGGAGAACCTGTTGCTTTCGCGGTTTCCATTCCCGATGCCAACGAGGCTTTTATTCGCGCGGGCGGAAACCTGGTAAAAGCTGTCCTGGCACTGAAAGCACCCTTTATTCGAACTAAAATCAGCCAGGTGAGGGTGTTGCTTCTGGGGGTCAGGAAGTCTTTCCGCGGACGTGGTCTGGAAGCCCTTCTGATAGATAGAATAATAAAGTCCAGCATTGACAGGGGAATGGGAAGAGGGGAGCTTTCATGGATACTCGAGGATAACACCTCCATGAGAAGAATACTCGAGAAAGATCTTCACGCTGATCAGTACAGAACATACCGGATTTATCAGAAGAATTTATAATCTAGAAAGACAGTATGACTTCAGAAGAGCTGAAACGACTCTATTTTGATTTTTTCACAGGGAAAAACCATACCATAATCCAGGGAGCTTCACTTATTCCCCAGGAGGATTCCACGATTCTGTACACGCCTGCGGGAATGCAGCCTCTGGTTCCGTACCTGCTTGGTGAAAATCACCCGGCAGGCAGAAGGCTGGTGAATGTTCAGAAGTGTATCAGAACCGGAGATATAGATGAGGTGGGAGATTCTTCGCACCTTACTTTTTTTGAAATGCTGGGAAACTGGTCTCTGGGGGATTATTTCAAGCGGGAATCAATCACCTGGAGTTTTGAATTTCTTACTTCAGAAAAATGGCTTAACTTTTCCCCGGATAAACTTCATGTAACCGTATTCGCCGGGGATGATAAACTGCCCCCCGATGAAGAGGCCGCGTCGATCTGGGAGGAAGTCGGCATTCCCGGGGAACGGATTTACTTTCTTGGACGGGAAGATAACTGGTGGGGCCCAACGGGGAATACCGGTCCATGCGGGCCGGATACTGAGATGTTCGTAGATACGGGAAAACCTTCCTGCGGGCCGGATTGCAAACCGGGGTGCGGTTGCGGAAAGTACTTTGAGATCTGGAACAACGTTTTCATGGAGTATCGCAGGACAGCTGACGGCATGTACGTTCCTCTCGATCGTAAGAATGTCGATACGGGCATGGGTGTAGCCAGAACAGTCGCTATGATGAATGGGCACAGTACAATCTACGATATTCCACTGTTTCAACCTCTTTTCGGATTTCTGAAGAAGATTGCTGGATTGGGATCTGAACCCGATGCTCAGGCTCTCAGATCCCTGCGGATAATATCGGATCATATTAGAACAGTCACGCACATACTTGGAGATGACCAGGGTATCCCGCCATCGAATCTTGACAGGGGATACGTTCTCAGAAGGTTAATTCGTCTTGCCGTAAGGCACGGAAGAAAACTGGGTATCGATGATCCATTTACCGGCAGACTTGCCGAGATCGTCATTAATACGGAATCCCCGGTTCATGAGGAACTGGCTCGGAACCGCAAATTCATCCTTGACGAGCTTGCCCTCGAGGAATCTCGATTTGAAAAGACATTGCAGTCGGGGCTTCGCGAGTTCGAGAAAGTACTACCCAACCTGAAGAAGAATCCAGCGAAGATTATTCCTGGAAGGATTGCTTTCAGACTTTACGATACGTTCGGATTTCCTGTGGAATTCACTGCTGAACTTGCCCGGGAAAACGGGATGACGGTTGACATGGATGCTTACAGTAAAGCCTTTAACAAACATAGAGAGCTTTCCAGACAGGGAGGGGAGCACAAATTCAGGGGAGGTCTTTCCGACAACAGTGAGATAGTAACACGGCTTCATACAGCGACCCATCTTCTTCATCAGGCTCTGAAAGAAATACTCGGTAACCATGTCGAGCAGAAGGGAAGCAATATTACCGGGAAAAGGCTCAGATTCGATTTCAGCCATCCCGAGAAACTGACGGATGAAGAAGTAGCCCTGGTAGAGAAGAGGGTGAACGAGATCATTGAAGCTGATCTTCCCGTTGATTGGGAAGAAACCCGGCTTGAAGACGCGCTGAATATGGGAGCTATCGGCCTTTTCAGAAATAAGTACGGTGATATGGTCAAAGTTTACAGGATAGGTGATTTTTCACTTGAAATATGCGGTGGTCCTCATGTCAGCAGAACAGGTGAACTGGGCAGATTCAGAATAGTAAAGGAGATGAGTTCTTCAAGGGGTGTAAGAAGAATAAAAGCGGTGCTGGAATGAAACCGCTGTTACTTGTAATTACCGTAACTTCTCTTTTTACGGCAGTTACCGTTGAAGCGGCGGTAGTACCGGACTTTTCAGGAACATGGGAAACAACCTACGGTACACTATTTCTCCAGCAGGAGAATTCTCACGTGACGGGATATTACACCTACGATGGTTATTCAACGGTTGAAGGTTATGTAGGAACGAACGGCAGACTCCTTTTTACTTACAGTGAACCTTCTGCGTCCGGAGAAGGCTGGTTCGAACTTTCCGGCGACTCGATGAGCATTTCAGGTTTGTGGCGTTCAGAAGGAGCGGAGCAATGGGCCGTATGGGAAGGTTACAGAGCAGGCGCGGGTACGGCACCTTCCAACTGGCTTGTAATACTTGAATCCGAATGGCAGACATCACTTTCGGAAGAAGAGTATTCGTTTGGTGAAATGTTGAACGCGTGGTTTGCCAGGGTTCCCGGAGTCAGAGTCAGGCACAGATTTATTCATGATGTGGATGATCTGGCATACTTCTGTCTTGAATCATCCGGCCTGCCCGGAAAAGTTTACCTGGTGATAGCCTCCCATGGTTCGGCGTCCGGCGTTGAACTTGTATCCGGAACTGTTTCTTCCGGGGAATTCATCGATGCCATAGAACCCTGCAGTAATATAGAGATGATACATTTCAGCTGCTGTGATGTAATGTCAGGCGGAATGCCCGAAACCATCATCGCGTCAAGAACGGACTGGCCCGATGATTTCATTGTTTCGGGATATACGCGAAGTGTGGACTGGGGGGCAAGCGGCGTATTGGAAATATTCTATTTTAATCAGATGCTGGAGAACGGTTACTCTCCCCCGGACGCTGCCAGAAGCGTTATCGATGACATGGATTTTGCGGGAGAATCATCCACCGGATGGGTGGATGCCGTGGGATTTACCTGGATCCGGGCAAAGTAAAGATCGTGCAGAAGCATATTTGCAGAAATCGACGGAAGTAAGTTTCTCCGGATGAAACAGGTTTCATCGTGTTACACTTTCCTGTCGCCGGTGTCCCTGTTCCCAGTGTCTTAGAATTGTTCTGTGTTGTTCCGACCGTTCTGTGTACCCCAGTGCTTCGGAAATTTTCGCCGCTTCCGTATGTCCCTGAACCCAGATGATATCTCCCTCTTCGGCAAGCAGAGCCGCCCTTTCGAACAGCTCCAGCGAGAGGTCGTAGTCTTCCATCAGATAGGCTCTTACAGCGAGTGACCCGATGAACATTTCCTCCGGGACGGAGGGTACCGGGTAAACCAGGGACGGAATAAATAACAGCATTCCGGCGGCAGCTGCTGACAGCCATTTCAGCGGGCTGTTTCTGATCATTCTGAAAAGTATGTCTGCACCCGAAGCCCCCGCAGCCATCATCAA
>CAZOQQ010000208.1:0-4012 GCA_964582075.1 uncultured bacterium | reverse complement strand
GCCCTGTCAGAGTCCGTTCCGGGTGTTTCCGATATTCCGGGTATCTCTTTGAATTCGGGCATTGAGGCAAGAAAGCGGAGGGGTTTCAGACCTATCAGTCCCTCTCCCGCAACGGCATGACGGTCTTTGCGACTTCCCCGTTCCCTTTTGGAATCATTGATGTGAAAGGCTTTGATTTTTTTGAAACCGACGGTGTCGTCGAATTCGTTCATGGTTTCAAGAACGGCCCGCTCGGAAGAGAGATCGTAACCGGCGGCAAAGGCATGGCACGTGTCAAAACAAATTCCGGTCCGATCATCAATACCAGTAAGTTCAAGCAACTGCTGAAGCTGCCTGAATGTATATCCCAAAGTGGTTCCCTGACCGGCTGTATTCTCAAAAAGTATCCCGATATCCACAGGTGAGTTGAGAAGTATTTTCCGTACCATCGATGATATCTTTTTGATCCCTTCATCCTCACCCGCGCCAAGGTGGGCTCCCGGATGCAGAACGCACCATTTGATCCCGAGGACATGCATTCTTTCCAGCTCGGCTTCAAGAGCCGGAACGGAAAGTTTCATGACTCTGCCGTTCGTTGAAGCCAGATTAATAAGGTATGACGTGTGTGAGATAACCGTAACCGATCTGCCGCGGAACCTGCCTATCTCCGTATCCTTGAGAACGCGCCCCTTCCACTGCTGCTGGTTTGATGTGAATATCTGCCCGCAGGGCAGCCCCAGCCCGGTAAGTGTATCCAGTGCCTTATCCAGCCCTCCGTTAACGGAAACGTGGATTCCGGGTATCATTCTGAAATCCCAGCTGCAGCTTCGGGTATATCCGCTCGAATGATTCCTGGATTCAATACGTCTTTTTCAGCCAACTCTCTCCTCTTTTCAGGTGGAACATGCATAATATAAGTGATACCGGAGCTGTCATTCCATACCGATATCTGAAAAGGTTCGAACATTCGACACTCAAGCCTCACTTGGATAGATTAAAGCAAGCCGAAAGGAGTTCCATGTGAAATGTCCGAACTGTGGAGCGCAGATTGGAAGATTCGATGGCGAAATCTATACATGTGAATACTGCAGATCCACCTTTCATGCCAGAGAACTGGATCCGGGCTGGAAATCAGAGAAAGATTCCACCGTGAAGGAGATTCACTATTATCATCACCAGGAACCTCCTGACAAACTTTCAACAGGTCTCGGATGCCTCTGCTTTTTCTTATTTCCCCTTGGATGGATAATCTATTTTCTTTACAGGGACTCCTCTCCCAGGAAAGCCAGAACCGCGATGATAATAGCAGCTACAATGACTATAATCATTTTAATATCAATAGCATCGGGAACCTACGGGGGAGGATAGATGCTCCTGAGAGCCGCAATGTGAGCACCAGAATCCTGCTGGCTTTTCTTTGCCTTCTGTTTATTCTGCCCTGGATACTGTTCATGACCACAAGCAATGGCGCTATTGGTATGTACCTCGACAAACCTGACGCGATTCTGGGAAACGAAAGCGATGTCTACGACTGTCTCTGGCATTTCTGGTGGGTTCGCACGGCGCTTGACGAGGGTGCTGATCCCAGAGCGTACGGCGGCACTACTCTTGCCTGGCACAACATGGGCTGGCCGGATCTTTTCGTTTCGTACATTACCGGCGCGGGTTACAATTTTGTAATGTTTCTTTCCGCAGTATTTACAGCAATCGCGGGATATCTGCTCGCCCGTTCATGGGGATTGGGCAGAAATGGTTCCATCCTTGCAGGTTTCATCATTGTCTGGATGCCGGTCCATCTTATAAGAATGTATCAGCACTACCAGATCGCATCGATCGGCTTCGTACTGCTTGTAATGCTCTTCCTGAGAAAATGGACCCATCACGGAGGCGTGAAGAACCTGGTATTGATCGGTATCCTTTCGGTTCTTGCCGTCATGGAAAGCCCCTACCATGGAATAACCATCGCCATTGGCTGGCTGATAACAGCATTTCTCGCGGGATCAAAATACTGGAAAAAATCGCTGTTCGCGGGAGCGGCAGCCGCAGCAGGCTGCATTCTTGGTTCTCTCTGGCTCTTTACGGCTCCGGGGGCTTTCGGTCAGAATCCCGGACAGGACTGGAAAGAAGCCGTTTACTGGGCCGCGGAGCCGCAATCATATTTTCTTCCTTCGTTTCTGGGAAACACAGTTGTACCACGATATATGCCGAACCCTTTTGAGGGTGTAGTGTCTCCCGGAACCGTTGTCGCGGTTATCGCTCTTGTTTACCTCCGGATGAAAAAATCATGGAAAGCTATCATTGCGCTTGCCGTCGTCATGGTTCTGACCATGGGACCGCTGCTGAAGTTGAATGGAATCCCGACACCCGTTCCGCTGCCGTATATGGCTCTTGTCAAACTCCCGTGGCTCTCTGCCGCCAGAGACCCTTCCCGGCTCGCAATAGTTATCGGAATTATGGCTGCCCTCGCGGCAGGGGCATTTATAGAAAAAAGAAAAATACTTACAGGATGGCTGCTGACAGGCCTCATTGTCATTGAGATAACTCCCCTGCCATTACAGTCTGTTGAGGTCACGGTTCCTCATTATTATTCAACTACGTCTGGAAATGGTTCTGTCCTGGAAATACCGGCCTCGGAAAGAATCCGAAGGTACTCTCTCTTTGAAATCACAGACGGTTCACCAAGACTTGTAAGGTTTTTTGCAAGAGGCGGAGAAACCAGAATGGATAACATACCGCCGAGCCTTGCCTGGGGAAGCACCGCCGAACCTACCGAAGATGATATTATCAGCACCGGGGCTGCAACAGTGATATACAACAGGTGGATGTTCTCCGATTCGGTTCGTATATATTACGATTCTCTTTACGATAACATTTTCCCCGAACAGGCCAGAGGTGACAGCGTATGGGTCTGGACTCGATGAATTCAACCGGAAACACAGGATTGGACAGCTATCGGAATTAGCATCCGTAAAGCGGGTTTGTACAGCGCCGCCTTTGCGCTGATTACCAGAACAGCACATTTTGCAGGGTATCTGCTTGGAAGCAATGCTTCACTTTATTACTGGCCCGTTCTGGCCTGCAGAAAATTCGAAAGTGTCGTACACGCTATCCTTAAAGGGTCTCTGGATTCAGGACCCTTTGTTTACGCAAGCCCTCTCTACAGATATCTGATACTCCCTTTCTACTTCGCTGGAATCGACAGAACGGGACTCTTTATTCTTCAGAGTTTTCTCGGGATACTGACGGCATGGCTTATCTTCCGCCTGGCTCTGAGGGCCGGGTCGAGTGTATACCCGGCTCTCGCTGCATCTTTAATCTGGAGTCTTTACGCGCCTGCGATGTTCTATGAGCTTACGATACTTCCTGTCAGCATGCTGAGTTTTCTTGTCATCTTTTTCACGCTTGTCCAGATATCCGGGCGGACGGAACCGCATAGAGCTTCTTTGTCCGGAATTACCAGCGGTCTGATTTCCGGACTCAGGCCGCCTTTCATTCTGATCCTGTCAGTTCCCCTGTGGAGATGGGTAAGGAAAAAAGCATGGAAGAAGATTGGAACAGCCATTCTGATGCTTGCCCTTCCCCTTCTGTTTCTCTCCTTCCAGCAGAATAAACTGGGGGGAGGGTTCTACCCTTTCCCGAGAACGGCAGGTTGTAACCTCGTTCTGGGAAACAGCTCCGAGTCGACTGGGTACGGACCACCCGTTCCTTCTCTCGGACTGGTTGAGACAGGCAATGGAAGCATACATGATGTAGCAGCGCATATCACATCGGAAATGGGCCTGACCTCGCCTGCGGCGGCTGACAGATACTGGATGCACATCGCGCTGTCGTGGATAGTAAGGAATCCGTCAGCCGAGCTGAGACTTCTCGCCGTTAAAATGGGCGGGTTCTTCGCCTCCAGACCGTACGATGTTTACTACGAACTGGGCAGAATCTCATCGTTCAATCCTGTCTTTCGGTTCATGTTCTTTCCAAGGTTACTGATTTCAATACTCTTTCTCACAGCCGTCGTACCCTTCTGCCTGAGTGGCAG
>CAZOQQ010000207.1:0-4053 GCA_964582075.1 uncultured bacterium | reverse complement strand
ACTATTTGCCTATTCTGGCGATAAGCTGGTTCTTCTGAACAGTATCACCCTTTTTAACGCGGATCTCTTCGATGTAACCCGGAATTTCAGAACATATTTCATTATGCATTTTCATGGCATCAAGAAGAATCAGTACGTCACCGGGCATGATTCTGTCACCCTTGGATACTCTTACATCTACTATGACCCCTGGTATGAATGCCCTTATCTCGGAGGGATCCGGCATCCCATTGTACGGTTTCCTGCTGTTTTCCGGTACTTCGGTTGAATACTCCGTGTCGTCTACTATGAGTTTGTCCAGTTTCATAACATTCCGCCTTTAAAGAGGTATATTTCCATGAGGACGACCTGATCGTGATCGTTTGAGTACGGAAAGAGCTTTTATCAATGTTTCGCGGGTTTCGCTGGACTTCATTATTGTATCCACATAACCTTTTTTCGCGGCGACGTAAGGGTTAGCGAATTTGTCTTCGTACTCGTTGACCTTTTCCCGTCTGTAGGCTTCGGGATCTTCGGCAGCGGCTATCTCTTTTCTGAATATAATATTGGCGGCTCCTTCCGGACCCATTACCGCTATCTCTCCACTGGGCCATGAAGCTACAAAATCAGCTCCAAGATGTCTGCTGCACATTGCTATGTAAGCCCCTCCGTAAGCTTTTCTCATGACAAGTGTCATTTTTGGAACCGAGGCTTCACTGTAGGCGTAGAGTATTTTCGCTCCATGCCTGATAACTCCTGCGTGTTCCTGATCCACTCCCGGAAGGTATCCGGGAGTGTCAACAAGAGTCAATAAAGGAATATTGAAGCAGTCACAGAACCTGATAAATCTGGCGGCCTTATCGGAAGCGTTCACATCCAGTACTCCCGCCAGAACCCTGGGCTGGTTCGCTATTATTCCTATGGGCTGCCCGGATAGTCTGGCGAATCCAATTACGATATTTCTGGCATAGTATTCCTGTACTTCAAGGAAATCGGAGGCGTCGACTATTCCGCGAATGATATCTTTGACACAGTAAGCCTGTCTGCGGTTATCGGGTATAACATCATCGCCAAGCTGGTTATCGGGGGGAATCGGTTTCCTGAGAGGCGGGTTCTCACTGGAATTGGCGGGGAGGAACGACAGAAGTATCTTGAGAGTGTTGAAAGCTTCCGCTTCGCTTTTTGAGTAGAAATGCGCGTTTCCCGTAATGGAGGCATGTGTCATAGCGCCGCCCAGCTCCTCCTGGGTGATTTCCTCTCCAAGAACGGTTTTTATTACCTGAGGGCCGGTTATGAACATATGTGAGATTTTGTCTACAACGAAAATGAAATCTGTAAGGGCCGGTGAATATACAGCGCCCCCGGCACACGGACCCAGGATAACGGAAATCTGCGGAACTTTTCCGCTGAGCCTGGTATTTCGATAGAATATTTCGCCGTACCCGCACAGAGATTCAACTCCTTCCTGGATTCTTGCTCCGCCGGAGTCGTTGATGCCAATCAGGGGTATTCCCGCGTCGGCCGCGCCATCCATTACCTTAACTATTTTTCTTGCATGAGCTCTTCCAAGTGATCCTCCTGCAACCGTAAAATCCTGCGCGAAAACGGCAACCGGTCTGTTTTGAACTTTACCGTAACCGGTAATAACTCCGTCCCCGGCCATTTCCTTCCTGTCCATTCCGAAATCCTTTACGGAATGTTCTACGAAGAGGTCGGTTTCAAGAAAGGAATCTTCATCAAGCAGCAGGTATTCAACGCGTTCCCTGGCCGTGTTCTTTCCCTTTTTCTTCTGTTTCTCAATCGCCTTCTCACCGCCACCCTTCAGCTTTCCGGATAACCGAGCGAGAAAATCGTTAACTGATTTCATTATTGACATTGTTTTCTCCTTGTAATTTACTGGAATATACTCAGTGAAGTAATTCCTGAGGGGAACCGTCCCCTGAAAAGTAATTACCCCATTCCATCAAAGCTTCGGACGCGGGAGTAAGATAATTAACCTGCTTCAGTAAACAAAAGTCTTCCATTGCTTCATCTATAGAACCTGTTATCCAGAGGCAGTAGGCTCTTCTGGATCTTGCTTCAAGAAATGTATCGTCGATTCTCAGGGATTCCGAATAGAAGGAGACAGCCTCGCCCGGATGACCGGTGTTCTCGGCGATAACCCCTCTTAACAGCAGCGTGTAGGGGTTTCTGCTTAACGATAATGCGGAATCACCGTAAAGTATAGCGAGGGAATCTGTTTTCGACAGAGCTGCCAGAGCTCCCGATACGGAAAATGCCCAGGGAGACAGAACTTCAGATCTGTTCATTACCGCAAGCACTGAATCCATCGACCTGTCCCGCATTCCGGAGACAAACAGAGCCGATGCTTCAACTACGCTTGAATCGCCTCCGGACAGGTTTCCTGCAAGGTAGTAGTTCCAGGCTCTGCGATGCATCATCAAAGGAGGCATTGTCTGTTCGGACAGAGGTTTGCCCGCCAGCAAAGTCAGGCATACGGTCATCATCTCATTTCCAGGATAATCAGCCGCTTCAATGGCTTCATCGAATCGTCCGCTTCTCGCGCAGCCCCATGATTGTATTACGCGAAGTCTGGGATCATCGATGTATGGCTCCGAACCCCGTAATGCCGATGAGAGTGCTGTTTTAAGGCTGTCATTTTCGAATATGAAGGGCGGGGTATCCGTAACGGTTCCATCGGAAAGCTGAAGGGCCGTTGATATAATGATCGAAGGTGTGAAGTTGAAAGGCGGGGCTGATGAAAGCAGCAGTTCATCCTTCCAGTTTTCAGGCACCAGGTAGAAGGGCGTTTCCAGTAATACATCCGGAAAAAGCGGGTCTATGTGTGTAAAACTTTGCTTTAGAAATCCTATGGATTCGAGATACGATTTTCTGCCGTAAACTATGGTGATATCGTCCCAGTAAACAGGGCACCATTCCGGGCTGGCCGATAGAATATAGGCGGATGATTTACCGGTTTGCGGCCAGTCGTAAATTGCCAGATTGATTCCACTGGAGTCCATGATGCTAATTACCGTTGGTGCGTCCTGCTGCCGTGCGTAAGCGAGAAGAAGATATTCAGCGTACAGTCTTTCCGGGTACAGCGGGCATCTGCCATCCATGTACAGAGGGAGCCTTTCTCCTAAAGTATATTCCAGATATCCGGATATCTCGTTTGTATTGAATATTCTTGTTCCAAGAAGCTCATCGTTTTCTCCGAGAAATTCAGCCAGTTGCCTGGGATAAATTGACCAGTCCACACCCAGTCCGATTCTTCTGGGATGACCGAATTCCCTGGGTACTCCGAGTGCGAACGGAACAACCGCGGCCGCCGCAAGTATTCCCGCTGAAACACCGAAGGGAATCCGTTTCAAGAGGGGAGCTGTCCAGGCGACAGCCGCGAGTACAAGTAAATCGATGTTCCTGCTGGAGAGAACCGTGGCAATCGAAAGAAAAGCCAGAGCCAGTATGCGCGGGAAGCCCATTTGTTTCTTTCTGATCAATACCAGAATCCATGTCGCGGTGAGCATTACGGCTAAAAGAACAGCGGTCGTTGAAATCATATGGCCGGGATCGTAAAAGGGATGGAAGGGGCTCCACCATTCTTGTATTGTCTGTCTGAAAAGCGGACGGGAAAGAAAATCGGAAATATAAGTAACGGACCTGAAGCCGTTTGGGTGCAGACCGCAGGTCAGGATTGCCGCTCCAAGAACGGCTGTTTTGTTAACGGCCATTTTCCGGTTTCCGGCAAGTATATTCTCAAGAACCGGGATACCCAGCAGGAAATAGCCCATGACGAACCCTGCGTGTGCGTTCGTCCAGAGTATTTGAAGGGGAACGAAGATAAGAAGTGATTTCAGCAGACCTCCCGTACCCCTTGCCAGAAGGTAGAGGTAGATACTGAAGAAGAAGATGGAAAATATGTGGGGACGTACTATCCATCTGCCATGGCTCAGGATGAACCAGAGTACACCGGAAAGGACCACAGCCTGTGTGCTGGCACCGTTTTTTCTGGCGGCGAGATAAACGAATAACACTGAGAATACTATCACGAGAGTTTTGAATATTACGGGA
>CAZOQQ010000206.1:0-4102 GCA_964582075.1 uncultured bacterium | reverse complement strand
AGGCTATAGGAATTCGGGGCCCAGTAGTTGGAGTCATGATGGCTCTGGAAAGATGGACCAGGTGTAATTCAGCGGCTTACAGCTACGGAGATTACAGGATGATTGACAGTCACGAACTGCTGGATCCGGTTGAACCCGGGAAGGAAGTGACATGCTGGGGACATTTATTGCTGCCGTTCTGACGGTTTTTCCGAATCACGCTCCCGAAGATGGTTTTGCCGATTACCTGTACGGACTTGGAGAATACAACCTTGCTGCGGCCGAATATCTGAGGGTTATCTACAGTAATGGTGAGGATACACTGGCATGCCCGGTTGCAGCCCTGCGACTTGCCCGATGCTGGCATGAACTGGGACGTACGGACGATGCCCTTCATCTCTATGGGTACATTGAAAGAAAAGCAACGGATGTTGAATTAATGGCTGATGCAATGATGGGCGCGGGATCGGTTCTTGAGGAATCGGGAGACTTCGGAGCCGCGAGAGAGCTGTATTCCGGTGCATCCGTAACGTCAGAGAATACCGATCTGACGGCAAGGGCTCAAATCCTGACATCTCTTATGGATGCCCGGATGGGAAAATGGGCAGCTTCGGCTGAAGAACTCAGGAATATATCAATGCGCGGAGGCCCCTTCCATGATGTTTCAGGAAATCTTGCCTCCCTGGTTGCCGAAGGACAGAACCTTCCGTATCGCAGCCCGCTGTGGTGCGGGATTTCAAGCGCTCTCCTGCCTGGTTCCGGTCAGATATTCTGTGGTCATTATACCGACGGAATAATAGCGCTGGGTGTGAACGGAGCCATGGCCTGGTTGTTTTATGAATCTCTTCAGGAGAACAATACCACGACATCGGTTCTGCTGGGGTGGCTTGGTTTATCTTTTTACGGAGGAAATATTTACGGAGGCTCAAGAGCTGCGGAGACGTACAATTCAGCCAGGAGACGGGAACTGCTGGATGAAGTTACCGATATCCTGTCAGATGCCAGGTGATTGGAAATTCTCTACATTCAACAACTTCTATACGGAGATATCGGATATGACCGACAGGTGAAAATAAGAAGACCTTGACTTTCTCTTGAAATTCTAACAGTTTAGCGATTCCCTTCAGTACGCTCGTGTTCGATTTATCCTACAGCGTTGCGGGATCTTTTGAACACGGAGACCGGGGAACATCCAGCTTTTGTACTTGTTTAAGCTGATTTATAAATAGTTGTGTTCCATGTATATCTTTCTCACGGATTGCTGGAATAATGCAATATGTTCGATAGTGGAGGTTTTACAGAAGTGAAAACTTATACAGCCAAAACCGGAGAGATTGACAGGAAATGGTGGCATGTGGATGCCTCTGGATATTCTCCCGGCAGACTGGCATCCAGAATCGCCATGATTCTTCAGGGCAAGAACAAGCCGGTATATACGCCTCATATTGATACCGGTGATTTTGTTGTTGTGACGAATGTGGAAAAAATGAATTTCACCGGAAGAAAACTCGACCAGAAGGAATATGGACGTCACACAGGGTATCCCGGTGGAAGAAAAACGACGAGTATGAGGGTAATGCTGGAGAAGCATCCGGACAGAATACTCAGAAAAGCTGTCAGGGGCATGATGCCCAGGAATAGAATCGCACGGAAACAGATCAGGAAGCTTAAAATATTCGCGGGAAACGAACATCCGCATGCGGCACAGAACCCTCAGGTTCTTGAAGTTTAGCGGTCAAGGGTGGTGAAATGAAGCAGCACATAGGAGTTGGAAGAAGAAAAAGCGCTACTGCAAGGTGTTATCTGAGACCCGGAAAGGGTCATATGCAGATTAACCATAGGGATCCCGGAGAGTATTTCTGTCATCTGTGGCAGTATCAGCATGCTTTTGAACCTCTCGAGACCGTTGGGGTTGCCGCTAATTACGACGTGAAGGTTAACGTTCGCGGGGGAGGTATTTCGGGACAGGCGGGAGCAATCAGGCTTGGAATTGCAAGGGCTCTTGTGGAGGCGAACCCCGATTTCAGACCCGCTTTGAAAGCGGAAGGTATGCTGAGGCGTGATCCCAGAATCGTCGAGAGAAAGAAGTACGGACAGCCCAAAGCACGAAAAAGATTTCAGTTTTCAAAGAGATAGATTCATTGCGTGATACGTACAAAACACACACGGCTGGTGGTGATGTCCTCGGTGTTTCCATCATTATGATGGAAATTGGTTCTATCTAGCCGGTCGGAGGATAACCGAAAGGAAAATCAATGGAAATACCTTCCATGAAGGAAATGCTCGAGGCCGGAATACATTTCGGTCATCAGAAGAGCCGATGGAACCCGAAAATGAGAAACTACATATTCATGGCTCGAAATGGTATACATATTATTGATCTTAAGAAATCCCGGGAAATGCTTGAGGATGCCGCAAATCTGGTTTCCAAAACGGTAGCGTCCGGGAAGAGTGTTCTTTTCGTGGCAACGAAAAAACAGGGAAGAGAATGCCTCAAAGAGCATGCTTTGAGATGCGGACAGTATTACGTTACTGAGCGCTGGATGGGCGGGATGCTGACGAATTTCGGTACTATCTCAAAAGGCATTCAGACACTGAACGATCTTGAGAAAGCCGAGAAAGAAGGTTATCCGGCAAGCCTTACGAAGAAGGAGATTCTCAGTAAGAAAAGAAAAAGGGAAAAGCTGGAAAAGGATCTTACGGGAATACGAAACATGAAGAGCCTTCCCGGAGTTGTTATCGTTGTTGATATTAAAAAAGAACAGATAGCTGTCAGGGAAGCGAGAAAACTCAAAATACCCTGCATAGGCATAGTCGATACGAACTGCGATCCCACTGAAGTTGATTACCCTATTCCCGGCAACGATGACGCGATAAAATCCATTTCGATGATAGTGGGAACCCTTGCCGATTACGCGCTTCTGGGAGCGGAAGGTTCCCGCACCGATGATACCGATGCAGATGGTGTTATGGCTGAAAAGATGAAGGCGAAAGAGTCGGAAGACCCGGCCGGGACAGTTAAGAAAAAACCTTCAACCAGGAAACCCGCGAAGCGAAAGGTTCCCGCGAAAGCGTCTGTGAAAGCTGATACGGCGAAAACAGAAAAAGTTGAAGAAATAAAAGCTGCACCGAAACCAAAGACGGTTTCGAAGAAATCCGAGGAGAAGACAGTCGTTGAAAAGACGGAAGACACGCTGGATAATACCGTGCCTGATGAATCTGCTGACGGCGAAAGTACTTCTGCAACCGGAAAGGAATCAGGTGAATGATGGCAGTTAATCTTGATGACCTCAAGCAGCTAAGAAAAGCAACCGGAGCAGGTATGCTGGACTGCAAGAACGCACTTGATGAGAGCGGCGGAGATATGCAGAAGGCAATCACGATACTCAGGGAAAAGGGAATAAAAGTAGCTTCCAAGAAAGCTTCAAGAGATGCGGATGAAGGTCTGGTAGTATCGTATATCCATCCTCCCGGAAAACTGGGTGTTCTGGTTGAAATCAACTCCGAGACCGATTTTGTGGCAAGGACGGAAGATTTTCAGAAATTCGCAAAACAGGTTGCTATGCATATCGCTGCCTACCCGCCGATCGTAGTCTCAAGGGATGATCTTTCCAGGGAAGCAGTCGAAGCTGAGAGAAAAGTTCTTTTAGCGCAGCTTGAAGGTTCCGGGAAGCCCCCCGAAATAGTAGAGAAGATTATAGATGGCCGGTTGGAGAAGTTCTATTCTGAATCATGTCTGCTTGATCAGGAATGGTCGAGCGATCCCGATGTTGGAACGGTGAAGGATGCTCTTACGGATCTGATAGGAAAGCTTCGCGAAAATATCGTAATTAAAAGGTTCGCAAGGTTTTCAATAGGTAACTGATGAACGAGGATGAACCGCCGGCCAGCAAGCGAATTCTCTTAAAACTGAGCGGCGAGGTTCTTGCGGGTAAAGCCGGGCATGGAATAGATTCTGAGATTAGTGCGAAACTTGCAGGAGCCGTTCTGGACCTCTCCTCAGCGGGTTGTCAGGTCGGTGTCGTTACGGGTGGCGGTAACTTCGTACGGGGTAGAGATCTTCAGACATTTCACAGGGTCACTGCCGATCAGATGGGAATGCTCGCCACGCTTATCAACGGTC
>CAZOQQ010000205.1:0-4117 GCA_964582075.1 uncultured bacterium | reverse complement strand
AGAGCTTGCAGAATTCTACTGTTTCCTGAACATAAACAGGTTTGGGAATATTGTGTATGGAACTTTTATCCGAACAGCAAATAGAAGATGCACAGATAAATGCGAGTCGTTTTCAGGGAGACAGGGAATACTTGTCAGCAGCGTAAATATTGACACTCAGGAACT
Source organism: uncultured bacterium (assembly GCA_964582075.1). Lineage (GTDB taxonomy): Bacteria > Fermentibacterota > Fermentibacteria > Fermentibacterales > JCC-6 > Aegiribacteria. The sequence continues at coordinate 3,952 of CAZOQQ010000205.1, read as the reverse complement.
TCAGGCGTAGCATTGGCATTAACCGGTAAAGTACAGATTTATGATGTGGGAGATTTACTGTGTACGAGAATTCTCTTTCGGAAAAAAGATTGTTTTCCAGAGCAAGTGTAGATTGCGAACTTACAATTAGTTCAGCCAACATGCCCATGCTGCCTGTAACCGCAGTAAACGTAAGCGCATCAGGAATATATTGCATAAGTTCCCGCAGTATTGGTGAACTGACAAGGGTCAACATAGTTCTTCGGATAAGTGGTGGGGAGGAGATTCCCGCTAGAGCCGTTGTCATAAGGGAAGAAAAACTCTCCGACGGATCGTACGGTAGTGGTATATTTTTTACTAAGATTACAGAACAGGGAAGAAATGCGATTATCAATTACACATCGAATATTGAATCAACGGGTTGAGTTATCATGAGAACATTCAGCATAACGCTTCTATTCTTTTTGTTCTCCGTATCAAGCGGAGCAAAATACGCTGGAGAGTTTCTGTCCATAGGTGCCGGAGCAAGGGGATTGGGAATGGGCGGTGCATTCTGCGCGGTTGTTGATGACGCATCTGCCGGATACTGGAATTCCTCGCGGTTGTACCTTGTTGATGGCCAGCAGGTTCAGTTCATGCATTCCGAAAGATTCGGCGGGATTGTCAAATACGATTATCTTGGATACGCAAGATCCGACGGGTTAACCGGACTGGGTGCCAGCCTTTTCAGAACCGATGTAGGAGATATCGCCAACACCAACAACCTGCAGTTTTACGATACAGGTTCAGACGGAGTATTTGGAGTTGACGGAACCGGTGAACCCGGAGACGCCGGTAACGATGATTACGATCCTCTTACCAATCCTCACGGTACCGAGGGCAACAATGAATGGGATCCCGGCGAAGAAATAATCTATGATGTGGGAAGAATAACGTATGGAAATGGAGTTGACTGGGCTCTTTATCTTTCATGGTCCAGAAATCTGAATTCAGTGTTCTCCGTAGGAGCTTCAGCAAAAGTTATTGAGAGAGGGCTGATGGATCACAGCGCATTCGGTCTTGGTATTGATATCAGCGCGAAGTACCAGCCTTCTGAAGCCCTGTCAATCGGACTGAACCTGCAGGATATATCCGGAACCTATCTCTTCTGGGATACCGGGAGTAAAGAAAGCATTCTGCCGACAGTGAAGCTTGGAATTGCCCTGAAATGGCCAATCAGTAAATTCGCGACTGTTGCGACTATAGCTGCGGACGGTGATTTCAGGTTTGAGGGACGGGAATATTCCACGCAGTACAATTTCAGCGGCATCAGTCTTGATACCCATCTCGGAGTGGAATTCCTTATTAAAGACCTCGTGGCACTAAGAATAGGTTCCGCGGAAGGTTCATTAACCGGTGGCCTGGGGCTTCAGTTAAACCTTATTAATCATCCTGTCAGCCTTGATTATGCCTACCTGAGTCATCAGGAGCTTGATGCCACCCACAGAATGTCCCTTGGTGCAGGATTTTGACGTTTGGAAATCCAGCTACTTTTATCATAAGATCCACGAGGTAATATGCCACACTTTGAAGAAGCAGTAAGGAAAACCATTCATCTGGGTTCATCAATCATTCCAATATCCGCAATAATCGTATACAATCTTTATCCGAAAGATGGAAGGTTTTACCTTTCGGGTTCACTGGCAGTGCTTACCGTTATTCTGCTTATTCTTGATTTTCTGAAAGCCAGATACAGGCCATTCAAGAGTTTCACAATGAGGATTTTCGGAAAGGTTCTGAGAAAGAACGAACTCGAAGGGGGAATGACTGCTTCAACGATAGTCGTTGCCTCAGCCGCTTTCACCATATTCATTTTTCGTGAGGAAATAGCGGTTGTGGCCCTTCTATACCTTAGTCTCGGAGACAGCGTTGCCGCTCTTGCGGGTAAGCATTTCGGCAGAATCAGGCTTGTAGGACAGCGCACCCTTGAGGGCAGTCTTGCAGCTTTTAACGCGTGTCTTCTTGTAAGTCTCTTCGCATTATGGGTTTCTCCTTCCTTCGGTTGGTATTTTACTCCGGTCACACTGCTTGTTGGTTCTCTTGTTGCGACTCTCTCGGAGCTGTTCTACCTCCCTCTTGATGATAATTTCAGGATACCTGTCTTTGCCGGTCTGGCAATGGAACTTATCCTTCCCGGTTAATATGACCTTTTATATGGATGTTTATGGATGTCAGATGAACGTCCATGATTCGGAGATAATAGCAGGCATTCTTGAATCTGAAGGATTTTCCTTCACAGAGAATCCTGAATCGGCGGACGTAATACTCCTGATTTCCTGCGCAGTCAGAGAACACGCTGAAACCAGGGTTCTGGGCAGGGCTTCTCAGCTGGGCGGTCAGTGGCGGAACAGGGAATCGGGAAAACCTTTGCTGGTTCTTTGCGGTTGTGTTGCTCAGGAACACGGAAACGAACTGCTTTCCAGATTCGCGGATATCGATCTTGTTGTGGGCCCGGACTGCTACAGAGACCTGCCCGCGCTTATCAGGAATTCTTCAAGAAAGAGCGCTGTTGAATTCAGGGAAAGTGATTACACTGGAATTGAACCGCTTAGAAAAGGCTTTCCAAGGGCCTATGTCACGATTATGCGGGGCTGTAACAATTTTTGCTCCTACTGTATCGTACCCTATGTGAGAGGGAGAGAACGAAGTAGAGATTCCAGTTCAATTCTGAGCGAGATAAGAGCGCTTGCCGATTCCGGATACGGTGAAATCACACTGCTTGGACAGAATGTGAATTCCTTCGATGATGGAAAGACATCCTTCCCGGAACTTCTGCGAAAAGCTTCTCTGAGTGCAGACGGATCGTGGATAAAGTTCGTAACGAGCCATCCAAAAGATCTGGGTATCGAGACTGTCCGCGAAATGGCTGCCGCTTCGAATATATGCAAATACCTTCACTTACCTTTTCAATCGGGGAGTGATAGTGTTCTACGGATGATGAACAGGGGATATTCAGCACAGGAGTATCTTGAGAAGATTGCCTTACTGAGAGATGCCATGCCGGATATCGTACTTTCAACCGATGTAATTGCAGGATTCCCCGGTGAAACTGAAGCGGATTTCCAGCGGACAGTTGAACTTCTTGAGAGAGTAAGGTTCGATAACGCATTCCTGTTTAAATACAGCGAAAGAACCGGAACAGCGGCATGCGATTTTGATAATCCTGTTCCGGAAAAGGAGCGTCTTTCCAGATTGAATTATCTTCAGGACCTTCAAAGAAAGATAACTGTAGAGAAATCACGTAAACTCCTGGGAAAGACTGTCAGGATTCTTGTTACCGGCCCCGCAAAACAGCCTGGACAACAGGCTGGAAGAACTGAAGGTAACAGGATGGTCATTCTTGAAAACACGGGTTTCGTTCCGGGGAGTTTCCTGGATGTAACTATCACAAAGGCAGACGGATGGACACACTTCGGGGAATGTGTTGAAAGCCCGCAAAACTCATGACATTCCTGAAAAAAATGGAAAAGATGGGCAGAAGAAGGGCTGCCTCAGTTGTTCCATATTTCCTGGGCGAAGAGGGAGTATCCATTCCTTCTGATCCATCCAGAATAATTGTTATAAGAACCGATAACAGGCTGGGTAACCTTGTACTCCTTGAACCGTTGCTCCGGAGCATAAGGGAAAGATTCAGAAGCGCAGAGCTTGATATTCTCGCGAGCGACAGATTTTCTGAACTGCTTGAATGCCAGGGGTACAATGTGATAGGAGTCAACAAAAAAGGTCAGATACGGAATCCTGCCGATTTCTATTCTCTTATCGGAAAACTCCGCGAAAGATCCTACGAAGTTGCAATAGACGCGTCGCATCCCCATTCGTTCTCCCTATCCGGAGCGGTAACAGCCATTTTATCGGGAGCGGAATGCAGAGTAAGCACGGATGCCGGTGATTCTTCGGGATGGTACACGAACACGGTTCCTGAACCTCCCTTTGA
>CAZOQQ010000204.1:0-4122 GCA_964582075.1 uncultured bacterium | reverse complement strand
TATAAGTAGACTCCAGAGGAAGAGGACTGCAATTCCCTGCCGTGAAAACTTGCTTTTTCTTATTGAAAATACCCAGAGAACGAAGAATACAAGGGCAATGACCGCAACTCCAGCGGTACCGGGAAGCCACAGCGAATGGTGCCCCGCTATCATCATCAGGAAGCCGATATTCCACTGCGGGAAGGGAACGGGATTCTCGAAAGGATGAACCGGCTGATGAATTTCCCCAAGGGTACCTGTCAGAGCTATGACTATTGAAGGCAGAATAAGCAGTGCCGCCGTGAACGCACGCTTCCTGTCACTCGAGATGAACCTGGCAAGGCCTGTTGCTATAAATGGAATTACGGGAATCAGGTGCCTGGCTCCGAAAGCCCATCCGCCAGTAGGCATGTAATAGGCTGAGAACAGAAGCGGATAAACGATTATCATAAACGGGAGGGGAGTTTCTTTCAATGCGGAAACAAATCGTTTCCCCCGGAAGAATCCTGCGATGCCGGGAACAATCCACGGCATATAAAAGAACAGCCCTCGCTCCGGGGAAAGCAGAATTAAGTAGAGGGATTTTACAGAAGGAAGCGTAAAGCCGAAAATGCCGTGACTCATTCCCTCGAATGCCGAGGCTGTCTCAAGGGAATATCCCATCTTCAGAGGGTTTCCGAAAGCAATCCGGTTATGAATCAACTGGGGCAGGAAAGCAAGGAAGAGGATTGTCGAGAGTTGCAGTACCCTTTGGAGATTCCAGTATTTCTTTCCACGATATGCTGCGAGTATCAGGAATGGCAGAATCACTGGAAACTCCGTTGCCGCGGCAAGCGCTCCCGAAATGTCGGCCTGAAGATACTTCCCTCTGTTCTGAAAATGGTAACTCAGAAAAAGAAAGAACGCGGCGGGAACGTGGCCGTACAGAAGTGTCGAATAGGGAAGAAGAATGCTGCCTGTGCCAAGGGCCAGGAGGGGGAGGAATACGGGTTCTTGTCTCCGCCTGAGTTCTCCCATCAATAATAGCAGAAGAAGTATGAATGAAATGCCGGTTGAAAGGCGTTCGGCTATATACCTGTAAGCTGATGCCGATATCCTGATTCCGGTCAAGTCCGCGACTGTTCGAGTAATTCCATAAGGTATGGCGGCCATAACCGATGTCAGAACAGCTTTATCACAGAAATAATGACCGTTCGAGAAAGCCCTGTCGTTTGTATACTCAATATACGGGTCTATGGTGAGAGAACCTTTATCGATCATCTGTCTTGCGAGAGCCCATCTTGTTACAACGTTATCGTATGGATATGGATGGAATACCGAAAGCAGCATCAGGGATACCGTTAACAGCAGTACGGCAAAGGCAGGATGTTTTCTGAAACTTTTATCAGGCAAAATTCTCCTGTTGCTTGGGGTTAAATCCATCTGAAAAGCTGTTCACTCTTCCGTTCGATATATCTTTTATAATATTCATATGATATGAGAATGCAAGATGTCCGGAAATCACTGTAAGAACAGGTTACGCGAAAGGATAGTTTGAACAGAATACCTGAGTTCCTGTGGCTGATCGTTCGTATTGCGGTATTCTGGTGTGCTGTTTACGGTTACGGATCTCTTGTTCGTTATTTCGCCGGGAAGGCCGGATACAGAGTACCCGCTCACTTCGCGGGGATTCTCTGGCTGATTCTGTTATCGGTTCCATTAAGCATACTTGGCATATTCAACAGACCAGTACTTACGGTATTGCTTGCGACGGGAGCTTTGATTGGAATAGTAATACTGGTAAAAAAGAAACCCGGTATTTTCCGGGTCAGGCATTTCGGAGTATACGAATTAATACTCTTGGTGTTTGCCGGGTTTCTTCTTCTTTCAAATACACTCAGGGCATCAGAACCGCAGACGAATCCAGACGGGTTGGTTACGTATGCGGTGCAGCCTGACAGATGGCTGTCTTCCGGCAGGATTTGTTACATTGAAGAGAGTATATCCTCCGGATTGCCGCTGACCGGTGAAATTATCGCAGCATGGCCTGCTTCGCTTTCTTCCTCAAGAACAGATCAGCTTTCCCTTCTGCAGGTATTCCAGATGAGTATGCTTCTTCTTTCCGCTTTCGCTGCATGGAATATTCTTGGAAAAAGCAGAAACGGACTGCTGATTACAATAATCGCATGCATGGCAACATCCATGCTTGCCGGCTGGGCTTCACTGCCCAAAATAGAGATGACGGTTCTTTACTTTTCAACGGTTGCGGTTGCTCTGCTATACAGGACATTCGTTAATGGGTTCAGGAAATATGATCCGATTCCATTTCTTGCCATGGGGTTGGCCCTGGGTACGAAACTTACGGCATACGTACTGCTTCCATCCATGCTTGTACTGGTGTTCGCGATACCAGGATACAGGAAATTCAGATACCTGCTTGTTTCCAGTGCAATACTTGTCATAATTCCACTGGCATTCGCGGTAAGGACGGTAATACACACCGGGGCGCCTTACTATCCGGTCACGGTTCCGTTATTTGAACCTGACGAAGATTATGTATTGAAAGAAATCCCCGAGTTGACAGAACTGGCCAGAATGAACGCGGCACCGAACGATCAGCTTGTCAATACGGAGCCGGACCCGCTGTTCGTTAATATTTCGAAGCTGATCTCTTCCTGGGGATTGCCCGCGTTACTCTTTCTGCTTGGACTGATATCTCTTGCGCTACGCCGAAAGCTCTCTCTTGCCCTTTTTCCATTGCTCGTTGTCCTTGTTTACTGCCTGCTTGCATCATTGATCTTCAACCCTCTCAGATGGGGGGCGAAGTACGCATTTCTGCTTTCACCTTTCATGGCCGCAGTAGGTGCCGGATGGATAGAAAAAGTGAATATTTCAAAAGTGTTCTTCTTCCTGTTCCTTCTGTACGTTCTGGTTACATCTTCAATGATTCCCAGATTCAGATACACGGAAGCTTTTCCCGGAATGTCGGCGTCACTGGATTTCAGACCACCCAATGCGGTGCTTGTAAAACCTCTGCAGGAATGGTGTAATGAGAATCTTCCGGCAGGCTCGAGGCTTCTGTCCGTATGGAAACGTGAACGGTATTTTTCAGATAACGAGGTTATTGTGCTGGAGAATCATCCGCTTTCCAGGCGGTTATTCCTGCTTGATTCCCTTGATGAAGAAATGAAGTTGCTTCACAGAATGCGTATGGATTACATCTATTTTCAGACTGCCGATCCCATGCCGGATAGCCTTGAAGAAAAAATACAATTACTGCAATCCGACAGGCTTGAATTTGTTACCGAAGTATCAGGATTTACATTGTGCAGAATAATTTATTGAAAGAGGATTTGAATTGCGGACACGCTTTATTGATCTTGTCACCATAGAGGTTCACGGTGGAAGGGGAGGGGACGGCTTGGTTTCCTTCAGAAGGGAAGCCTACATTCCCAGAGGCGGCCCCAACGGCGGTGACGGCGGCGCAGGCGGCGACGTGATTCTTGTAGTCAATGAAAAATTAACAACACTTGCGGATTTTCGTAACGGCGCGATCTTCAAGGCGGAGAAGGGAAGAGCGGGGGGGTCGAGCAACAAGACGGGCAGAAGAGGGAAAAACATATTTTTGAAGGTTCCACCGGGTACAGCAGTGTTCGATTCGGATACAGGAGAACAGCTCGGCGACCTTACAAAACCGGGAGAGCAATTGTCTGTAGCTCCCGGAGGTTCCCCGGGCAGGGGAAATGCTTTCTTCGCCACTTCGAGGCAGAGAGCGCCGCGCAGGTTTACTAAAGGAGAACCTGGAGCGTACAGGAAAATCAGGCTTGAACTCAGTCTTATTGCCGATGCCGGGCTGATAGGGGTTCCCAATGCTGGAAAATCAACCATTCTTTCCACCGTCAGCGCCGCCAGACCCAGGATTGCCGGGTATCCATTCACCACGTTGAACCCCGCACTCGGAATGGTGAAAATGGGAAGAGGATTCAGCTTCGTACTTGCCGACCTTCCCGGTCTTCTTGAGGGCGCCAGCCAGGGAGTAGGGCTGGGACTGCGTTTCCTGAGGCATGTTGAAAGGAACAGGATACTCATTTACATCGTAGGGGCAGGACTGGAGCTGTCCCCCGCGGAACAGTACAGAACCGTACGGGAGGAAGTGCTGGCTTA
>CAZOQQ010000203.1:0-4149 GCA_964582075.1 uncultured bacterium | reverse complement strand
TTGTGCGACGTTAATATAATTATACAACTGCCCTGTAATCCCTATGCCGTCCAGTATTATCAGCGAACTGTCAAGCCTGGCAGCCAGTACAACAATGGCCACGGGTATGGAACTGAGAACATCTGATCGCTGATGCATCGCATTGGCGGCCAGAGCGGGGGATTTAAGTATCCTGCTTGTTTTCAGAGTCCATCTGGAAAGAAATCCCTTGGCGATTATTGCTGTCACTGCCACGATGAAAGCTGCCCAACCGGGGGGATCGGAAGCGGGAACGATGATAACGCGGAATGATTCTCGCGCGATGTAAAGCCCGGTCAGGGCGATAAATCCGCCGATGAATCCCGATACTATGGTTTCGATCCTCGCATGACCATGAGGATGATTCGCGTCGGAGGGTTTTGTCCAGAATCTGACCCCTATAATAATAGTGAGGTCGGTAACGCAGTCGGAAAGGCTGTGCATCCCGTCAGCTACCAGCGCATGACTGTTGCTCATAATTCCTACAACAAGTTTGAAACCGGACAGGAATCCGTTAAGAATCAGCGCATTAAGCGTGATTCTTGTGGTCTTCCCCAGGACTTCCTTCGCACTGGATCTGCTCATTTGCTACCCGTTTTCTGTCGAGTCAAGAGATGTTCCCGACTGAAAAGCATATTCATTTTTATACCAGCTGAAAACTCCTGATTACCTTGCGACGTTATCAATACAGTCGGCAGAAGCAGCAGCGTAAGACACTGCCATGATCCACGTAAACTTATATTGAACTCATACTCCTTACGTACATGGTATAGAATTCTATTGCATTCAGATAATCCTTTACAGCGATTGATTCTCCAGTGGAGTGCAGGACTCCAATACCGTTTCTTCCAAGGTGAACGGGCTCGAATCTGTAGATATTATCCGCTATTCTGCCGTAGTGTCTTGAATCCGTAGCCGCGGGAAAAATACCCGGTACAACCGGAGTATCCGGCCAGATCTCACGGACTGTCGCTCCGATGATTCTGAACTCCTCCGTGTCTGCTGAAGCTATGACTGAAGGTTCGTAGATCTGATTTGTATCCTCGTACTTCACATCGACTCCATACGGTTCGGCTGTTTTTCTTACATGTTTCAGAATATCAGATGAACGATCACCCGGGATAGCCCTGAAATTAACGAGGGAAAAAGGTTCCGCGGGGATAATGTTCTCCTTATCGCTGCCCTTTACCATCGTAATGGCTGTTGTAGTCCTTATAAGAGCATTCCCTGAAGGCCATTTTTCGATGATACTCATCATCTTCGAGGTATTTGGTTCACTACCGATCAGGGATTCAAGGAACATGCCGGAAGTTTCATCGAGCATCATCTTCACAGGAAGACACAGCCTCGATGTCATCTGGTTGCTCTCAAGTTCGGAAAGACATCTGCATAGGTTTCCCGTCGCGGTATGAAGATGCGGGATTGAAGCGTGCCCCTGAACTCCATTTGCGGTGAGCCTGAGCGTCAGGTAACCTTTTTCCGCCAATCCTACAACGGCTACGTCCCTGTTCAACCACGGGAAGCTGTAAATGTATCCGCCCTCATCCAGTACAGAACGTAAAGATATTCCTCGACTTTCAAGCGTTCTGACTATTTCCGAAGCTCCACCGGCTCCTCCTGTCTCCTCATCATGCCCGAAAGCAAGAATAACTGTTCTGGCCGGTTTGAATCCGGTCTCAAGAATATCTTCGCAAGCCTGCAGCATTCCGGACACACCGGCCTTGTAATCAATTGCACCCCTTCCCCATATTCTCCCATCACTTACGTTACCGGAAAAAGGAGGTTCAGTCCATTTCGCGCTATCCCCGGCTGGAACCACATCAAGATGGGCAGTTAGCATGAAGGGTTTTTTCGATTGATCTGCCCCCTCAAGCGTGTAGAGAAGGCTTCCAATCCCGATGTTTTCCACTTTGAAATACTTGTGAACGAGCGGAAAAGCTGTTTCCAGGTATCCGGCAAGTTCTCTGAAAGGTTCCACGTCGAAGAACTCTCCGGGTTGAGGGGATATGGTTCGGTATCGCAGTATCGCGGAAAATACATCCAGTTTACTATTTTCGGTCATTCAACTCCTTTCCGCAGACGCTGTAAACTGCATCGCGTCGTCAACCCGGTCAAGCTTGATTATTGACCCGGGCCTGTCGGTAAGATATTTGTAAGAGTAATGGCGAAATAGCCGGTTTTGTCACGCAAACAATGATTTCCGCCATCGGATTCGTAGAATTGAAGGAGATAATATGTTCCATCTTGCTCTTCTCACTATCCTGCTGTCTGGTCCGGGACATGTTGAATCCTGGAGTGAACTCCCTTCCATGCATATGATGGAACATCTCGCTCATCGGGGTGATGAAACTCTGCGCGTTTCAGGTACGAACTGCGGCAAGTCACTTAACAGAACTGTTTACGGGTTCCTTCCCTACTGGGGAAGTGATACATGGCTGAGGTACGATCTTATCAGTATCCTGGCCTGTTTCTGCGTTGACATGAACGGTTCCGGAACGATAAGCTCATGGAACGGTTTTCCCTCCCTGTTCACAGACGCGATAGACAGTACAAATGCAGCGGGAGGAACAACCGTGGTTACCGTAACGAACTTCTCATCATCGGCTATTCACTCGATTCTCACTACAAACAGGAACGCGGCTATCGCCACAATCGTTGATCTTGTTAACAGCAGTCCCGTGGATGGTGTTTCGATTGATTTCGAGAATGTAGGCTCGTCTGACAGAAACAATCTTACTGACTTCATGGTCGAACTGAGATCTGAAATGGACAGTGCCGTTCCCGGAAGCCATCTTTCGATCTGCACACCTGCCGTGGACTGGAGTAACGCGTTCAACTACTCGAAGCTTGCCGAAACGTGTGACGCGCTTTTCATGATGTGCTATCCATTTCACGGTTCATGGTCAACCGTTGCCGGCCCCTGCTGCCCGCTCACAGGATGGGGTGCGTCTCCGGAATCCTCAAGCAACATGATCTGGAGCATGGGAGACTATGTGAAACTGGCTCCGGAACAGCAAAACAAAATAGTGGTGGGGTTACCGTACTACGGTCATGAATGGGAAACAGCCGGCACTTCCCCGCATTCTGCCGTTACCGATAGCTGCACCACACTTCTGTATACAACGCTTGCAAACCGTGCCGGCATACATGGCAGACTTTGGGACACCGAATCTCTGACGCCCTGGTACGTATACAACAGCGGAGGCCCGAACCAAGGATGGTACGACGATGAAGAAAGCCTGAAACTGAAATACGATATGATAAGAGAAGCCGATATGCAGGGAGTGGGCATCTGGGCACTTGGGTACGACGGTTCCAGGGAAGAACTGTGGGACTGCCTTGAAGAATCATTCTGTGGTGAAGCCTGGTGCGACAGTATAACTGATAACCTTGAAAGCGGATTCATCGTTCATGGTCCGCAACAGTACTGGCGGAACGTTACGGAAGGAGGTCAGTTCCACGGATATTTCTATACTTACTCCATCTCCTCCGGGCCCGATGTGAACTGGGCTGAATGGACATTCGATATTCCGGACAGCAGCCGATTATGGATGCTTGACGCATGGCTTCCGGCCGGCGGTAACGCAGTTGTGGATTATCGCATCCTGTACAACGGAATGGAAGACACCGTTACGGTGAACCAGTCTCTGTACGCTGACGAATGGGTTACTCTCGGAGGGGCGTGGGACGCTTCCGGGGGGCTTTCCGTAATCATAGGAGATTACACTGGAAATACAGGCAACAAAATAGTGGCTGATGCTGTACGTTTCTCCCTTCCAACAGGTATCACGGCAAACCCGGAGATAACTGAACCAGGTGATTTTTCTCTCGTTTCGGCGAACCCGTCATCGAATTTCATGCTGAAGATTCAAGGGACTTCTGAAAAAGGATCAGTACGAATTTACGATTCCGCGGGTAGGCTGGTTTTCACCGGAGATTTTTCCGGGAATTCAGATGAACAAGTCGTTTTGTGGCCTTCAGATGAAAGCACTCCTCAGGGACTTTACACTGCGGTATACGCTTCAGGTCCTGCCAGGTATACTGTAATAAAGCTGGTACTTATCCGTTGAGTCAAGAATAAAAGCTAATCTGTAATCGCAAAAACGCTTAGGGAGAATCCTTCGTAACCTA
>CAZOQQ010000202.1:0-4186 GCA_964582075.1 uncultured bacterium | reverse complement strand
GCTTTCAGAGTATCTGTTATCAGGAAAAAGAATTTAAAGTATTCTGAAAGTCTTTCCGGTGATGTGGAGCGATTCGTCCGGATTAATGTCCTCAGACCGGATGGAAAGCCTTTGAAGAACATTCCCGAGAACGTATGTGATATGACTGTGCCAGATAACTATTCAGGTGGTATTCCTCCTTCATCAGAAATATCCCTGCTTTGTCTTATTATACGGCTCATGGGTGGTGATCTCCGCAGGGACAAAGACACAGGTTTACTGTATATGCTCTTTCCCTGTATGGACTGACGGTTCATTACTATTCTGAAATTTGTTTGAAATGCTGCCGGAAAGGGGTGAAAAGTGTTATCGGTTCTAATACCTGTATATAACACTAATTGTCTCCCTCTGGTAAAGAGTTTGAACCGGCAATTGCTGGACTCGAAAATAGATTACGAAATTATCAGTATTGATGACGCATCCACGACACATTATGCTGATAATGATACGTTAAATCGTTATAGTAATACGACATATAGCATATTGTCAGAAAATATCGGAAGAAGTTGTATCAGAAATATGCTTGCGGATAAAGCGAAGTATCAATGGTTACTGTTCCTGGACGCGGATACACTGCCGGTCAACGAGTCGTTCATATCCTGCTACATCAGGGTTATTGAGTCCGATCCTCGGCAGGAAGTGATAAATGGCGGGCTTTCGTATCGGTTGGCGGACATGACAAAAAAAAACCAGTTGAGGTACAGGTACGGAGAAAAACGCGAAAGCATTCCGTATCATACCAGGAACAAAGCACCCTATTTGTCGTTACTGATGTCCAATACGCTGATAAAAAGAAGTGTTTTTCAGATAACTGAGTTCAATGAGAGTATTAAAAAGTATGGACACGAAGATTCCTTATTCGCTTCCGATTTGAAGGACAAACATATTCTGGTGGCCCATATTGATAATCCTGTATATCATACGGGAATAGAAGATAATCAGATATTTATCGGTAAAACAAAAGTCGCTATTGAGAATTTATGGCAATTGTACCGCCTTGGAGTTTTGAAAGCGGACATGAATAAATTACTTGGGGTATACACCGATTTATCCGGATTTCGCATGTCAGGTGTTTTGAAAGGATTTTATACGTTATTTTATAAAAGAATTGAAGCCCTTCTGCTGAAGGAAAATCCCTCTTTGTTCCTGTTCGATCTTTTCAGGTTGAGTTACCTGTCATTCATTGCGGAATGAATCCGAGCCTGACTTTTTGAGGGCTTGGCAACTGGATGGCTGGCAGTCGAATAGTCCCCTGAAAACACGGATACACGCAGGAAATACAAGAAACGCGTCTTACTGTTTATACATCATGCGGATACAGCGCTGTTGTGTGTATACTCATGTCAAACGGGGGCTTTACCTTAAGCTGTTTTCTGGTCATACTACCGATTCGTGTAAAACATGTCACTATCTGGAGGATTTACCTTGGATTCCTACGATTTCAGAAAACTTGAAGAAAAATGGAAACCCGTCTGGAAGAAGATGGAGCTTTACAGAACCGGTACCGATCCCGAGAAGAGTTCTTTTTATTGTCTCGACTATTTTCCCTACCCGTCCGGAGCGGGTTTGTCGGTTGGTCACTGCAAGAATTACATTCCTACCGATGTGATTTCCCGGAAGAAACGGATGGACGGATTCAATGTACTGCATCCGATGGGTTGGGATGCTTTCGGTCAACCGGCGGAAGAATATGCCATTAAAACTGGTTCGCACCCCTCCAAAGTTACGAAAATCAATTCGGACAATTATCGCAGGCAGATGAAATTGATTGAAGCCAGTTACGACTGGGACAGGGAAATCAATTCCAGTGACCCGGATTATTACAGGTGGACCCAGTACTTCTTCAACCTTCTTTTTGACAGGGGTCTGGCATACCAGACGGAGAACGATCAGATGTGGTGCCCCACGTGCAGGATAGTTCTCTCCAACGAAGAGGCCGCGGGTGGAATCTGCTGGCGATGCGGTGGCGAGGTTACAAAAAAGAAATTGAGACAGTGGTTTTTCAAAATTACGGAATACGCTGACAGGCTGCTCGATGATCTCGATGACCTTGACTGGCCAACCGGTATCAAAGCCATGCAGAGGAACTGGATAGGAAAGTCGGAAGGTGCTGAAATCGTTTTCAGGGTAATCAATCCCGAAACCGGTTTTGAGTTCGATCTTCCCGTTTATACCACGAGACTTGATACAATTTACGGCGCAACGTTCTGTGTTCTTGCCCCTGAGTATCCCGATGTGGAGAAGATGCTTACATCGGACATGCGTGAAGAAGCCATGAATTATATCAGTAATGCCAGGGCCAGGAGCGACCTCGAAAGAATTTCAGCGGCAGCAAAGGAGAAAACGGGGGTCCCAACCGGATGCTTCGCGGTAAATCCGTACAACGGAGAAGATATTCCGGTTTACGTTGCTGATTACGTACTGGCCGGTTACGGTACCGCCGCGATAATGGCTGTTCCCGCTCATGACGAGAGGGATCATGCCTTCGCGGTGAAATTCGATATTCCCATTATCGAGGTTATAGCTCCGGGCGGTATCCCTCGCGGAGTTTCGGAAGCTGCCACAGTGGCAGACGGGCAACTTATGAACAGTGGCCCATTTACCGGCCTTGATTCCGCCAGGGCCAGAGAGAAAATGACCGAATACGCGCTGGAGAATGGAATTGGCAAACCGGTTACCCGCTACAGGATAAGAGACTGGCTTGTATCGAGACAGAGGTACTGGGGAGCACCCATTCCGATAGTGCACTGCGACAGGTGCGGAGCGGTCCCAGACAGAAATCTGCCCGTCCTGCTCCCGGAACTGGATAATTTTGAACCGGATGATTCCGGTCGCTCGCCACTCGCCAGAGCCGGGAAATGGGTGGAAACCGTATGTCCTGAATGCGGAGGTCCGGCAAGACGGGATACCGATACCATGGCGGGCTTCGTCTGTTCATCATGGTATTTTCTCAGGTTCGCCTCCCCGCGAGAGGAAGACAGGCCGTTCGACCCAGAGATGGTAAAATACTGGCTTCCCGTTGATCTGTACGTTGGTGGTGCCGAGCATGCTGTAATGCATCTTATCTACGCGAGATTCTGGACGAAAGTAATGTACGACGCGGGATTGCTTGATTTTACCGAACCTTTCTCCGTTCTGAAGAACCAGGGTATGATACTGGGAGCCGATGGAATGAAAATGTCCAAATCGAAGGGTAATATCGTTACACCCGACGAAATGGTGGAGAAATACGGTGCTGACGCTCTCAGGCTCTATATACTGTTCATGGGACCTTTCGAGGCGGAACTGGAATGGAGCGAGGATGGAATATCCGGAACCTACAGGTTCCTGAAGAGGGTCTGGTCCGTGGTGCTTGAAACAAGCGAAGTCGAGTCAACGGCTGTTGACGATGATTTTGTCGCGAAACTCCGTTACCATACTGCCAGAACCGTTAAGAAAGTAACGGAAGATATGGATTCATTTGCTTTCAATACAGCGGTGGCTGCGTTGATGGAATTCGTGAACTTCCTTTCATCCGGCAGGGAGAAGGCAGGGGCTGCGGGACATTTGTGGAAAGATTCCATCCGGAAACTGCTCGTTCTTCTAGCTCCCATGACCCCTTTTATTTCCGATGAACTCTGGGAGCGTCTGAATTTCCCGGGAGATACGGTTTTCAAACAGGAATGGCCTTCATGGGACGAAAACGACCTTATTCTTAACACTGTTGAGATGGTCGTCCAGGTTAAAGGGAAAATCCGAGGCAGGATTACCGTAAACACCGATGCAGGTGATGATGAAATAAAAACGGAGGCCCTGTCACTACTAAAAATAAAGGAAATACTGGGGGGCAGGGAACCCGGAAGGGTGATTGTGGTTCCCGGGAAGCTGGTCAATATCATACCATGACGCTTACAGTACGCTTTGCCTCCATGGGGAAGCCTGCAGCGGGAGCAGCTGTATGAAAGAGGTTTTGTAAATGACGTTTCCGGGAAGAGCTGAAATCAAACCCGGCATGAAGGTTAAAATCGTCACGAAGGTTAACCAGAGTACAGGTGAGCTTACCGAGGGAGTAGTCAGGGACATTCTTACAGGATCTCCGCGACATCCGCATGGAATAAAGGTTCGCCTGGAGAATGGACTTGTCGGCAGAGTCAAAGAGATTTCATTA
>CAZOQQ010000201.1:3067-4287 GCA_964582075.1 uncultured bacterium | reverse complement strand
CCGAATAATCCTATTTCCCTGCTATTACATTCGATTATCGTAAATATGGAATGTAATCCCCTGATTCACCCAGCTCATCAAGCACAAGGAGTGCAGAATCAACAAACAGGCCTTCCGGGGAAAGTCTGAGGTATAGATTAATAGCGTCCGTAGCTCTGAGATAATCTTTCCAGCCGATGTATAACTTCGCCAGCTCCCAGCAGGCGGGGGCATAACCTGTTTCAACGGCCGGAAGAAGAATCTCCCTGGCTTCGCCTCCCCTTAGTGTTCTGCGGTAAACGGACGCAAGAAGAACAAGTGATTCAAGACTGGTCGCTCCATGATTCTCTGCTCCCTTTGTAAACCACATTTCAGCTGAAGCCATATCTTCAAGTTCAAGGCAAATCTTTCCGCTCTGCAGCCAGATATCGGGATTGGCGGGGGCACGGATAAAAGAACTGTCAGACATGAATGACGCGCTGTCGGGTTTGTTTATCGTCAGGTAGAGTTTTGACATCTCGTAGAAGCCGCGATAATCCCCGGGACAAGCTTCGATATACTGTTTAAAGTAGTCAGCGGCACTGTCCCATGACTGCCGTAACGCATTGACCATGCCAAGTCCAAGAACAGCGGTATGGTAATCATCGTTGATTGAAAGCGCGAGATGGAATTCCTCTTCTGCCGGTTCAAAAAGGCCCTGCTGCATATAAGCCATTCCGGTATCAAAATGCAGTTGAGCTGAAAAAGCTTCCATATCACTGAATTGAATGACAAAACAGAGAATGATGAAAAAGTGCATTTAAGCCTACCCTTTCACTTAAATATACCTTATCATATTCTCTTAAGAATAACACGTCACATGTTGTTTCAAATCAGCAAGGAAATCTAATGAGCAGATACGATCTGGTGATAGTTGGAGGTGGACCGGCAGGATACATTCCTGCGATCAGAGCAGCACAGTCAGGGAAAAGGGTAGCCGTTGCGGAAGAGGAGCAAATAGGTGGAACCTGCCTTAACAGAGGATGTATTCCGACCAAGACCCTGGTAGCCAGCGCGTCAATTTTAAGACACTCCATGAACGCACGGAAATACGGTCTTGACGGAAAACTGTCTTTCTCCTGGGATAAGCTCTCAAAGAGGAAGGATATGGTTGTGAGCCGCCTGAGAAAGGCTGTTGAACTTCACTTGAATACTCTTGGAATAGATATTTACAGGGCTCACGCAATACTGAAAAATCCGAA
>CAZOQQ010000201.1:0-2967 GCA_964582075.1 uncultured bacterium | reverse complement strand
TGCTTCCATCAATACTGCCGGGTGTTGATGACGATATCCGGCAGGTAGTGCATAGATCCCTTAAAAAGTCGGGAGTTTCAATCCGTACGGAGAGCGCGGCGGTAAAAGTTAAAGTGTCTGATGAATTTGCGGAAGTTACATTGGCCGACGAGACGCAGCTGTCTGCGGAGAGGCTTCTTGTCGCTGTCGGCAGAAAAGCGAGAACCGATGATATCGGTCTGGAGTCGGCGGGAGTAGAGTTTACTTCCGGCGGGATACGGACAGACGGAAATCAGATGACGAATCTTAAGGGTGTCTACGCGGCCGGGGATGTTACCGGTAAGTGGCAGCTTGCCCACGCGGGAAGCGCCCAGGCTCTTGTCGCTGTTGAACAAATGTTCGGCGGGGGAGACAGGAAAGTAAACCCTGATGCGATACCTGGCTGTATTTTCACGTTCCCCGAAATAGCCGTAGTCGGTCCCGGGCAGGATGAATGGGAAAAGAGAGGCGTTTCTGTTAAGACGGGTATTTCCAGATATATAGCTAACAGTAAAGCGGTTGGAATGAATGAGACAGAGGGCTTCATGAAAGTAATTGTCAGGGAGCGGGATGATACGGTAATAGGTGTTCAGATAGTTGGAAGCGATGCAAGCAGCCTCATCGGTGAAGCGGTAATGGCTGTAAACCTGGGCGTAAAAGCTTCTGATATGGGGAAGATGATTCATCCGCATCCTACACTGTCGGAATTGTTCATGGAAGCCGGAGAATCCTTTGGAGCGGGAGCCATTCATGGATGAAAACGAATTTGTCACCGCGATAGCCGATCTTGTCCGGATCGTGGAAAAGCTAAGGGGTCCGGCAGGTTGCAGCTGGGACAGGGAACAGACCGTTCATTCGCTCAGGCCGTATATGCTGGAGGAAGCCTACGAAGTTGCTGATGCCATTGAGAAGGGTAACATGAAGCTGCTTCAGATCGAACTGGGTGACCTTCTGCTGCATATTATAATGTCAGCCGCTATCTGTGAAGACAGTGGTGATTTTACTCTTGGTGATGTAGTTAAGGGTATTTCCACCAAACTGGTCAGACGACACCCTCATGTTTTTAAGCGGCAGGCTGATCTCTCTTCAGATGAAGTCGAACAGCAGTGGGAGAAAATCAAGGCTTCGGAGAAAGAGGATGAAGGTTTTTTCGGTTCCATCCCTTCAAGTATGCCCGCTCTTCAGACTGCATGGAGAATTCAGCAGAGGGCTTCGGAAGTTGGATTTGACTGGCCCGATGCCCGTGGAGCAAGGGATAAAATTATTGAAGAGCTTCATGAGCTGGATGAAGCGCTTGATAGTGATGATACGGAAGCTCAGAAAACTGAACTTGGTGATGTGTTTTTCAGTATTGTCAACTACTGCAGACTTCTTGGTTATGAACCTGAAACTGTACTGAGGGCGAATAATCGAAAATTTATTGACCGGTTCACGATAATGGAAAAAATGCTCGGAGAAGAAGGTATCTCGCTCGGGGAAGCTGACATGGAAACGATGGAAAATACGTGGCAGAGAGCCAGGAATGAATGAAGTTACTTCGTTTTCTTGTGTTCGTACATTTTGCGGTCAGCCTCGGCCAGTGTTTCCCGTATCGAAATCACACTATCCGTGTTCCAATGTGAATAACCGATTGAAATAGTTACGGGAGAGCCGATAAGATGCGTGGTTCTCTCGGCGAGTTTCGAGTTATTCATGATTCTTTCCTTTACGAGTGCGGCTGTCTGTCCGGTCTCAATCAATATCAGGAGGAATTCATCTCCACCGTAGCGGATGAGGTAATCGGATTCTCTTATGGAGCCGGAAAGAAAGGAAGCAACTTCCCTTAGAATCTTATCTCCGGTTAAGTGACCGTAGAGGTCGTTGATTTCCTTGAAATTGTCAATATCGACCATAAGAAAGCCGATATCGCTGTTGTACCTTTCGGCCCTGAGTTTTTCACGATTCAGAGCTATCTGGAAAAAATTGCGATTGAAGGTACCTGTAAGTGGATCATGAATAGCAAGGTTTCTGAGTTTTCGTTCCAGCGTGATCCTGTCAACCGTTCCTGAAAGATGTCCGGCAAGCATTTCCAGCATATTCGTGTCATCGTCATTGAATGCGTCCGGTTCAACAGAAACACATTGCAGGACGGCTTCGGAAGCTATTGGCAAAGATATTCCGGATTTGAACAAATCACTTTCCGGACTGATGGAAGATACATCATCATGGCTCCTGAACTGGAATGTTCGCTTTTCCGCGAAAGTCATTCCGGCCAGGCCGAAATCCAGCTTGGTTTTTTCCCCGATGTGATCCAACAGTTCAGGTGATGTCGCAATAACGGTAAGTACTCCATCTTTCTCGGAAAATATCTGGCTCATAGAGCCTGGAAGAAGCATTTTAAGTGAATCTATGGTCAGCTGGAAAGCCTTACTTTTGGTTGTGCATACTTCAAGTCTGGAAGCGGCGTCGTGAAGGATTCTCAACCTGCGTCTTGCGAGACGCAGCTGCCAGTCCAGCTGTTTTCTTTCAATAGAATGGCGGATTGTCCTGATAAGAGAATCGGGTTCAAGCTTATCTTTCACAAGAAAGTCCTGGGCACCCGCTTTAAGTACATTCATTTCGGTTTTCTCATCGTTTATTTCCGTGAGAACGATAAGAGGTACTTTCTGGGCGGATCGACAAATCTGCAGTGCTGTGTCACTTCCGGAACTGTCAGGAAGGTTCAATACCGACACTATAACATCGAAATCACGTTCACTGATTCTCGTAAGAGCGGATGCCAGATGATCAGCCCTTTCAATTTGAAATTGATTAGTCGATATCTTGTTTAAAATATTACGAAAAGCTCTTGCGTCCTCAAGGTTGTTTTCAATAAGAAGAATCTCGAGTAAAGGTTTGATAATATTCCTTTCGATTTATCGCTTCCACTACATAGTTAACATATTATGCGGTTATAACAGAAAACAGAGA
>CAZOQQ010000200.1:0-4320 GCA_964582075.1 uncultured bacterium | reverse complement strand
AAGGGCTTTCACTTCGTCAACCATGGGAAATAAAGCGTAAACCTTGACGATTATACTATTCGTATTTATCCTTCGTGCCACACATTGTATAGTGCGGTGGGCGATTAGCTCAGGTGGCTAGAGTGCTTGCTTGACATGCAAGAGGTCACTGGTTCAAGTCCAGTATCGCCCACCACTGCTTATTCATACGGAAGGAGGTGCCTGGATCATGCGTATAATTTTTCCGGACAGCAGTACAAGGGAGTACGAAGCAGGCACTGCCGGCCTTGATATAGCCAGAGATATTTCTGAAGGGCTTGCCCGGAATGCCCTGGTGGTGAAGTTCAACGGTAACCTTCTGGATGTGAGCGAGCCGCTTCGGGATGACGGCACGATAGAGATTTTAACATTTATGGATGAGGAAGGTAAAAGAACCCTCAGGCATAGTTGTTCCCACCTTCTTGCCAGCGCTGTTCAGAAGCTCTATCCGGGTGCCAAGCTTGGAATAGGCCCTTCAATCGATGACGGATTTTACTACGATTTTGATATACCGGATTTTCCCGGAATAGCGGCATTCGCGGAAATATCCGCTGAAATGAAAAGGCAGGTTAAAGATAATATACCTTTCAGGCGGAAACAGATCGAATACCAGGAAGCCGTTGATCTGTTCAGAGAAAAGGGCGAAAAATACAAACTGGAACTTATTGAAGAACTCCGCGATACCGGTGAAGGAATTTATGTTTACTACCTTGGGGATTTCGTGGATCTCTGCAGAGGACCCCATGTTCATTCAACCGGATTTCTGAAACATTTCGAACTGCTCAGTACTGCCGGGGCATATTGGCGCGGTGACGAGAATAACCTGATGCTGACACGCATATACGGAACTGTTTTCGATTCCTCAAAGAACCTCAGAAAGCACATTAACATGCTGGAGGAAGCGAAAAGACGGGACCACAGGAAACTCGGTCCGGAACTGGGACTTTTCGCAATCGGTGGTGATGGCGGCCCAGGACTGGTTTACTGGCTTCCCGCAGGAACGATTGTTCGCGAGGAACTGCAGAATCACTGGAAGAAGGCGCATATAAAAGCGGGGTATCAGCTTGTAAGCACTCCGCATATAGCCCCCGTGGATCTATGGAAGACTTCCGGACATTACAATTATTACAAGGATAATATGTATTTTCTTAACGTCGATAAAGGTGAGTACGCGCTGAAGCCGATGAATTGTCCGGGGCACATAATAATTTACAGGAACAGCAGGAGATCTTACAGGGAACTTCCCCTTCGCCTTGCAGAGCTAGGCATGGTCTACAGGTACGAGAAGAGTGGTGTTCTTCACGGACTGATGAGAGTTAGAGGATTCACGGTTGATGACGGACATATTTTCTGTACGGAGGATCAGATAGTCGAAGAGATTCAGAAAGTTGTGAAGTTCGCTCTGTATTTTTTGAAAATATTCGATTTCGGGTACAGAATTGAACTGTCACTCATGGACCCGGAAGACCCGGGTCATTACGCCGGTAACCCGGAGGAATGGCTGAAGGTTGAACCGGCACTGGCAAGAGCGCTGGATGAAATGGGTGAGGATTACCGTACGGTTATCGGAGAAGCAGCATTTTATGGTCCCAAAATAGATATAAAGTTAAGAGATGCTCTGGGAAGATTCTGGCAGGGGCCTACCATCCAGTTCGACTTCAACATCCCGCAGCGTTTTAACCTGACGTATGTTGGACCTGACGGACAGGAACACAGAGTATTCATGGTGCACAGGGCCCTTTTTGGTTCAGTGGAACGGTTCATTGGCAACCTTATTGAACACTACGCGGGAAATCTTCCGGGTTGGCTTGCACCTCATCAGGTTGTTATCTTACCTATTACGTCGTCTCAGCTTGAAAAGGCTGAAACGATCAGGAATATTCTCGATAATGAAGAGATACGCTGCAGGATAGACAGCAGAAGCGAAACTGTAGGTTACAGGATAAGAGAAGCTGAAACCAGCAAGGTTCCCTTCATGTTAATTATCGGTGAACGCGAAGCTGAATCCGGTAGAGTTTCTCTGCGTGTTCACAGCGAAGGTGATATGGGTTCAATGAAAATAAGTGAAGCGATTGACAGGATCCTGGCGGGGTGCAGAAGGCCTGAGTTTCAGGAATAGGAGGTAGTTCATCAGTAAAAAGGAACAGAACAGGGTTAACGGGGAGATTAGAAGCCCGCGCGTAAGATTATTGGATGAGAATGGAGATCATGTAGGAACCCTCAGCATACAGGAAGCACTTGATATGGCTGCGGAAGCAGGACTTGACTTGGTTGAGATCTCACCGGGAGCAAACCCGCCCGTTGTCAGCATAGTGGATTACGGGAAGTTCCGATATCGACAGAAAAGAAAAGAAAGACAGGCAAGGAAAAGCCAGAATACAGGCGGCCTGAAGGAAGTTAAATTCAGACCGAACACCGAAGAACATGATTATAACTTCAAGATGGAGCATGCTAAGGAATTCCTTGATTCAAGACATAAAGTTAAAGCTACCGTTGTATTCCGGGGCAGGCAGCTTTCCTACAAGGAACAGGGTTACGACCTTCTTGAGAGGCTTGCTGACGATCTTAAGGAATACGGACGCATAGAAAGAAAACCGAGTATGGAGGGGCGGCAGATGACGATGATCATCTCGCCCTTGAGAGAAAGAAATTAGCGGGGAGAGCCAATGCCTAAAATGAAAACACATAAGGGGGCCGCAAGACGGTTCCGGAAAACCGCGAAGGGAAAATTCAAAATGAACAGCCCCTTTGCCGACCATATCAAGACAAAGAAAAACGCAAAACGGAAAAGAAAATTGCGCAAAGACAGCACAGCATCCAAAGCCGACTCGAAAAGGTTAAGGAAAATGCTGCCCTAGCGTTCGGAGTTGAAAAATGAGCAAAGTAAAGAACGCCGTTACAAGGAAAAGAAAACATAAAAGCCGGCTGAAGGAAGCCAGGGGGTATTTTGGCGGAAGAAGGAAGCTGTATACGGTTGCTAACGAGGCAAGGAAAAAGGCTCTCGAGTATCAGTACCGTGATCGCCGGAACAGGAAAAGGGATTTCCGATCACTCTGGATAACAAGAATTAATGCTGCCGTTCGCGAGCATGGAATGAATTACAGTAATTTCATCGCCGGGATAAAAGTTGCCGGTATAGAGCTGGACAGGAAGACACTGGCGGACATTGCCGTCAGAGATCCGGAAGCATTTGCGAAGGTTGTGGAAGCAGCCAAAGCCGCTCTCTGAGGGAGAGGGGATTATCCGTGCCTCAGTCAGAAGATATTGAGAGGTTGACTGAAGCTATAAATAGACTGATAGTCAGGTTCAGGTCAATACATACGCAACGCGATGCATTGGCGGTACGGGTAAAGGAACTCGAGTCCAGACTGGAGAACAGTGTGAACTCGGTGGATTCTGACGGTTATAATACCCTCAGGATACACAGTGCGAGGCTTCTGCGGGAAAGGCAGGAGATCAAGCGAAGATTATCGGTAGTGCTGGATAAGCTGGATAGTATTGAAGACATTAAATAAGTAAGAGGAATAAATGACCAACCGGGCTGAAGTTACCCGCGTGAATATTTTCGGGCGGGAGTACACTATCCGGGGAGCGGGTTCACCTGCCTACATCGCGGAAATTGCCCATTACGTAGATATGAAAATGCGACAGATGACAGACAACGCAACCATGGCATCCACCGCCAAGGTGGCCATTTTTGCCGCGTTGAACATAGCGGATGAACTCTATCAGAAAAGGAGTAAGTACGAGGAAATGGAAGACAGCCAGAGCAACGAACTGACCCGTCTGGCAGACAGGATCGAGCAGGTTCTGTCGGAAACTTCCCATTCCCCCTCTACACCTTCTTCATCCGAATCCGAACCATCTGTCATGGTTGAAACCTCAGCAATCCAGCAGAACAGTACATCCGAAATACCGCGATAACTTATTTCGCGGAAGTTCGAAAAGGACACGGCAGGGATGTGCCGGCATTCTGCGCAGGGGTGTTTCCGGTCAGACCTTCAATGGTTGCATCCTGATTCCGTTTATATAGATGGTGACCTGCGTCTGACAGGAGATCGTCATGGATATTATTATCCCATCCGCAATCGCGGCAGCTACTTTCATCCTGGGTTTTCTTCTTCATAAGATACTTGTAGCCAGAGAGATAAGAGGTGCTCAAACTGAGGCAGATCGTATTATCTCCGATGCCAGGAGGGAAGGTGAAGCCCAGAAACGTGAAGCTCTTCTTGAAGGCAGGGATGTTCTTTCGCGCGAGAAAGCGGATATACTGGAAAAGTACCAGGAGCGAAGGGTCATACT
>CAZOQQ010000199.1:0-4344 GCA_964582075.1 uncultured bacterium | reverse complement strand
GGAGGCCCCGACCCCGATCCGGAACTTTACGGTCAGAGGAACAACGGTTCCGTCGATTTCAGGCGGGAAAGACCCCTCTGGGAAATGGAATTGTACAGAAAAGCAAGAGAAATGAAGGTGCCCGTTCTGGGCGTATGTCTGGGAATTCAACTGATAGCTATTGCTGAGGGGAAGGAGCTGATTCAGAACATTGCCACCCAGGTTAATAATTCAGAGAAGCATGATGGAAAAGCTGACCGTCCGGTGAAGCATGAAGTTGAAATAGCAGGTGGTACCTTTCTGGGGGAAATTTTCGACAGCAGGATCGAAGTAAGCAGCTTTCATCATCAGGCCGCGGCAGAGGTTCCTGATGGATTCCATCTGGCGGCGACATCGCCGGACGGGGTCATTGAGGCCATGGAATCGGACGATGGTCTTGTTGTTGCGGTTCAATGGCATCCGGAGCGTGATTTTACAGGACGAATCATCCTGAAGGAATTTACATCCAGGTTTCGCGGGGATGCCGGATAATGCTGTTCATCTCGGAGCCAAGGTACGTACCCAGGATATGGGGTTCCCTTTCGGTTCCGGGAATGGAAACCAGGATTGGAGAAGTGTGGTGGCTGTTCCATAACGAAGATGCTTCATCCAGGCTCAGGAATACTTCCAGCGGAACTTTGACAACTGTCACGCGCAAAGTATCGGAAGGAGGACTGCCGGGCGATAAATTCTATCCCGTTCTTCTGAAAACCCTTCATACCGCGGACAAACTGTCCGTTCAGGTTCATCCAGGAATTAACGGAGGAGAACTCCGCAAGGAGGAAACATGGATAGTACTCTCGGCGGGCAGCAATGCCTGGATGATGGGAGGGCTGAAGGATACAGACAGAAACCGTTTTCTGGATCTTCTGCGACAGGGTAGAGTTGAAGAAATCCTGCAGCGAATTAACCTGAGAAAAGGTGATGTATACCATCTCCCGCCAGGAACTGTTCACGCTCTTGGTCCCGGGCTGGAAATTCTGGAAGCTCAGAGCAATTGTGACGTTACTTACAGGTTGTACGACTGGGGCAGATCCGGAATCGATGGTAAATTCAGAGAGCTTCATATCGAAAAGGGGATTGAAGCTGTTGACTGGCACAGCGGAGGAAAACCTGTTCCGGCCGGGAAAGAAAGCAGACTAAGCGGATTGAAGCTTGGATCGGACTATATAATTTCCGATATCAGGGGCACTTCGGTGATTAATATTCCCGGAGGAGCACTACTATTCCTGGCATCCGGACTGGTTGAGATCAGAGATAACAGAATTAAATCTCCCTCGTGCCTTGTCGCTGATATGGACGGTGGGAAACTCCTGCTTGACGGTTCGGGTTTCCTTATAGAACCTGGAGGCGGGTAATGGGATCATCATTTTTCGGAGTAATTATGGCCGGTGGGAAAGGTACGCGGTTCTGGCCGGTTTCAACCCGAAGATTGCCGAAACAGTTTCTGCGGCTTACAGGTGACAGTACGATGCTGCAGGAAACAGCTTCACGGTTCGAGGGGCTCTGCGACCATGCGGAAGTAATGGTGGTTACAGGTAATGAATACCGTAAAACGGTCCGGAAGCAGCTGCCGTGGCTGAGTGAAGCGAATCTTCTGCTTGAGCCCACCGGAAGAAATACGGCCGCGTGCATAGGCTGGGCGGCAAAAACCCTTATCGAAAGAGGTCAAGGGTCGGATCTGATGGTGGTGGTTCCATCGGATCATGTTATTGACAGGCCTGAAGGATTCAGGGATACGCTTCTTAAAGCCGCGGAACCGGCATCAGATGGCAAGCTTGTCACCATTGGCATCGTACCCGAATACCCTTCTACAGGGTACGGTTACCTCGAAAAGGGAAGTAGTTACGCTGAAGAAGTTTTTGAGGTTCTAGCCTTCAGGGAGAAACCGAATGCGGTAAAGGCGGAAGAATACTATAAAAGCGGTAAATATTTGTGGAACGCAGGGATGTTCATCTGGCGAGCCGATGTTATCATGGAAGAAATCGCCAGATATCTCCCGGAAATGTCGGAAGCTTTATGGAAACTCGATTCGGGCACCTCTCCCGATCCTGTTAAGTACAGTGATTTACAGGCTGTCTCCATCGATTATGGAGTGATGGAAAAAGCTGATAACGTTGTGATGGTTCCCGCTGGGTTTCAATGGAACGATATCGGTGACTGGCCCTCCGCCAGAGCTTGCGGAATCGGCACAGGTGAAGTGTTTGCCGTGGACAGCAGGAATACAACCGTATGGAACGAAGGCAAGCTTACCGTTCTGATGGGAGTAAGTGATATTTCGGTAATCGAAACGGATTCGGTCACACTTGTTATGAGTGACGAATACTCCCAGAGATTGAAGAATGTTGTCGAGAAATTTGAAGAGGATAAACCTGATCTAGTGTGAGTTATCAGCGAATCTGATGTTTGTTTTCGAAGAATAAAAAAAGGCGGGATTTCTCCCGCCTTTCGTAAGAAAAAAAACAGTTAGAAACTGTTTTTGATCTGACCCCATGTTGAGGTTTCAAAAGAAGAAGAGAAATTGAAATCTATGGTAAGCTTGTAGAGGCTGGTATTCTGAGGGTACAGCCAGAGGTACGTTCCATCGAAATCAATTCCGCCTGCTAAGCTCATATCCTCAAGTAGAAACTCCGTTGACCATACGGGAGTCATGTTGAGGCTGCCATCGGAATTGATTTCGAAGATGAAGATATTGTCTGCATCTTTGATCTGGCAGCAGACGATAAGGTAATCGCCGTATACCGACATACCGGATACACTTGCGAAAGATGCGGTAGTCCAGGTTACCGACGTTTCGGTTCCGGTGTAAGGTCCTCCCCATGCTATTTCAGCTACAGTAGAATCGAAATCGGAGCAGTAAAGCATATCGTGACCGGCTGCCGTGCCGGTGGCTTTCGCCCATGATCCACCAGGACCCGGGATCGTTTTTATATAATTGCCGGTTTCATCGAAGACACCTATAGCACTGGAAATCCAGTCGCCGAAGAAGAACTGGTTTCCACCACTGTACACGCAGTATGCCTGGTCATCAGCATCGATACTGTTGGTTATTGAGAAGGTGGTTCCGGTTGCTGAACCTGATGTCATGTCGAACTGATTGTTCATCTTCGTGCCATAGTTGGAAATCCAGATTCTGTCCGCCACGTTATCCTGGATAGCAAGACCGTAGGATTGAGTAAGACCTACAGCGTACATATCAACAAAGGTGTAAGTTCCTCTTGTTAAAGCAGAGGGATTATGACCACTTCCGCCTCCGGTCCTTACTTCTGAGAAAGCTGAAAGGGAAAGAACGAGCAAAACTACCACGATCAGTTTCATTTTTCCTCCTTAAGTTGTACATTGATTACAAACACTAACTTAATATACAATGAACCAAATCCGTCTTGTTGTCAAGCTGTAAGAATCCGGATATCCTGAATTATCGCGAAGAAGAATCAGCTTTCCTGGGGCCTTCAGCCTGAATACGTACCGTCGAGCCTTCCCTGAGCCATTGATAGCTCCATCTTGCGGTTGTTTTGCCAAGCCGAACGCAGCCGTGGGATCTTCTTGTTCCCAGTAGATTGGTGCCTGACAGGAAAGTCTGGTGAAGACCTATCTGCCCTGAGGGGTGTATACAGATCCAGTATGGCATCCTGACGTTGTAGGAACTGGATACAGGCGCCCTTCGTTTGTACAGAACTTCGAATGTTCCAGTCGGAGTATCGTAACCCGCTCTTCCAGTGGATACCAGAGCCAGGTTCGCCTCTCTTCCGTCTTCCAGGAAAATAACAGTCTGAAAATCGATAAGAATTACAGCCTCGCGGGATGTAGCAATATAGTTCGGAGTGGGAGGGGTAAGAGCCCCACTCAACGATACAGCCAGCAAACCCAGAAAAAAACGAAACAATTCAGTAAGGCAGATCAAATTCATAACCTCCGAAACATTATAAACTAGTACTGACACAATCAATGTCAATATTGACTTTCAATATCCGAAAGATCAGATTTATTAATTATTGTCAGTTGATATAATATTGTGGAAAACACCTGAACGGAGGATTGATTTGCCTGGAGTGAATTTAAATCGAAGTTTGATACTTACTGTTATCGCCGTTTTCGCCATACTTACTGCCTGTGGATCACCGATTGTAACGGGCATGAAAGTACACATGCAGAACCAGGAATACGATGAGATTATTCAACTGTCAGACAGTGTTATTGCAGGTGAGGATTCTCTGAACGCTGAAATATGGTTCTGGAGAGGCAGGGCCTTTACCGAGAAATCTCAATGGACCGAAGCTGCCGAATCATTCTATAAAGCGAATGAACTCGATCCGGACGGCTCAC
>CAZOQQ010000198.1:0-4360 GCA_964582075.1 uncultured bacterium | reverse complement strand
TCCCGGTAATGGAAAGCAATCCGTACAGGATTGATGTTGGAAAAATGCTGGAAACAGTTCGCCAGGTTCGTCCGGAACTTGTAATATTCGGCAAAAGCATGTTCCTGTACCCTGAACCTGTAAAAGAACTGGCTGACGAAGTTTCAGACTGGGATGACAGACCGGTCATCATGTACGATATGGCACATGTTCTGGGTATTTACGGGGCATTCCAGGCTCCACTGGCTGACGGCGCTGATATCGTAACGGGATCGACCCACAAGACTTTTTTCGGACCACAGCGCGGCGTGGTTGTAAGCAACATGGAAAAGAAAACCCCCCTGAGAAAACTCTGGCTTGATATCATCAGCAGAGCTTTTCCCGGAAGTACCAGCAACCATCATCTTGCCACTCTCCTCGGACTTCTCGTGGCTACCACCGAAATGAACGAATTCAAGGACGAGTACCAGCAAAACGTTCTCGCCAACGCACGATCCTTCGCAAAACACCTTGCGGATAACGGACTCGCCGTTGAAGGAAATCCAGCCGACGGATATACACATACCCATCAGGTAGTCGTCCGCGTCTCCGAACACGGAGAGGGATCTGAAATAGCTGATCGTCTTCAGCAGAACAACATCATCGTCAATTATCAGGCTCTTCCCGATGATGACACATTCCTTTTCTCAAGCGGCATCAGAACAGGTGTCTCTGAAATGACCAGATTCGGAATGAACGGAGATGATTTCGCTCAACTGGCTGAACTGATGGCCAGGATAATAATTAAGAATGAAAACGTTTCCGCGGAAGTCGCCGAATTCAGGAAGAAGTTTACAGTAATGCGCTACACTCTTCCACTCGAGAAAAGCATATCGCTTGCCGCCGAAGCAATGGAATCGGCTTTCCCTACCGGCGAGTATGCGAAGCTGTTCGCAGAAAACCTGAGAAATTTCTGAACCTTACTGTAAAAGCAGAAACCAGCGCGGGCACTGTTACTTGAGCAGCGCCCGCTTACCCCCCTCAATTGAAATCAGGAAAGAAAGTCTATCACCGGATGGATACGTCCCGAAAGATTCGAGGAATTGTATTATTACATGCTTAGATTCCGTGGTGCAATTACCCTGGTTAATTCATGTGATTCGGTTCCACCTGAATTCAATGTGCATGTAATTCTTCGGATACGATCACGGCCAGCCGGCGACAGAAGAATATCTTCGTCCAGTTCATTACCGTCGGAGTCACTGTACGAAAAAGTAATCACGGCCGAAGCGGCTCCATGGCTTACAACTCTGCCCGATGCGTCCGAAACTGTTATGAGACCGTTTTCATCCGAACAAATTGTGATAGTGTCTTCCGCGCTAAGTCTGCGCAGATTAACCGTGTTCTCCACTATCGTAATTCTATCCCGCCCGGCTTCCTGAACAGGATGCCATGAATCAGGCGATAATCCGCCTTTGTAACCGGCATTCCCCAGATATTTCTCGATCTCATCAAGTGTAAGTCGATTCCCACTTGCGGAAAAGTTCTCCGAAGCTACCGATTCCACCGAACCGCTGTTACTTAGAAAAAACACGTATATAGCGCCAAGTATTACGCCCAGAACAAGAACAACAATGGTCAATTCAACAAGTGTGTGTCCACTCCGTTTCATTGCAGTACCCCGGCTGTAAATACATTCTCAACAATCAACAACAGGTTACCAGGACCCGGACAATCAGTATCAGAACATATTCTCATTAATAACCGCTCCGTTGTAATCGGGGTCCTGCTGCCAGGAAGAAATCACCCAGTCACCCATTGAAGGATAGTGAGGAGGATGAAAACTGGTTAATGCCTGGTTCCATGCGACACGGAGCTGGTATCCCCTTCTCCCTATCCCGACTAACCCGAAATCATCAAGAATTGTGCCGCCGTGTATCGTAAATCTTAACGCAGTTTCGGGAATACCGGGGTTTTCCGCTCGAATACATCCCCCCGGAGCAGCAAGAACACAGTCCAGCTGAAGGTTCCTGTCGGTTTCAATTTTCCACGGATTCGGCCAGTCGCTGCCGCCGGACAAACCCGGATCCTCGGCGATTACAATATCTTTCAGGGAAACAATACTTATTATTCCGGCATCCGGATTGGAAGGCCCCTGTATCGAACCGGAAATATAGATATTCCCGGTGCTTATAAAAGTGAATACGTTGTCCGGCGCACCCTGCGATTTTATATATAAAGGTCTGGCTCCTACGAAGTAAAACAAATCCTTGCCTGTAGTGATTAAAGTATCTACAGGGGCATCGATTCCATTCTTCATAAGAAGCATGTTGTCCTTTATAATTATACGGCTGGCATTGTAGATAACACCGCCCTGTGCAGCGGCTTCACTCTGAAGCCCCCGGAACCAGTTATACATCAGGTTGAAATCCAGGCTGTCCGCGGCGGTCTCCCAGTACGGACTCCCCTGGACATGCCTGTTGTAAGGTCTTACCCAGATATTCGAATCTTCCGGATGCGGCTTGTCCGAATAGCCGGTATTTGTGAAGTAAAAGTTATCCAGGCTCGTCGAAACTGAAGCTACAAACGGGTCGCCGGAGGAATCCGGAGAGCTGCTGGAAAAAGTGATAATACCGTTTGAATGTAACGGCCCGTCTATAAATGCTCCGTCACACAACATACCTGCCGGAATTCCGTTGTTCATCAGATAGGCATACCTCGAAGGATAATCCGGAGATACACGAACTCTTACATCCCGCGTATAATTGTTGTACAGACCCCTGCACCTTATCTCCGCGCCTCCAACAACGTATGGGATGCTGTTGACATCGCAGGGGTCTATTACTATCCAGACTTTTTCGTCACTTCCGGGAACGTTTATCCACTGCGCGCTGTCTCCCGGAAGTGAATACGGAGTTGTTTGCACCGGCGCGCCTTCACTTCCTTCAGCCAGCTTGTACAAAGCAATACTGACTCCCGATTCGGCAGCAGTAATGGCTTTTAACCTGCCGGAAGTGTATTCGTACGAATTCACATTGGCGTTGAAAAGAACGAACAGGCTGGTGGACAGTATGAAAAGTACGATTGCCAGTACCAGTGTTATGGCAAGCACCGCCCCCCTTTCCCGCCTTTTACATCCCTTCCCCGGTCTCAATTATCAATACCTGTCTTCTTTTATATTTACAGTGTCAAGCTCCGGCCTGTCTTCCCAGAATACGGTGTTCCATTTCCCTGTACTCGGAAAATACGGCGGATTCTTTGTCATCATTCTTGTATCGTAGGCAATGACTACTTCATAACCTCTGGTTGGTGTGCCTGTAACGCCTTCCTCCTGGGCTATGTATCCGCCCAGGATATTGAATGAACATACAGTGCTGTCCGGAAATTTATAATCTTCCGTGTGAACATCGCCATCCAGCGCCATGAATACCGCATCGAAGTTGAACGATCCGTCCGTCAATATCTGGAAACCGTCCGTCCATTCGGGAATCGGAGGGGTATAAAACGATTCGTCTTTTGCTATGACAATATCTCCGTGCAGGGTAATTATACCCAGCATATCGTTGTTATCAGGGGCCATGATATCCGTGTTGGAATACTCGCAATTACCGGAACAGAACACGTCTCCGTTCATGCCTATGGTCAAAGGTATGTCCAGGCCGTCATTCGGCGTAAGTGGCCTGTACTGTCTTATATAAATACGATCATTGGGTGCGTTATCGATCCACACAACAGGATTGGTAAGTGAATCGCACGCGTAAACGGATACGGGACCTCCATTCGTTTGCATTATTCTCAGTGTGTCATGGGAAATCGATATGCGCGAGCCGTTGGCAAGCTCGCCTAACGGGGAAGCAGCATCAAAATACAGCCCGCCTGACTTAGCCGCGTTGTATGCCAGCTGCCAGTTAACCTCGACGGGACCGTAGGGTATGGAATCGGCATGCATATCGAAATAAGGCGGTCCCATAAGCATCCTCTGGTACGGCTGTATCTCAAGCCTGCCTATTTTTGGTGAAGTGGTAAGTACTCCACTGGCGGCTGAATGCCCGTAGTAGTACCCGTCCCCGGTCGTTCTTCTGGCGATGCTGAGGCTGTAAAAGTACGGATCGTTCAATGAAGTCATATCCTTGCTGTCAATATCAATAGAACCGTTGGAATGGAATGGACCGTCGAATCTGTAGCCGTCACTGTAATACCCGGTCTGAAAACCCTTGTTCTGGAAACAGGAGAACCTGGCGAAATTCTCCGGCATTATCAGGGTTTCCATTCCGTACATGTAGGCATCGTTGTCTGAAACTATACGTCCAAGAGCCCTCACACCGTACGCGTTTGCCGAAGTTATCTGGCCGTTATCAAGGTGCGGGTCAACATAAACAAGGGTTTCGCCAAGGTTGTCACC
>CAZOQQ010000197.1:0-4399 GCA_964582075.1 uncultured bacterium | reverse complement strand
GAATACTCTTCTTTCTGATTCCGCTAATCCATTGTTCTGCAGGGCATGGGCTGCGGCCTATCCACCGGCTTCCACCTTCAAAATAGTTACCGCTTACTGGCTTCTTGCGGAGGGCCTGATTGATGTTAGTACAATGCCGGCACCATGCTACGGCTCCCTTACTCTCGGAGATACTGAATTCGGGTGCTGGACTTCACATGGTAGACTGAATGTTGTTCAGGCTCTGGCACAATCATGCGATGTTTTCTTTTATAGAACGTCAGAACTCGGGACGCTCGATGAACTGGCCGTGTACGCGAGATACTTCGGTCTTGGAACAAGTCTGACCGAAGCTCTTCCCAATGAAAGAAACGGCCTTGTTCCGGATAAGGATTACCTCAACAGAACGTATGGCCCTGAAGGATGGGGATTGGGTAACCTGCTGAATGTCTCGATTGGGCAGGGTGAACTCCTTTCTACCCCGCTTCAAATGGCTGCGATGACGGGAGTGATTGCATCCAGGGGTAGGATACCACGCCCCCGGATCGTAACGCAGGTAGAAGAAAACGAGCCCTTTTTCCCCGCGGAAGCAATGAATGATTACGCGTTCGATATCGTGACCGACGGAATGCTGCAAACGGTTTTATCGCCGAAAGGTACACTTAACAGAGTGTTTGAGGATTTCCCCTGGGATTTCTGGGGAAAAACTGGAACTGCAGAGTGTACGGGTGAAACACATGCAATCATAGTAGGTTTTATTCGTGAACCTCTGCCTGTAGTTATCTGTGTAATACTGGAACACGGCGGACACGGGAGTTCCGCAGCAGGACCCGTAGCCAGGGATGTACTTCTGGACTACTTCAAAGGAAGTGATTGATCTGTTAGGAAGAGACCGGCCTGATATAGTTCTTCTCCTGTCGCTTGTTGTGCTTTTCCTGATTGGTATGGCGAGCATTTATTCGGCATCAACCGTTGTATCGGAAACCAACCTGTTCGAAAAACAGATCGTATGGTCCGTAATCGGCATTTTAGCATTCCTTGCGGGAAGTATGATCTCCTTCAGACGACTTGAGGAAATATCACCTGTGGTATTTGTTTTCATCTGTCTTCTCCTCCTGCTGACTATTTTCATAGGACGTGGTCCCGCGAACAGATGGATAATCATCGGACCTCTCCATCTGCAATCATCGGAAATCGCAAAAGCCGGACTGATACTTATAACGGCATGGTGGCTTTCATCCCTGAAAGTCAGACCAAGGAAATTCGGTGAAGCTCTTGTTTTTGTTACCGTTATCCCCGTGGTTGTTCTGACTGCCGTTCAGCCTGATCTGGGTACAGCCGTTTCGATGCTGTTGATTGTGCTGGCCATGTTCGTCTGGGCCGGTTACGGGCTTGGATGGATAATACTTCTTGTAAGTCCTGTCCTGGCTGCGGTTTCCTCAATGAGTATTATTTTCTGGATTGGATTCATGCTTCTTCTCTCCATAATACTGTACAAGCGCAGGTATCCGGTTCCCATGTGGATAGCTTTCATTGGCGGGAACTCGATCGTTGCCGCGCTTACTCCAATTGCGTGGAACATGCTTGAGACGTACCAGCAGTCCAGACTGATTACTTTCCTTAACCCCGCCAACGACCCGCATGGTTCGGGATGGAATATCATTCAATCGGAGGTTTCCGTTGGCTCGGGGGGATTCTCAGGGCAGGGTTTTCTGCAGGGCGCCCAGAAAGAGCTTGCTTTCCTGCCGGCCAGGCATACGGATTTCGTATTCTCCGTCTGGGCTGAAGAAACAGGTTTTATAGGGTGTATGCTGCTTCTCACCGCGTTTTTCCTGCTTTTCTGGAGAATAACCGTCACCGCGAGAAAATCCGTAAATCCTTTTAACTCGCTTGTAACAGCAGGGATCGGTGCCTACATCGCCATACACGTATTTGTGAATATTGGAATGACGCTGGGGATAATGCCGGTAACCGGTCTGCCCCTGCCGTTCATCAGTTACGGTGGAAGCCAGCTCGTAACGGTACTGTTTCTTATAGGTCTTGTACTTAATGCCGGAATGTACTGGCGGGAAGTGTAGCAACCTTCAGGTCATGTCGTCTCCATTTTCCGGAAGCTTCAGGGAAGTGACAGTTTTGATTTGAAAGTTTAGATTATCAGCACAGTAAACTGATACGGAGGTTTTCAGCAATGCATCCAGTTCTGTTCAGAATCGGTTCCCTGCCCATAAATACCTACGGGCTGATGCTGGCTATATCGTTCATACTGGGGCTGCGGCTGGCAGCCCGTAGAGGTATCGATGCCGGAGTTAAGGAAAACGATGTCTACAATCTTGGAGTCCTGATAATGATAGCTGCTATTGTCGGCTCGCGTCTTTTTTACGTATTAACTCACGTTTCCGAATTCCAGGGGCACTGGATTGACACTGTGGCAATATGGCGTGGATTGTATGGTCTGAGCATGCTCGGTGGGGTTATCCTGGCGGTTATCACGGGGTTTTATACTATCTGGAGGAAGAAACTACCCGTATGGAAACTTTCGGATGCCATTATTCCATCTTTCGCCCTGGGAATATTCGTAACAAGGATAGGCTGTTTTTTTAATGGATGTTGTTTCGGTTCAGAAACGTCGTGTGCTCTGGGAGTTGCTTTTCCGGATTCAGCCATGCCGTACAACAACACAGGAATATTGGCCGGCACACATATTCATCCCACCCAGTTGTACAGTTCCTTAGCCGGTCTGATTCTGCTTACGATCCTGCTCTGGGCCGATCGAAGAAAACATTTCCCCGGGTTCATTTTTGTCCTTTTCACAGGTCTGTACGGGGTTTCGAGGTTCGGGATAGAGGAATTCCGCTATTTTGATCACGAACCGAATATGCTTTTCGGGTTCAGCTCCATAGCCAACAGGCCCGGTATAACGGACAACCAGTTTATCAGTCTTTTAATGCTGGCTGCAGCTCTTCTGCTTGGCCTATGGCTTTACCTTCGATATCGAAGAACCTCCTTTATTTCTTCCTGAAGAAAGTCTGTCCCGTTTGCGGAGACAGGCCTGACGGGGATGGATTGCTCTGTTCCTGGTGTGAATTGAGAATAGATCGCTGCACCGTAATCCACTGGAGCGGAAACGGAATGCCTGCGAAAATCCCTTCCGGGCCTCTCCCGCGGGGAAGTACTGCGGATGGTGTGCCCGTGTACTCAGCGGTAATGTACAACGGGCTTCCGGGTGAGATAGTTGTAAGGCTTAAATTCAACGGAGAAAAACACCTGGCCGGAGTCGCTGCTGATTTAATTATGCGATACTCGATGAAGCTTCCCGTTTCGAATGATATTCTTGTTCCTGTCCCCGCAAGCAGAAGGAGAAAAAGGGAACGCGGGTACAACCAGGCGATCCTGATCGCTTCGAAATTGGCATCCGGAACCGGCTGCAGAAGTCTTAACGTTCTTTCGAAGGATGAAAGCCCTTCGCAGGTGGGCCTTTCGCCATCCCGGAGAAGAAAGAACGTTTCGGGTATCTTTCATATGAAGAGCGGGAAAAGGTTGCCACCGGAAACCGATGTATGGCTTGTGGACGATGTGGCAACAACATGCAGCACAATTGACAGCGCCGCGAGGGTTTTGCTTGATTCCGGGGCACGAACCGTCACCGGGCTGTCTCTGACCTACCGAAAAAAGACAACTGACAGTATTATTCGCTTGTAAATATTCAGATGAAGGGAGCTGACGCGGCCGGAGAATTTGCTTGCAGCGTAAGAGATATTCCCGCAGTTAGTATGTTTACTTTCTTTTTGCTTTCCGGCGGCTATTTGTCAGAAAAGATGTTTGACTGAAGATGTTTCAAGTGGTATGGTTAATTTCAGGAAGAAAACTCACAAATACTGGAACTGAAAAGCGGTTTTTGGAGTAACTGCTGGAATGCTGAAAATCCAGTATCTTGGTATTTATTGACCCATAGTCATGCCGTATACATATATACGGTAATGTTCTTTCGGGTCTATCTAAAAAGGGGAGAAACTGATGACAATGATTGGTAAACCGGGATTTTCTGTTTCGGCGGGAGCAGTGATTTTGTTTTTGTTCGCATCTGTATCGGTAGGCAGCTCGTTATACAGCTATCCTTTCGGAGGGAATCTGGCAGTGGCTATCTGGTCAATAAATGAACCGGACGGGCAGATTATGGCCGATGATTTTTTGATTAACGGCTCGAGTGCTGTAGTTGAAAAAGTGGAATTCTGGGTGATTTTGGGATATCCTGTAACACAGCCAACAGCATTCAAATTGAGTTTTTATCAGTCAGCCACAGGTGGTATTCCGGGAACAATGATTCAGGAAACAGAATGGATTACAGATTTTACGATTGAAGACACTGGTCAACTTCAGATGGGGATGCCTGCACACAAAGTAACTATTGACCTCACTGCTG
>CAZOQQ010000196.1:0-4412 GCA_964582075.1 uncultured bacterium | reverse complement strand
TGGCCAGGGAAAACAGTACCGGTAGAAAATTGACGGGGACGGGAATGCATTACATCGAGTTCCTTTCAGCAGGCGAAACCGATAGCGCGTATTCTTTCCTTTCCGACAGTCTTTCCGGTCTTCTTACTCCCGGGATACTGACAGATCTTAATGACAGTACTTCCACCGGCAAAATAAGAACGGGCAGACACGAATCCCGCGGGTTCAGCCTTTTTGTTTCCCTTACAGACGGGGGTTCAAGAACCCTGTGGCTCAGGGAAGATCATGATGGAAACTGGAAAATCACCGGAGACTCCTCTCTTGATAATCTTCTTGGCAACGGAATTATCCTTTGCTCTTCCTACGCCCGGGAAACCGTTATTCCCGCTGTTTCCGAGGGAGAGAATCCAGAAAATTACTCTTGCCCTGTGTGCGGGTCACCTTATTTCGTTGAAGACGGCAGATTGATCTGCCCCGCGGGACATCTTGAAAACGGGTTTGATATCGAAGGTTCATTCTGTAAAGTCATAAGAGACAGTCTGGCTGCCGTGGTCAGGGAGTACGTCTTATCCGGCTACCAATACCCTTCCGGTTTCAGGGAAATGTTCGAGAACAGCAATGGACGGTTCGGTAGAAGAGGAGGATTCCGTTGCCCGGACGACGGTTACTCCTATTACGAAATAACCGCTGACGGTGTATACTGCCCATATCACGCGAAAACAAGCAGCACAGCCATCGGGGTACCCGATTCCTCTTCCGTGGATAGAACTGAATCGAGGGAGAATTGAATAGAACAGAAGTGATCAACACACAGGAGGGTCTTCTGAAACTTACCGATAAACTCGGTAGAGAAGAAGCTTTCGCTGTTGATACCGAGTTCCACGGTGAAAGAAAGTACTGGCCGGACCTGTTTCTTATACAGCTCGCAGGTAAAGACGGTCCCGTGGCAGTCGACCCGCTGGCAATCAAAGATTTTTCTCCTCTGAGCAATCTCTTTGAATCCGATACTCCCGTTAAAGTCATACACTCCGCACGGAACGATATAGATGTTCTCATGCATCATCTGAACGTTCAATTCTCTTCCGTTTTCGATACTCAGCTTGCCGCCGCTTTCCTTGGGCATGACAGGCAGACGGCTCTGTTCAAACTGGTCAAGGCTGAATGTGGGATTTACCCGAAGAAAGGACACACTTTAAGTGACTGGTCCCTGAGACCGCTGGCCGATGATCAGATAGAATACGCTCTTGATGACGTAAGGTACCTCCTGCAAATTTACAGGAGCCAGGTGAAACAGCTTGACGCTAAGGGTAAACTTGGCTGGTACAACGAAGAAGCTGAAACTCTTACGGATCCATCAACGTACAACAATGCTGTACCGAAGTTGTTTAGAAAGGTTAAATCACAATCCAAAATCAACAACAACAGGCTCAATATCCTTTGGGCTCTGCTTAAATGGAGGGAAGATACAGCAAAGCAGATTAACAAACCCAGGAACTTCGTTGTAAAAGACTACGTTCTCGGAGCCATCACTGCAATGGCTCCCAGCAATAAAAACAGTCTTTCCAGATTGCGAGGCATTTCGAACGGGTTTGTTATGAAGTGGGGTAACGAAATCATCAAGGTCATTTCCGAAGCTGATAATATCCCCGGGAGTGAAATTCCATATATTCCAAAGCATCATTCGAAACCGGGAGTTTCGGCTAGGATAGATATTCTCCGGATTTTCCTGAAACAGGAATCCTGCAGGCTGGGCATCTCCCCTCAACTGTTGCTTTCAAAGGATCTTCTGAATTCGCTGGCGAAAAATCCACCGGATACCGAGAAAGATCTGTATTCACTGCCTGAACTTATCGGGTGGCGCAAGGAGGCCCTGGGAAATGACCTCATATCCCTTCTTAAAGGAGAACTCGCCCTGAAACTGAACCCGAAGGACAGTTCGGGTCTGGATTTCATCAGGACAGATTAGTGTCTGAACTCACCGCACATGAAATATTGAACAGAATGAAAAGCGTTCTTGTCCCTCTGGGAGAACCTTCTCCTCTGGTAGAATCACGCAGGGCTTTCCCGGTACTGGTCTCAACCATAATAAGCCTCAGAACGCGGGATGCCGTTACCGAGGAAGTTTCCGGAAAAGTTTTGAAGAAAGCTCCGGATGTTGAATCCATGCTGGCTATCAGTCAAAATGATCTTGAGCTGCTGCTTCGACCTGCCGGGTTCTACAGGCAGAAGGCAAATCAACTGAAAAGAATAGCCCTGATCCTCCACAGAGATTACGGAAACAGGGTTCCGGATAATATGAAAGACCTGCTGAGCCTTCCCGGAGTTGGACGAAAAACAGCGAATTTCGTACTTGGAATGGTTTTCGGTAAACCTTCCATTTGTGTTGATGTTCACGTTCATCGTATTTCCAACAGACTGGGACTGGTTGAATCGAAATCCCCCGAGGAAACCGAATTCGCTCTTCAGAAGCTTTTTCCGGAAACGGAGTGGACGGGAATCAATCATATCATGGTCAGATTCGGCCAGAAAATATGCAAACCGGTTAAACCGCTTTGCCATGAATGTCCTTTGAGAGAACTATGCCCTTCCGGGAGCCAGGATTAACCCGTGGTTTACAAAGTCTCTCCCGAAAAACTGATCGATATAACAATGCCCCTTTCGGAAAACACGCCGGCGTGGCCCGAAGATATCCGATTCCGCAAGGAAACTTCAATTGATCATGGTTTCCGAACATCAAAACTTACCATGAGCAGCCATTCGGGTACACATATTGACGCGAAGGCTCACCTCGCAGGATACGGGACTTCCATTACCGGTATCCCTCTTTCCCGCCTTATCCTCCCGGCGCTGGTAATTGATTGCGGAGAGGCAAGTGAAATCGACAGTTCTTTCATAGAAGATCTTTCTCTCGAAGGAAAAGCTCTTCTTCTGAAAACCGCCATCCATCCATCAAAGCCTCTGATGGAATACTCGTATTTGTCCCGGGACGCGGCAGAACTGGCTGTGAGTAAGGGTACGCTGACTATCGGCATAAATACACTGTCTGTGGATGCTCCGGATTCCGCGATTGTTCACGAGATACTTCTTGGAAATTCCGTGCCTGTACTTGAAAACCTGCTGCTCGATAACGTTCTGCCGGGCGAGTATCTGCTTATCTGTATTCCAATAAAAATCGAATTCGCAGACGCTTACCCCGCAAGGGCGTTCCTGCAGGTACTGGAAATCTAAGTAAAGAGGTATCCGGTCTTATCCCG
Source organism: uncultured bacterium (assembly GCA_964582075.1). Lineage (GTDB taxonomy): Bacteria > Fermentibacterota > Fermentibacteria > Fermentibacterales > JCC-6 > Aegiribacteria. The sequence continues at coordinate 1,179 of CAZOQQ010000196.1, read as the reverse complement.
GCAGCCGCTCCACCTTTCTACTCTTTATTCATTCAAACCCGGAAGAACACCTGTGAATACCTGCGGGTAAAGCTCCGGATCGGCATCAAAGACCAGAAATTTATTTCCCCTGATTACCGTCTGCCAGGTGCCGGCCCACTCTCCGGTATCAAGCGCCGCCGTGAAAAGAAGATTGCCTTCCATGTCGTAGACATCGAATGACGGCGTGAGTGTTGTTCCCTTTGTCACCCAGATTCTGTCAAATCCGTCGACACACAGGCCGGAGATTGCCAGACGATAGGGATCCGGTTCCCAGTGGACCATTGATTCGGGCATTCCCTGTTGAATCATTTTGCTGTTCACTATTTCCGTTTCGGTATCGATTTCTTCCTGGGTTTTCGCGACCGTTACGAAATTCTCGTTCGTTACGGTGAGCAGCTCTTCCCCTTCAGGGTTCCAAATTGTAAATTCGTACTTCTCGGTGGACATGGGCGCGGTAAACACTATTCCTTCCGGCGTAGCTCCAAAATAGACCATATCTTTCTGCATACTGCCGAGATCGGAAGGGTCAAACGGCGACATGCTCTCAAAATAGACCACCGACGGTTCTGTTTCGCCCATCTCCCATCTAGCGACTTCGAAACCCATGAACATGCCTTCATCGTTCTGCACAAATTCAGGTTTCATGCCCACCAGGGCACCATCACCTAAAGCTATGAGCGTTACCGGTGGTGAAGGAAAGAATCCCTGAGCATCCATCAGATAATTCATGTCGGTATCAAAGAAGACCAGTTTGCCCCCCATTGCATCGGAAACTACCAAACCCGGTTCGAGGGAGTCCGGCATATCGGAACTTACATCCCCGGGGTAGAACGACATTTTCACGGGAAGCTGGAATTCCCCCGGGCCACTGCCCTGCCGACCGATACTCCTGATGAATTCGCCCGATGGAGAGAAAAAGCTTATACTGCTTTTCTGGAGATCGAGTACCGCTATATCTCCTTCCGGTGATATATCAGCATCTGTTATCTGCCCGAAAACGTAGTTGCTGTCTCCCATTTCTATTCCAATCGAATCGGACAGTGTAAGGTAAACATCTGCTTCCGGAAGAACGTATCCTTCTGTTTCGGCAACCGCATTCCCTGTTTCGTTTCCATCTGAAGAAACATCATCTGACGGCTGCTCTCCGCACGAAATAAA
>CAZOQQ010000195.1:0-4419 GCA_964582075.1 uncultured bacterium | reverse complement strand
TGATCGGTTTCCCTGATGTGTTCAGATACGGAAATGGAGAAACATCGTGCGTATTACGCCGCTTGATATAAGAAGACAGAACTTTCGGAAAACCATGAGAGGTTACGATGTCGATGAAGTGGAAGCGTTTCTTGAAATGGTCGCTTCGGCCTGGGAAGAACTTGTTGAGAGTCTTGAAAACGCTGAAAAAGAGCTGACAGTTCTCAGAGCCAGGGCCGCGGATTTTGACCGAATGGAGGGTGCTGTAAGGGATGTTCTGGTTCAGCAGCAGCAGAGCGCGGCACAGGCCCGGAAGGAAGCTGACAAGGAAGCTGAACTTATCATTATGGATGCCGAAGTAAAAGCTTCGAATCTGGTCTCCGAAGCCAGGGGAAGGGTTCAGGTGCTGACTGAAACAATACGTGAACTGCAGGATAGAAGGTTATCGGTACTGTCACAGGTAAGATCGTTCGTCGATTCACAGAGGAATATGCTGGATGTTGAGGAGGAAAGAATCAAGTCTGAAATGATACCTGATGAGGAAAGATTGCCCGGTGAGGAAAATGGTGATTCACCCATTCTGGAACTTTCGGAGTTGTAATTATGTTGCTTCTTGTTTTTCTTCTTGGTTCCGGTCCTGTCGCGCAGGATGTAACGAATCCTGATATCGGGGTTGTTCGGGTAGACGATTCCTCAACCTGGTTTACCTGGGAGTGTCCCGATATTCTGCCGATCGAAAACCTGCCGGACGGATTGATCGGGTACATGGCTGATAATTGCGGTTTTGCCGGTTCTGAAGGTACGGTTCTGCTTCCATGCGCGAACCTTTTTCTTGCGATTCCACCCGTCGGAGAGCCTCGGCTTGAAATAATTCCCGAAGGAGTTCGCTACCTTTCCGGAGGAACCGTGTCCTCCGTAAGTGTATCTCCGGACGGTGTTGATAGATTTCAAGCCGCTGATGCCGGGGAAATTCCCGGGGAATGGGGATCCATAAAAGCTACAGGGCGGTTCAGGAGAGCGGGTTACGCGGAAATTCGGCTGCACCCGGTAATTTATCGTAACGGTTCTCTTTATACTGCCGACAGGTTCCTTGTGCGTCTGAATTACCCTTCCGGCGGATCACCGGTTCAGGTATCCGGGAAGTCAGGTTCTATTTTCGATGCCCTGTTCGAAGGGGGAAACCAGGTCTGGAGTATTTCCGAATCAAGGGATGCCGGCAGCCCTTTCTGGGGGTTACCATGGTACTCGATGGATATTGATACTGCTGGAATATACTGCGTTACCGGGGCCGATATCCCGGAAGCGGCAGGAACCCCTTCATCCAGTCTCTCACTGTTCTGCGGCAGGGGCCGTGAGATGGGGTCGGAACCCTGGGAGAACGAATACACACCGCGACCGGTTCCTGTAATGGTTAAGGATGGCGGAGACGGCATATTCGATTCTGATGACAGGTTCTATTTCTTCGGTCGGGGACTGGCATGGTGGGAACCGGAAGGTGTTATAATGCCTGCCCATTACAATCACAGGTATTGTTCGCGTAATACCTACTGGCTCACGTGGGGTGGAGAAGACGGAGCCAGGATGAATATTCAGAATGGTGAGTTAACCGGTGCTCCGGCCATGCCCGACAGTTTTCTTTCGAGGCGGCATTTTGAACAGAATCTCGTAAGGACAGTTGAGTTCGCGTTGAATTTCCCGGATGATTGGGCATGGACAAAATCCGAAGGTACCTCTGATACTTCGGAGTATTTTACCTTTGACGCGAACGGAGCCAGGGGAAGCGGTTATCTTCGGCTCTGCCTGACGTCCAATAGCGGCAAAGCTCATCACGTAAGGATATTCCTGAATTCCACCATGGTTTGTGATACGATATGGGCCGGTATAGGTTTGTTTACTCCAACGATAGCCGTTGATGGAATCCTGGATACGGGAAACAGACTGAAGCTGACGGTAATCAGGGAATCCGGAGCCGATAGAATATTCTTTGGCTGGTTTGAAGTGTTCTCGTGGACAGGCAATTCGTTAACAGGTCAGTCCCAGGTTCCTCTTGAGTGGTGGGCTTCCACTGGCAGGCAGGAATTTACCTGGGCGAACGATATAAAAGACGCGCTTGTTTTCCTTGTAAGTGGTGATACGCTCGCTGATAATATCAGCATCGACAACGCGCATAAATTTGAATTTGAAATTCCTGTCACCTGGAAAACCAGGGAACTCTGGATTTCCGACCCCGGGAATGTGAGCCGCCCTGCGGAAATACGATACGAGTCTCCCGGGAGAATAATGGAAACGATGGATGGTGCCGAATGCCTGTTCGTTGCAGCGGATGAGTTTTATAACGATATAATTCCGCTGACTCAAGCGGGTGGTGACCTGATCGCTGTTTCCGCTTCGGAAGTGTACAATGAATTCAACGGAGGTGTCAGAGACCCGAGGGCCATCCAGGCAATGTCCGATTACATTGTTGATTCCTGGAAAACCATTCCCGAAGATCTGGTTCTGGTTGGCGGTGGTACCTGGGACCCTCTTAATTACGTTTCCGCCAGGAAGTCCTATATAGACGTTCTGAAGCTTAAATATTCTACTGCTATTTCTGATGACGTATTTTCGATGGTAAGAGGTTCAGATCGTCCCCAGATTGCTGTATCAAGAATCGGGATAAGCAACCGATCGGATCTGCAGATGCTTGTGGACAGAAGTCTTTCCTACGGAAAAAACGAAAACAGTGGTCAATGGCAGACAGTAGTTCTTGGTGCCGCTGACGACGAACGATATCCACTTTCCGGTGGTGATGAAACAATACATACCGAAAGTGTCGAACGGTTGCTTACCAGACATCTCCCGGATGTAGTGCGTCCTGAAAAACTTTACATGATATTTTACAAGTGGGACACCGGATGGCGTAAACCGCTGGCCCGGGCTGATTATATTGATCTCTGGAGCAAAGGAGCTCTTATCTCCTTGTACCTTGGACATGGTGCGTACGATCAGCTGGCGGATGAAGGGCTTCTCTACCTGGAAGATATCGGTATCCTTGCCTGCGAACACAGGCTTCCCTTTGCGATGTTCGGTTCCTGCAACGTGGGGCAGTTTCAGAATCCTTCAACAGAATGCCTGGGACAGCAGGTCACCACATCCCTGGCTGGAGGAGCTATTCTGGGTCTCGCGGCTACGGATGAAACAGGCGCTTCCGGGAACGAGGTTCTTTTTGCCAGTATACTTGATAATCTTTTTGATAAATTGGATCTTTCAGTGGGTATGTGTGTATTGCTTGGCAAGATAAATAACGGTTACAATATTAACGCGGCAAAATACGCTCTGTTTGGAGACGGCAATCTGCAACTGGCGTTTCCCCGTGATTCTTTCGATTTATCGGCAGATACACTGTTTTCCGGTGAAACCGCGACGTTGAACGGAACTGCTCCTTCGGAAGGAATCCTGTTCGTTGAGGCTTACGAATCGTGCCAGCCGGATACGTACATTACGTTCAGACAGCATATTCCAATCGATTACCTGTCTATCCCCGGCAGGTTCTATTCGGGAACAGCCTATGCTGAGCCCGGTTTCAATATGGATATGTTTGTTCCCATAGATAGTGATACCGGGGTACTGGCCAGAACTCAGGTTACTTTCATTAACGGAGGCACCGTAGGCGCTGCGTCGACATATCCGGCTGTGCTGAGAAGAGGCAATCCTCTGCAGGATACCGCAGGGCCTGTAATTGAACTGTGGATCGATGGATACAGGAATGTTGATAACCCTGAAATATCCGGTGATATTACCGTAAGGGCCGTTATTTCGGACAGTTCCGGTATCAACCTTCTGGGCAATGTAGGACGCCAGCTTGCGCTCTATGTTGATGGTGTTCCCGATGATGTTTCGAGCTGTTTCCAGTACAACACGGGTTCGGCAACCACGGGTGAACTTGAAACTTGCATAGGTGAGCTTGAACCCGGAAGTCATTCCATTGAATTAAGAGCGTCGGACGGTCTTCTTAATTCGTCAAGCGTCGGGATTGAAATTAGCGTTACCAACAAGAATTCATTCGAGATAAGCAAAGTTTTTCCTTACCCCAACCCATGTGCCGACGGGACTTCCATCAACTGGACTCAGAGTTCACCGGGAAGGGTGAATATCGATATCTTCACGGTGGCTGGAAGAAGAATTGTTACTTTCGGGAACATTGAAGGTTCCGCCGGATATAACCAGCGCTGGTGGGATTTACAGGATGCAGACGGTGATGCCGTATCCAGCGGGACGTACATTTTTGTTGTATCAGCCGCTTCAAGTTCAGATGTTGGAGAAAATTCCAGGGTTACAGGAATAGTAGCTGTTGTACGTAACTCTTGACTGTAAGCGCTGTTCCCTGATATCAGGTTACGGCAAATCATCCGAACGGAAAAAAAGGCTTAAAATCAATTTCGATTTCTAGCGGGAGGAATA
>CAZOQQ010000194.1:0-4493 GCA_964582075.1 uncultured bacterium | reverse complement strand
CGGGGTAACCTTCACCTTTTTCATTCTGAAGGAGATACAAACAGTGAAGCCACGACATGTAAAGCGTGGCGTGCCAGTCGGAAGGTGTGTAATTCTTAATCATCCCGCTGAGGGATTCAAGAGAATCCGTGTAATTTGCGAACAGAAAATCTCCCTGTTCCTCAAGTATGGACCTGGCCGCTTCACTTCCGAAAACAGCGGCTACATCGAGCCCAGTTGGCATGTACCGTGATTGTCCGGCTGGATTTCGACCGACGGAAGGGAAAACCAGTTTTCCGAGAATCTCGCTGTCAGGTGTATACCTCTGGCCGAGGAATCTGAAGCCTGTAGTACTATTGAAAGCTGTCTGAAGATCGTCGGGATTGAATTGTCCGTTTTCATCGGGCATTGAAACAAGTTCACCAGTGCCGCTGTATATGATGGAGGGGCCTGCTGAATTGCTGTTGACGTAATCCCTGAAAATCCTGTAGAAATCCATGCTTCTGATCAGAGCGCCTGAAGCGGGGGAACCTGCTGTTTCGCATGCTGCATCCGCGTACTGCGGCACGGACAGATCGTCCGCGAAACCCGCGAAGAAGGCGGTAATTTCGTAAATTCTTCGCCATTTATCCAGCAGAAGTTCTCCTCCGGATTCAATTCCGGCAAGATCTGAAACGATGTACAGCGCGCACGATGTCATGGTTCGTGCATCGTCTTCTGAAACGATGTATTTCGCCATCCGGCCGTTCGGTTCTCCGCCGTTCAGAAGGAAAGTAAGCCTGCCAAGCCACATCATCGCCTTGAAGTATCTTTCCAGCTCCGGGCTTGATGTATAATGTCCTCTTGGAACGTATTGGGAATAATCTTCGCGGTAGCCCATTACAGGGCTGTCGTTGAAGCCTGAGTGATTCTCTATCAAGGCTATCTCGGCCTCTACTTCTTCCGAGATCGACTGATCGGCCGTGAATCCGGGATGCAGGAATGAAAGGGGTACGGCAAAGAACGCTGCATTCATTCCACAGCCTCTTCCAAGGTTCTTTTCGTACAGACTCGTGCAGATAATTTCAAGGTCACCGTAGAGATGTTCCTCTTCAAGGCTCTGCAGAATCTGATCGAAGAAAATATGAAGCATATGAAGAGGAATTCCAGCGGATACGTATACCGGCTGGTCCCAGGAACTTATATTTTCGAATGCCCTGATCGGGTTATTTAAACCGTAGAACGGGTTGAAAACCATAAAACCATTCCGCAGAAGCGATTGTGGAGCCCGACCGATGTGAGATAATCTGATAATGTCATCGAGATTAATCACATCGTCGTCGGTAAAAGGTAACCCGGCAGTATTCATACGGGGGTCAAGTGTATAATCGACAGGTTCGTAGAATCGGTCAGCGAACGTTTCCGCGATACTCAAACTCTCGGGGAACAGTAACTCTTCTTCGCTTGCGCTGTCTGTGATTTCCTCTCCGCTGCCACATCCGGGAACAAGCATGATCAGGAGAATCGTCGACAAAACGGGATAAAACTTCATGATTAAAGCCCCTTTCATTTATCTGCCTCTTGTACATATATTGATAATTGTGTATTCCATGGCAATGAAACGGAAAGGAGGTTTTTATGAAAAATGTTTTTGTGATTCTCGTCGCCATCTTCGGTATTGCTGGCGCCGGTAATGTATACGTGTGTGATTACGATTACCAGGCTGACATTCTGGTTTACGTAGCTGATTACGATTACCAGGCTGACCTGTCAGTAAATGTTGTCGATTACGATTACCAGGCTGATGGAGAAGATGCCCTCTGGTATTTTGTTGATTACGACTACCAGGCTGATATAAAGGTGTACTACGTTGATTACGACTACCAGGCGGATTTGAAAATCTGTTTTGTTGATTACGATTACCAGGCTGGCTGGGAAGATAAGAACAAATGGCAGATGAGGCTTCATTGAACCCGTTGTAACATTGGAAGAAACTGGAATGAACATGGTTATTTCTCTTCTGTTTGCGATTGTTCCGGCGGTTGTCATAGTCATTTACTTCTACAGGAAAGACAGAGCCAGGCCTGAACCAAAAGGGATAATAGTACGGATATTCTTTCTGGCTCTGCTCTCTACGATTCCCGCTATATTCGTAGAACTGGGTATCGATCATCTCGCGGGGCATCTCAATCCATACAGAGTTCTCTACCCCGTCTTCAAGGCTTTTATAACCGCCGCACTCGTTGAAGAGAGCATTAAACTTTTCATAGTACGCAAATACGCTTTCGGGAAGAAATGCTTCGATGAGGTTATGGATGGAATTGTTTACACGGTTGTTGCCGGAATGGGCTTCGCGTGTATGGAAAACGTTCTGTATGTACTTGGAAACGGTATGACTGTTGCTGTTCTGAGAGCTTTCACGTCAATACCTATGCACGCTTCAGTATCGGTGATAATGGGTTACTATATTGGACTCGCGAAGTTCAGCGCCACTGGAACGGAAAGGCGAAAACTTATTCTGAAAGGTTTTCTTCTGGCGGTGTTTTTACACGCTTTGTATGACCTCACTATTTTCGCGATTCCGTTCTGGAGTGAATTCACGCTTATTGGACTTCTCCCGGTTCTTGTCTGGGCCATATTGCTTGCGAAACGCAGGGTATCCGCCGCGCTTGCCGAAGATGTATCCGCCGGCAGAATATCACCCGAGGCATAACTGTATCCTGGTTTTTCCGGCAGTATTCAACTATATTTGATCCACAGGCAGAGCTGTTTCCGGCTTTGTCTTTTTTCATTATGCGCATCCGGGAGGTGATAGAATGAACATTAGAAATGAACTGCAGGATTACGCCGGCATTTTCGCCGGTTCCGTTCTGTTTGGAGTAGCCTATTCGTGGTTCCTGTTTCCGTTTCGCGTATCTCCCGGTGGTGTGGCGGGATTGGCCCAGGTTCTTTACCAGTGGACAGGTACGGCAGAGAGTATATGGATGTTCGCTTTCAATATACCACTGTTCATTCTGGGTTACTTTTTTATAGGAAGGCAGTTTGGAATCAGAAGCCTGGTGGGAATGCTCATGTCAAATGCCATGTGCTGGGTGTTTCAGCCGACCCACCTTTCGTTCCTTTCCAATTATGGAAATATCGTGCATGATGTGGCATCTGAAGGACAACTTCCCCGCCTGGCTGTCTTTCTCACGGGTAACTCGGAAATGGACATACTTCTCGCGTCACTTGCCGGATCCTCTCTGCTTGGTATCGGGCTTGGTCTGATTTTCAAATTCAGAGGTTCCACGGGCGGAACGGACATTCCCGTAGCTATCCTTAAAAAGTATACCGGTGTATCGATAAGCACCGGTTACTGGATGGTTGAATCCATTATCATTCTCGCGGTTGGATTTGCTTTCAGGAACCCGACTATCGTCATCTGGGCTTATCTGAACCTGTTCCTTACAAGCAGAATGACTGATTTCGCGGCTGAGGGAATGCCTTACGTAAAAGCAGCGGTTATAATTACGAAGAAACCTAACGAAGTCCGGGATGCCATATTCGCTAAGTTAAACAGGGGTGTGACCTTTCTTAAAGCGGAAGGCGGGTACAGCAGGGAAGAAAAAGATGTCATATACGTTTGTATTCATCGCCGGCAGGTAATGCTTCTCAGAAGAATTCTGAAAAAGATAGATGCCGACGCTTTTATGGTTCTGCATGATGCCAACGATGTCATGGGGTACGGTTTCAAACAGAGAACACTTACTTACTGATGGCAGCCGGGGATGGACAAAGTTAATTGTTTTTTGCAGTATACTGAAGTTATCTGAATTTAAACTGAAGGAGTATTGCAATGAAAAGAACAATGTTCATGTTATCAGCTGCAATTGTACTGTCGGTTTTCGCCTGTAAAAGCGACAGCCCCGCCGGTCCTTCAACCGGCAGCGATTCAGATTTCTATCCACTCGCTGTTGGAAATACCTGGACTTACGATCGCTCTGGCTCCTTCAGCGCGGGTGGAGTACAGGTAGGAACCTTATCCGGAAAATCAGTTGTTGAAATAACCGGAACCGCGTCCCATTCCGGCGGATTTGATGTATTTGTTCAGGAATCAACTATAAATGATACTACCGTTCTATTTGGACTTACTGCCATTTCAGATTCAACTATTACCGATTACCTGCGGGTAACCGGCGATGGCTTTTTCGGATATCCTCATTTGACCGATACCGTTTCCTCTTATACCGTTCCGTTTCCGCTTAAGAACGGAGCGACCTGGCGGTTCGCCGCAAAACCGCCGATAACGGGGAATATCCTTTCAATGTCAGCAAATGTTACAGTGGCCGCAGGCTCTTTCTCGACTTGTATGGAAATGAAGGCAAGCCATAACGATTCAACCATATCCTTCTCAAACACAACGGATCTTGCAAGAAACGTTGGAGTTGTAAAGAATGTTCTGGTGGTTGCGGATAGCGTAATAACTTCAACCGTGACAAACAGCCTGGAAACTTACACGGTGAAATAAGTATTTCAACGGGAATTCGATATGCTGG
>CAZOQQ010000193.1:0-4507 GCA_964582075.1 uncultured bacterium | reverse complement strand
TCAGAACCAGCGGAATATATGCCTCCGGGTCATTTCGTGCCAATAAATCCGTAAACTTATGACAGATAGGTATGTAGAGCCCGACGCGCTATTCTCATGAATTCCGCTGTCCAAAATATGCCGCGAAAAGATCTAATAACAGATAATCAAATAACAGTGTTTGCGACTGCTACCCTGCCGTAATACTCTGCACTTAGTTTAGGTGTTCTTTTCAGGGTTTTGAAGTCAACATGCACAATACCGAAACGGTATGTGTATCCGTCGGCCCACTCGAAATTGTCAAGAAGGCTCCAGCAGAAATAGCCTTTGAGCGGAATTCCTTCGGAAGTTGCTCTCTGTGCCGATAACAGGTGATTCCTCAGATAGAATACCCTGTCGGTATCGTGTATTTTTCCGTTTTCATCAACTGTATCATCACAGGCACAACCGTTTTCTGTAATGAATATCTCATTGACACCCCATATTTCACTGATGAAACGTGGAGCCCAGTAGCATATTTCCGGAGATACTTTAATCCATGATGCGTGCATGTGGGGATATGACGGTGGGTGCCTGATAATGGAGTAACCGGAAGGAGCTTCACTGTCAGCCATAACATGCTTTGCAAGGTACAGGTTGATTCCCACGAAATCAAGCGGTGAACCAATCGCTTTCATGTCATCACCGGTAAATTCCGGGGCATTATTTCCCTGGCTTTCCAGATATGAATCCGGGTATTTTCCTTCAAGCACTGTTGTAAGAAAGGGAGCGTTTTCTTCTCTGAAAGCAGTTTTCGCCGCGAGAATGTGATCTTCCGTCTCCATTACCGGAACGCATACAACAGGATTTTCGGCGATACCTACTCTGGCTTGAGGAGAAACGTTTCTGATAGCCCCAACTCCAAGGCCATGGGCAAGAAGAGCATTGTGGCGAACCTGGTTCCGTCCTCTGGTATCAAGCATAACACCGGGGGCGAATACCTGTCCTGAGGGGTAGTATCCTGAATCGGTGAAACACGAGAATTCATTGATCGTCATGAAGTTTTGAACAACATCGCTGAATCTTGAAGCAATCAACCCGCAATAATCTGCAAAATACTTCGAAGTCTCCCGCGACTGCCACCCGCCAAAATCATCCTGCAGGGACTGGGGCAGATCCCAGTGAAAAAGAGTCATCCACGGCTGAATACCGGCCTCAAGCAGTACTTCAACTAGCCTCCTGTAATAATCTATTCCCTTCCCGTTAACTTGTCCCCTGCCTGAAGGCATTATCCTTGACCATGATACCGAAAACCTGTAAGCGCCAATACCAATACTTTTCATCAGTGCTGTATCTTCGGCGTATCTGTTGTACTGATCACAAGCCACATCACCGTTATGGCCGTGTTTAACCATCCCGGGTGTATGTGAGAATGAATCCCATACCGAGGGCCCCCGACCATCCTTGTCTGCTGCGCCCTCAACCTGGTAGGCGGCAGTGGCAGCCCCCCAGACAAAACCCTCGGGAAACACCCTGTTCATGTAACCTTATTCAGGGGCAGTTCTTTTTTTCCATCGGGACACAGCCTGCTGAGCAGGTCAATACAGATTTGAATACATTCTCTGCCTTTGGAACAAACATCCATGTTGCCATCCTTACAGTATTGAAGTTTTGCCTGATATCTTTCACAGGTGTATGAGTATCGTGCTAATCCCGTCCACCACTTGTCAAGAGCCGGACAGGTTCCCCTGCTGTTGAACTTGCCCGCAGGCAGGGCTGGTGTTATTTACAATGCTTATGGAGGGGAAACATGAAAGCTGTTAAAATTGTTCTGGCTGCAGCCGGTCTTGTACTTATATTTTTCGGCCTCGTATTTGTCATCGGCGGCAGGCCTGTTCCGGGTATGGTCATGATTGCTTCCGGGATGTTTCTGATTGTTTACGGGCTGCGAAAACCAAAAACTCGTGATGTTGTGATAAAACGTGAACTTGAACTTTCAGGTGATGTAAAACTGGAAAACATGAAATGCAGACAGTGCGGGGGCACTCTTTCCTCGGAAAACCTGTCGTTCAGGGCCGGTACAATATTCGTTACCTGTCCGTACTGCCACAGTGAGTACCAGATTGAGGAGGCTCCAAAATGGTGAAATTTATTTTTACATGTGTCCTTCTTGTGTCCGTGGTTCTGGGGCAGAATTATAACTTTTCAATTCCGGAGTTCAAATGTGTTGTTGAAGTCAACAAGGACAGAAGTCTGGATATCAGTTACGAGATTCTTTTTGTATGCACCCCCGGGTACAGCAGTATCGATATTGTAGATATAGGGTTTCCGTCAGATAGCTTTCAACTGGGTTCCATTGTTGCCGGAGTAGGCGGCAGTTCTATTTCAGATATTCGCTATTCCACATACATAGACAATGGTGTGGAGGTTCATCTTAACCGCAGCTCCATAGATTCGGGAGAACCGGGGTATTTCTGGCTTACGGGCACCAACGGAAATATGGTGTTTCTGGATACGGAAGATGACGACTACGCTTCTGTAGAATTCACTCCCACCTGGTTCGATTATGATCTTTTAAGTGGTCCCAGCGATTTTAAGCTTACCATGGTATTTCCGGAGGGTTCGACTATAGAAAACGTACGGTATCATGACAGACCTTTCACGGATTTCAGTGTATGGAAGGACGGGCGGGTTGCATATATCTGGGAAGAAACCAGGAAAGTTGATTCGCCGTACATGGTAGGTATCTCGTTTCCCGATAACCTTGTGGACGGGCCGCTTTCGGAAAGACCTAAAGCCCCGCTGATTTCCAAAGAAGCTCTTATTGTGCTTGGCATTTTTGGGTTCATATTCCTGATTTTCGCTTCAGTGGTATTAGCTATTGTGAAGGCGGTTAAAAAGGCGAATCGCAGAAGAAGTGAGTACCTTCCCCCCAGCCTCGGTCTTGAAGGGAGTGGAATAAGGCGGGGGCTTACAGCTCCCTTTGCCGCGTTGCTGCTGGAGCAGAAGCTGGACAGAGTTCTTGTTCTTATCATTTTCGGCCTGTTCAAAAAAGGTGCACTGAAGATGGGAAAACAAGGCAGGTTGATTAAGTCGGATACACTGCCGGAGCTTCGCTCATACGAGAAGAAACTGCTGAATATTCTTCCCGATAACCCGGCAGGCAAACCTGTTCCAGGAAAAAAACTGAGACATATATTTGTGGATATGATAGAGGTTCTGGAAAAAAAGATGGATGGATATTCACTAAAAGAGTCTCAGGAATACTACCGCAGGGTTATAGAGAGTGCCTGGAAGATGGTTGCGGATGATGAATCATCGGAAAAAGCGGGAGAAATATTCGGAAGCTGGTTCCAGTGGCTTCTCGCAGATGAGGAGTTCGACTCCAGACTTGAAACGATACCCTCGGACGGCAGCATCGTTATGCCTGCGTACATGTTCAACATGTTTCCCGCGGGGAAAATATCGGGTAAAAGCGCGGGCGGAATGAGTCTTTCCCAGGTCTGTTCTCAGGTTGCGGGAGCACTAACAAGAACCGCAGAGAATGCAGTAAGTAACCTGACCGGGCTTTCAACAGCTGTAACTTCTAAGACAAATCCCGTTCCGGTATCCAGCAGTTACAGCAGTTCCGGCGGCGGGTCTTCGTGTGCGTGTGCATGCGCAGGGTGCGCGTGCGCCTGTGCAGGGGGGGGCAGGTAACCATGTTTGAAATATTGAAGGAAGCCGGGAAGAAAATAGCAGAGCCGGGGATGTATCACTTCCGCAGGGAAGAACACAGGTATCACCTCAGAGTCAGCGGAGACGGTCGTGGCCTGCTTACCGTTGATGCGTCAAGGGTTATCCACATGAATCCGGTCGCCGCAGATATTACCTGGATGTTTCTTTCAGGATACACGCAGAGCAGGATGCTGAAGGCTCTCACAACGAGGTATGCGGTAAAAAAGAAGCAGGCGGCACAGGATCTTGAACAGTACGGTGAAACACTGCAGAATATTCTGGAAACAGGAGCTTACGAACCCGTTTCGTTCGTTAACATGGATGTAAGGGAACCGTTCCAGACCGAAGTCGAGGTTCCCTACAGAATGGATCTTGCACTTACATACAGATGCAACATCAACTGCGCCCACTGCTACAACCAGACAAGGAAGAAAAACGAGCTTTCCACTGACCGGTGGAAAACAGTAATGAAGAAAATATGGGATCTGGGTATTCCACACGTGATTTTCACCGGGGGAGAGTGTACTCTTCGGGATGATCTGGTAGAGCTTATTGAGTATGCAGAGTCTCTCGGTCTTGTTACAGGCCTTCTTACCAACGGAGTTAAGCTCGCAGATGAAGCCTATCTTCAAACTCTTATAGACGCAGGGCTTGACCACATTCAGATTACCCTTGAATCTGCGCAAAGGGAAGTGCACAATAAAATGACAGGTGCCGACAGCTTTGACAGCACCGTTCAGGGAATACGGAACTGCGTGAAAGCCGGAATACATACAATAACAAACACAACAATCACGCTTCAGAATTACACAGGAATGGCTGATACGGTTCA
>CAZOQQ010000192.1:0-4515 GCA_964582075.1 uncultured bacterium | reverse complement strand
GAACAGATAAGAGTGATGGAAGCTGAATTACGTGGAGTTGAAGTATTGAATCATCGACAAAAAGCATTAATCTGTCATGCACTTGGGCATCCGAAGCATAGGTACTCGATTGAATCTCACAAGAGAAGTCATAATGTCGTCTATCAAACAGCACGCTCAGATCTATTGAACCTTGCGGAAAGAAAGCTTTTATCTGTTCTGAAAATTGGCAGGCGCATGTTCTTCGTTCCTGTTCAAAATCTTAATCAACAATTGGCTGAACTCAGTTAAATATGGCTTTGCTTTCCGATTATTATCAATGATCATGGAAGTGAAGGAAGTCATGGTTTTCTGAATATCGTGTGAATTTACTTTATGGTAACAACTCTTCCGGACAGTAATCTCTCAATTCCCCAGAGCACAGCGAATACCGCAGGAATACCAAGAATGAACCACTGATTGATCAGTGTCAGTCCGGCTATCATTCCAAGAAGCCCTCCGAATAATTCTATGCCGCAGAGGTTCTCTCCACTGACCTTTGTAATCAGCTCTTCAAGCTGCTTCAATTCGAATTCATTAACCTTGTTCTGGACGATCTCCTTTATTTCAACATTCTCCGCGAACTCAAGCATTACTGCTCCAGCTGTTTTCCTGAAGTCATCTGAATGGATCTTTTCCTCGGCAATATCCTTGAGTTTTCCGATTATCGAATCAAGCTGTACTTCAAGCCAGTTCCAGAATGATTCGGACCCCAGGTATTCAAGGATCTTCGTTCGAGCGATATTCACGCCTTCTATTTTTATCCATTCGTCAAGCCGCTGCTTCTGTTCTTCGAAAAATTTTGAGAATCGCTCTTTTACTGCCGGATCGTCACCCATCTTCGATATTGAGCCGATGTTCTTTTCTATCATATCCATTAAGTCCCGGAAGAAAGAAGATTTGTTAACCCTCTTCATCAGTTCTTTCCTGATCCAATTACTATCAATACCGAAAAGCCCTTTACCAAATTTCAGTGCATTCTTGATCAGGAAACTCTGCTCATTGATCCACTCTTCCAGAATATTGTTCACATTACTCGCGATAACGGATGCGTTTTTCTCAACAACGTTCTTTATGACCATAGTCAGGAGATGCACAGTTTCAGGTTTTTCTAATTCCCGTTCTATTACGCTTCTGATATATTCCCAGACTTTCTCGGAAGAAAGTTTTTCAGATGAATAGTTTCTTATGAACCGGGCTGCCTTCACAAGAAGCTTAACTGCCTGCTCCACTCCCCTGGTCTGGATATATCTGCCGATTGCGTTGATGATCTTCGTTCTGTTGATATGATCATCTATCCAATTATGGGCATACCCAAGCAAGCCCTGTGCTGTTTTCCCAACCAGGTCGTTCTCTTTAATGTATCCGAGGATGGCTTCAGTATCAAGAAGTTCTTCCGATACTGCTTCAGCAATCGCTTCAGCAATCTCATCTCTTCTTGCAGGAATAAGCCCCTGTCTTCCGAAGGCAGTTCTGTAATAGGGTCGGAACAGCATTTTTATTGCAAAATAGTTTGTCCATATCCCAACAGTCCCGGAGAGACTTATCTTGAATACCCAGTCCAGCCATACGGTATCACTGTAAAAATGAAGAAACAGTCCTGATAATGCTGCAAGCGAAGGAAGAACAATTATCGCTATCTTTCTACCAGTTCTGATCATGTAACCTTCCTGCTTCCCTGTTCTTCGAAGTGATAACGCATGAGCCGAAAGGAAACTGGATTTTCGGCAAACCCATTTCCTGTTCCCAAAACAGTTTCTCCATTCACGATACTACCATTTCCCTGCCTGAAACCAAAATATCCGAAGCTTATGGTTCCCTGGAAATTCCGGAAACTGACCCTACCGCCTGAGAAATTCCCAGTCAAACATCTTTAACTGATCTTAGCCGGGAAGAGCGCACCTTCTTCAGGGCTTGTTGCTTCCCGGACCCTTCATGCTTAATATTGTATAGAGGATACTTAATTATATATAACTGAGAGGTGAATTCTATGAAGAGTTTAATAATTTCTGCGATAATTTTCGCGTTGTCTGGCTCCGTTCTGCAGGGTGCCGCAGTTATCGATCACACATGCGCTGATCTCGGGCAGATCCCGGGTTCATGGATAGAAGTGGTACAGGATAGTATTCCTTCCCACTATGCCCACACATCACATGGTGGTCAGCTGACTTACGGGCTTCAGTTCATAGAGGCTGACAGTTCATTTTACGACTGTGAACGGGGAATATCCTATCTTCCTTCCGCTGCCGGAGCCTGGTGCATTTTCGACGGACAGGAATCCGCATCTTACATATCACCGGATCTTTACTGGGAAACCTCAGGGGGTATGAACTTCACCAGAAACGTTCTGAATAACAATCCTGAAATAAAGACTTCCATGTGGTGCTGGTGCTCCCAGCTTAATTACTACAGCGAATCTCAGGTTCAGGCTTACCTTGATTCGATGTGCGTTCTTGAAGCCGAATACCCGGCGGTAACTTTCATTTACTTTACGGGAAACGCGCAGGGAACAGGTTCAGGAGGTTACAACAGATGGCAGAGAAACGAGCAGATACGCAGTTTCTGCAACACCAACAACAAGTATCTTTTCGACTTCGCCGATCTTGACTGCTGGTGGTACAATCCATCGACCTCTGCCTGGGAACAGCATACCTATTCCTACAACGGGTATGACATACCATCGGAACACCCCCAGTTCAACGGCGACGAATACGCGCATACAACGGCTGAAAGCTGCTATCAGAAGGGTGAGGCGCTCTGGTACATGATGGCGTTAATTGCGGGATGGCAGGAAGTTGGTATTGCCGGGAAAGGAACGGTAAACGATTTCGAAGCGGGCATCTCAACGGTCAATCCTTCAGTGGGAATTACCAGAATATCGTGCAACATTCCTGAAAGTCGGAACGTGACCATAAACGTTTATTCCTGTGACGGAAGACTTGCGGGTACACCTTTCAGGGGTGAGCTTGCCGCGGGAAGTCATGAATTTACGCTTAACGAACTTTTACCGGGTCTGTATATGGTGATAATGAGTTCAGATGACTTCGCGGTTTCAGAAAGCGTAATTGTACTGAACTGAACTTTTGAAAATACGTATCTAGCTGTTTCTGGTAAGAAATATTGCAGATTTGTTCATTCCCACTCAATTGTTCCCGGCGGCTTGCTTGAGATATCGTAAACAACACGGCTGACACCAGCTACTCTGTTAACTATCAGGGATGATATTTCAGCAAGATGTTCCGGCGGCATTCTGTACCAGTCAGCGGTCATCCCGTCGGTAGAGGTTACTGCGCGCAGGGCGATAACCCTGTCGTAGGTTCTTTCATCACCCATGACTCCAACGGTTCTAATCGGAAGAAGAACGGCGAATGCCTGCCAGATTTCGTTGTAAAGGTTATTCTGGTGCAAGTAATCGATGAAGATTCTGTCAGCTTGTCTGAGTGTATCCAGGTCTTCCCGTTTGATATCACCCGGTATTCTGACTGCCAGCCCCGGGCCGGGAAAAGGGTGTCTTGATACCATTCGTTCGGGCAATCCCAGCTCACGCCCGAGGTCCCTCACTTCATCCTTGAAGAGTTCCCTAAGCGGTTCAAGCAGCTTAAGCTTCATCCTCTCCGGCAGACCGCCAACATTATGATGGCTCTTTATTGTAGCCGAGGGCCCGCGAAACGATACACTCTCTATTACATCAGGATACAGCGTTCCCTGGGCAAGATGTGTTACGTTTCTGATTCCGGACGCCGCTTTCTCGAACATCTCTATGAAAACCCTGCCGATAATCTTTCTTTTCCTCTCGGGGTCAGCCACGTCCTTAAGCGCGGTAAGGAACCCATCACCACCATCGATGATCTGGAGCGGCATACCAAAATGGTTCCGGAAGGTTTCCTCGACCGTTTCCCTTTCACCGGTTCTGAGAAGACCGTTGTCAATAAAAATCGGTGTAAATCTATCGGGGACTGCTTCGTGAAGAAGCGCGGCAACAACGGAAGAGTCTACTCCTCCGGAAAGTCCGAGAATAACGTTACCTCCATCGGCAAGTTCTTTTCGAATCGCTTCCACCGATTTTTTCCGGAATGTCTTCATGTTCCAGTCAGGAGAGATACCGGAAATATCAAGTACAAAATTCCGAAGCAGCTGCCTACCGAACTCGGTGTGGTCCACCTCGGGATGGAATTGCACGCCATAGCGCTTTCTTCCAACGTCTGCCATTGCCGCAATGGGAAGTGATTTCGTGCTGGCAATTGTACTGTATCCCGATGGCACGCTGATTACCCTGTCACCGTGACTCATCCAAGCCTGTACCCCGGTCCGGATATCCTTGAACAACTCAGTGTTGCGCTCATGATAAAGTGTGGCAGGGCCATACTCCCTTTCAATTCCTCCCTCTACCTTTCCGTTCTCATGCAGAGCCAGAAGCTGCATTCCGTAGCAGATACCGAAAACCGGCAATTCAGTCTGAAAAATATCGGGGTACGGGTGAGGGGCATTTTTATCGTA
>CAZOQQ010000191.1:0-4532 GCA_964582075.1 uncultured bacterium | reverse complement strand
TGCTTCATCCCGCGCAATTTTCTGTCAAGTATGAAAGCTCTGTGTCTCCTGGCGAATTCAAGGTCGCTTAATTGTTCGGCAAGCATCGATACGGTTCTTTCGAGAGAATTAACAGCGCTGAGGGAAGCGTTTTCGTCAACTTCGATCAGTAAAGCTTCAAGTCGCTCTACTTCTTTTGAAGCTTTTATCCTGTCGCTTATCAGCCCCTTATTATCCGCCTGGATAATACCTTTTTCAATGACCGCGTTCTTCACGCTTTCGTGTTTAATATTCTTTTCGATTTCATCAAGAACTCCCTTTCCCGAAATACAGGTTCTCAGGATACTGTCACCTTTCCGGTTAGATGTTGCTGATAACCTGGTGTCTCCCGCCCGAACAACCATAAGCCGGGACAGTTCCTCCGGAAAACTGATGCCGGAAACACTGCAATCTTCGAGTTTACCGCTTCCGGGAGTGAAGACAGTTACATTACTCTCCAGGCCGGAAACCTTGATTTTCCCGCCTGAATTCCATCTTCGTACAGCAGGTTCCTGCAATTTTGTCTTTTTCAGAATCCAGGGCGTGTTCACTCCGGTACGGAAGAGCATGCGTACCATGGCTTCAACAATACAGGTTTTACCCGATTCATTGTGACCATAAATGAGATTCAGGTCTCCGGGCTCGAAGTTGAAATCCCGATCAAGTGGTCCATGGCGGTTAATGTCAATCTTTTCGATCCGGATTCCCATTACCCGCCACCTCCTCCGTAAATCGTGCGAAGCGCGGCTTCGATAACCTGTTCCCTTGCTGGTTCGTTCTCTCCGAATTCCCAATCCATCTCTTCAATCAGCTGAACCGTTCTTGTGGCTATGGCATTTCTTCGGATATTCGAGGCAACGCACAGTGATGAAATATCCGGTTCTTCATCTTTCACGAAACTGTAGGCTGAGAACTCTTTTCTGAGAAATTCTTTTACGGCTTTCCTGTCAGACGCGTACCCTGTAGCTTTTATCCTGATTCTGGCTGTGCTTTTATCGCAAAGATCCCAGGATGAAATTCTTGCCCTCACGTCGTTTCGCAATCTTACGATTTCATCGTCTCCCGGAATTACCAGAAATGTTTCGTTGAAGAATACGATGTCCGTCTGTACCGTCCTGGGGATTACACGTCCGGTTGCGGTGTTGAACAGCAGGTATTGTCTCTTACCGGTTTCGTTGATATCGATCCCGCAGGGAGAACCGGGATAGAAAATGTTCCCTGTATTCGTGGGTTTGTGAATGTGTCCAAGGAAGACTTTCCACGGAGAATACTTCTCTATATCCCTTCTATACAAAGGCATATAGATACCTTTTTCATAAGGATTACGTTGCTTCAATCCGCCGAAGTAATCGCCGTGACCTACAAGAATCCAGCGTTGCGGGAGATCTATTGTGCCAAGGTATTCACCCATTCCGGATGTCGCTGAATAAGGTATGAAAACAAAGCTCAGTCCGTCAAATTCGCAGAGTGACAGCGAATCGTGGATACTGATATTTTCTCCGACAACCGTGCTGCCCGATATGCCGGAATCATGATTGCCGGGAATAACATGAACACTTACTTCCGGATACCGACTGCAGATATCTTCAAAGCCTGAATAACTGTCACAATTTCTATCAAAAAGATCGCCTGCTATTATCAGAGTGCCTGTCTTCTTCTTTGAAATGCCGGCAAGTATACTGTCAAGAGCGTTGTACCGTTCAGCATGGTTTCCTCCCGCTGACAGGTGAACGTCCGCGGTTACAGCAATATTCATGCTTTACCCCCTGCTGCAGTTTTAATTGTATTTCAACTTGTACATACGAAATTTACGCATCGGTTATCATATTTTCCGACTTGTTAGCCATGTGCTCCGGAATTTATCAACCGTAATTTTACAGGCATGTTTTTCGGAACAGTTCAAGATTCAACCTGCATTTCCCGGCCAGTTCGTTCCTTTTTTCTACCAGAGTCGGGAGGATAGCGCTGGAATTCTCCCATGTTCTGTCAAGGAGAACTCCCAGTTCAGTATCCCAGTTCACTGAAGACGAATCAACGGTAAGATCTGAGATACCGGCCTGTTCCATGAATCTGAATCCCTTTGAAGCGTACGGCAGGGCTATTGGAATTGTACCCGTGACAACTGACAGAATTGATCCGTGAAGAGGAATTGAAAGAAATATACGACATTCGGACATCATTTTCATAAAGTTCCTCAGACCGGCAGGCATTATCATCGAGGCACGGTCCCCGTGTTTCATCAAAGCCATAACCGCTTGGCATTCCGAATCATCTGAATTCGAGAGACTTCCTGTGTGGAAAGGAAAAAAGCGTACTTTTCCTCCATGAGATTCGATATGCCTGTCAAGAATATCTGCCCATTTTCTTCTGATATCCGATACATCCGGTTCCCTGTAAAGACCAAGTTTTCTTCTGATTTCAAGCGGCAGAATGTTGCCCTGCCTGTTCGAGACATTTCTTATAGCGACACCGAGAATCTCAGTAGTGCCGTAAGGTTGTGCGTAATCCCCGGCCAGCGTGAAAGTTGAATCGGATGCCAGCCTGACTTTCTCGGGATTCAACCCCAGGCCCAGGATGAATTCAAACGAAGACCTGTCCCGTACCGTGATACCGCTGCAGTACCCGAGCCATTTTCTGAGCTGACCGGGTGTCCATCCCGCAAGTTCGTCCTTCTGTCCGATTCCGACCGACCACACAAAAACCGGTTTCCCGTAACGTTTCGCCAGCCTGATCGGATGCAGGTTGAACGGAGTGTATAGAAGTGATGACCTGTCCTGGGCAAGTTCCCCTCCTCCTACAATCACTATATCTGACCATTTCACGCCATTAGTCATTGCCCTGAGTTTGCCCCTGGCTACATCGAACGGTTTGACCCCGTAAATCGCTTCAGTCTTCTCGGGAACAGCCGACATAACTCCCATACGGGTATCATCCAGAGTGGAAATATCCCGTACCTGTGATACGAAAATAGCTTCATCACCTACGTTTGAACCGTTTCTTTCGAGCTGTCCCCACGTGGAGGAAAATATCTTTTTCATTCGTGAAACGAGAATTTCCGCAGAGTTTCCGCCATCTGCCTGAGTCTGCGGTCAACCTTACCATAAATCGTTTCAGCAGGGTACGTTCCATCCTTCATCCGCTCTCCGGTAGTTGTTTCCATAAGAAGCTCAGCGCCTTCCTCGATTAATTCAACCGGATAAATATGAAATTTCCCCTTTCTGACGGCTTCTATAACATCTTCGCGAAGCTGAAGGTCTTTTACGTTTGATTTCGGAATCATTACGCCCTGCGTTCCCGTCAAACCCCTCTCACTGCATACGCGAAAGAAACCTTCCACCTTCTGATTGACACCACCTATCGCCTGTACCTCGCCAAACTGATTAACGGAACCCGTAACGGCGATTTCCTGTCTTATGGGAATCTCCGATAGTGCGCTGAGCAGAACGTAAAGTTCCGTTGAAGATGCGCTGTCGCCGTCAATTCCACCGTAACTCTGTTCGAATACGATGCTGGCGGAAAGGGACAGCGGGTATTCCCTTGCGAATTTGCCACGCAGAAATCCTGATATTATCAGCATACCCTTCGTATGTGTGGTTCCCGACATATTACTCTCGCGTTCAACATTTATCAGTCCCTTCCTGCCGGCTGAAACCCTGGTGGTTATTCTGGCGGGCAGGCCAAAGGCGTAATCAACGCTCATATACACGGCAAGTCCGTTTACCTGTCCTACTTTCCTGCCTTCCGTGTCAACCATTATCGTGTTATCGACTATTCGTTCTGTCGCGTAGGTTTCCCCAAGATTCAGCCTGTAGACTTTCTCCTGTATGGCTTCCCTTACGTGGGCCCGGGTAACTATCTCATCACCTTTCTGCCTGGCAAAGTAACTGGCCTGGCGAAGATAATCGGCAACCCTGTTGAATTCCAGGGAGAGCCTGTCTTTCAGCCCAGTCAGCCTGACGCTTTCCTCCACTACCGCGAAAACAGCTTCAGTATTCATCGGAAGCAGACCCTCTGACTTGATGATTCCGGCCACAACGTTAGCAAAATCACGAATGTTCTTTTTGGTGGATTCCATTGTAAAATCGAAAGCAGCCCTTATTCTGAAAAGAAGGTCGAATTCGGGCTCGAATGACGCAAGAAGGTAGAACAGTTTCGAAGAACCTATCAGAATTATCTTCGCGTTCGTATTTATCGGTTCGGGATGAAGATGAACCGGGTACAGCCCCGCAGGATCATGACCCCTGATAATTGTTGTCTGATTCCTTAGAGTCTGAATCAGCCTCTGCCAGAGTTCCGGTACTCTGACAAGGTCAAGAGCGTTCATAATCAGATAGCCTCCGTCAGCCCTGTGAATGGCTCCGGGCCTTATCATCATATGGTCACTGTATGGTTTACCTTCAACGGTTACGCGATCGATATTCCCAAAGAGGCTTACGGAATCCGGAAATTGTTCGATTATAACCGGACGCTTGGTTTTTCCTTTGTTATCAAGAATCAGGTTCGGGGTAAAAAGA
>CAZOQQ010000190.1:0-4582 GCA_964582075.1 uncultured bacterium | reverse complement strand
GAAGCAGCAGCGATACCTATGGCGGCGATCACTGCCCTGCAGGGTCTGCGCGATGAGGGGCATATCCAGGCGGGGCAGAAGGTTCTGATCAATGGAGCATCAGGTGGGGTGGGGACTTTCGCGGTTCAGATTGCCAAATCGTTTGACACCGAAGTCACAGCCGTGTGCAGTACGGGGAATCTGGAACAGGCACTCTCGATTGGTGCAGACCATGTTATCGATTACACTGAAGAGGATTTTACCAGAAATGGTCAGAAGTACGATCTTGTTTTTGCGGCAAACGGTTATCATTCGCTTTCGGATTATAAGCGTGCGTTGACTCCCAGGGGTATTTATGTGATGTCCGGAGGTACCATGGCTCAAATCTTCCAGTCCATGTTCATGAGTTCAATCATGTCAGAAACCGGCGGCAGGAAAATGGGAGGCGTAAAAGCAAAACGAAGCCGGAATGACCTGGTTTATATGAAGGATCTTTTTGAAGCGGGCAAAGTGAAATCCATTATTGATCGACGTTATCCGTTAAGTGAGACTGCTGAAGCGCTTCGGTATCTTGGAGAAGGACATGCCCGGGGGAAAATCGTAATAACCTTGGAAAATAAACCGACGGGTGAGTGAAGTAGATAATACTTAAGACCCCATACACATCTGCTGCATGACGGTTAATCTACGTTCCAGCACAGTTACGGGTATCCGCCCAACGCAGTCCTGCCAACAGTTGGTGACTTTAACGATGAAGAACCGCTTTGGACGGATAGACGCGTATTTTAATTATGCACGAACAACATGAGAATCCTATAATCTCAGCAGTTCCACTGTTCCGGTGTTTTCGTCTTCATCGGTCACAAAAGCGTAGTAAGTACCCGGAGGAACCGGAGTACCCTCAAATGAAACCCCGTTCCAGGAAGTAGATTCGTTGAAAACATCATGGAAGACCAGTCTTCCGCGAATATCGTAGATCTCCAGTTGTGCGTTGCTTGAAAATCCTTCACCGGTAATTACAACAAATGCGTTGAAAGGATTGGATGAAATGGACAACGACACGCTGTTAGGGGACTCGGATGAGCCGATACCCGCTGAAAGATCGACCTTGTAAATCTTGTCGGCTTCCATATCGCTGACCCACAAATAGCCATCGGTATCAATGGCAACGCCCCGGGCATGGGCGATAAGTGAGGCGTCAATGTAATCCACCCATGCTCCGCTTTTATTGTAACATCGCAAAGTTACAGAAGTCCAGTCAGAGGACACCCAGACGGTGCTGTCGGGACACCAGGCAATGTCCCTGGTACTGCTGTATCCTGAGAACTGGTTGTAGTTGTTTCTGCCCGCGATGCTCGGCATGGTGTACCTGTAGGCGCGGTTCTGGTTTCTGGATGAGACGAAAAGATAATTTCCGGAGGCTGAAAGTCCCGTCACCGACGAGACTGGGTTTCCTCAACCGCCGCACATATCCACGGAACCGGAGAAGGTTCCGGAGGGGGTGTATTTGTAAACGTAGCCGGTGGTAGCATTGTTCCAGAGGCCGACCAGGACAAGGTCGTAGTTCGCGCTGTAAGCCAGACCTGTTGGGAAATAAGCCGATGGATGAGTAACGTAGAAGCTGCTTTCGACTGTTCCGGTTGCGGCATCCATGCAGTACACGTAATCTGTTACCTCATCAACAGCCCAGAGTTTACCATCGTTCCAGGCGAGTCCGCTGATGTTCGTGTCCGGAGCGTCCAGCGTTTCAATAATGCTTTTGGCCGATAGCAGACCGGACAGGAGGAGTATGAGGAGGATAATGTTTCTCAATCTGATTCCTTTCTGATAAATAATTTGTCAACCCAGCACCAATATTACATACCAAGTATATAAGATATATGATTTGAATCAATCACGGTTCAACAGGAGGCTGTTCGCGTTATTCAGCTGAACAGTCCTTCTTCCCGCAGGCTCAGGATTTCTCCATCGGCCACTATCATGTGATCGAGCACTCTGAATCCCAGACTCTTACCAAGATCACTGAGTTTTCTGGTAAGGTTAATATCCTCCTGGCTTGCCTTCCTGGCGCCCCCCGGATGGTTGTGAACCAGTATCACCGCGGTTGCTCCCGTTGCTATAACTTTTTCAAGCAGATTCCTGGGATGTACCGCTGCCCTGTCCACTGTTCCGAACTCAAGAACACATTCGGAGATCAATCTGTTACTGGAATCAAGAAGAAGGGCAATCAGTTTTTCCTTTCTGAGTGTTCCCATCATGGTTTCAAGGTAATTCCTGACTTTCGAAGGGCTGTCAATCACTTCCATACCAATTGAGGGTTTCAGAGACCTGGCGGTAACGGATGTGATCATGCTGACCAGAACTGATGCGGCCGGACCTATTCCTTCAACCGTCTGCAGCATTGAAGGAGGCTGTTTCAGAACGTTCTGCAGTGAACCGAATTTTCCCAGTAAACTGTGTGCAATGTCTCTGGTATCCTTTCTTGGAACCGCATAGGTCAGGAGCAGTTCAAGTGCATCTCTGTCGGAGAAAGCGTTGATACCACCGCTTAAATATCTCTGCCTCAGCCTCTTCCTGTGTCCCTCTTTTGAAACAGTCATTTTTGCAGATAAACTGTGGTTGAAGGGAAAGCAAAATCCAGACCGAGGCCGTAGACGATCCGCATGATAGTGAGATTGATGTTTTCCCTTTTGTCAAGCCATTTCTGATAATCAACAGTCAGTATGAAATACTTCATTTCTATATCCAGAGACGAGTCACCGAAACCAGTGAAGTTCACGTATACATTTTCGTTATCTATGTACTTATCGTTTCTCAGCATCTGCCTCAGTTGTTCTAGAAGTTCTTCCATCTTTTCGGGTGTTGTTTCGTAGGTAACACCTATTGTGGATGTAGTTCTCCTCATGGGGCGCTTGGAGTAATTATTAATACTGGAATCCATGATTTCTTTGTTGGGCAGTGTGACAAGTGTTTTTTCCACAGTTCTTACGCGTGTGGAACGGATACCAATCTCCTCAACTGTTCCGCTGATACCGTTAACCTCAATAAAATCTTCAACCATGAAAGGTTTATCGAGAAATATTACAACGGAGGCGAATATTCCCGATATTGAGTCCTGGGCGGCCAGCGCCATGGCAAGACCGCCTATGCCCATGCCGGCGAGGATTCCACTGACAGGGTAACCATTGGACTGCATATAGAAGATAATTCCTATGGCGACCAGCACGAACTTGGACAGTTTTCGGAGAATGGGGATAAGCTGATCGTCCATCCTTGAATCAGTGTTATCAGCAACTGTGGCCATCTGTTCGGCTACGGCATCGATGAATTTCATCAGGAGCCATAAAACGTTAACGGTAAGAATGAAAAGAAATATCTTTTTTATCCATTCTGTCGCGGAGGGAGGCAGGGAATGTATTCTTATGGAAATGTAAACACCGATAATGATTATCAGAAAGGCCGCCGGTTTAGCGAAATCACTTGCCATTGTTTTTATAAAGCCCCGTTTTCCATGGGATGTTTTTACAAGCAGCAGCCTGAGAATGTTCCTTGCCAGGAAAGCGACAAGAGTGATAAGAATAGATGTGGCGATTTTTCCAAGAGGAATTCCTGCCGCGGTGAAATGATATGCGCCTGCCAGAAAGTCGATCATAAGCCTGCCTCCGGTGGAATTACTGAATTTTCCAACCCGGACACCATGAAGCAGTCACAGCCTAGTGTCAACATCGTTAAGGGTTTCAGTTATATTCGAATCTTCGACTGTGATGCGGATATCGAAAGATATTGCATTATAATGCGGTACAAGTCCCGATTGTGATGGAAATCGTTTTCCGGATGACTTCTACTGTTGACATTGGTAGCTGGTTCGTGCCATTCATTGACCAGTTACCCTGAAAATCTGGAGGTATCTTGAATACTGTGACAATCGCCAAAATAAAGGACTGGATTCTGCAGCTTGCTCTTGCGTTGATTATTTTTTTCGGATTTCTTCGTCCATACGTAATTGAAGCTTTCAGGATTCCAACTCCCAGTATGGAAAGAACCATGCTGGTCGGAGATCATCTGCTTGTTTTGAAAGTCGAGGAAGGTCAGCAGATACCCTGGACGGATAAAATGAGACCTTTGCTGCATAATTTCAGGGGTAACGAATACGGATTACTTATGCCGGCTACAGGCGATCCCGAGGTTGGGGAGATATTGGTTTTCAAGTATCCCGTGAACCCGGACACAGATTTCGTCAAACGCATGGTTGCCGCAGCTGGTGATACGGTCAGGGTAAGTGGTGATACTCTGTATGTGAACGGTGAACCTTCTGAAGACTGGGCGCTGTGTTATCAGGATGAATTCAGGCAGAGCCCGCTGGACCAGTCATGGCCCGATTGCCTGGATCAGCTTTATGGCAGGATTAAGGACATGAATTACTGGGAGATACGGGATAACTGTATTGTAACGGAAAGTGGAAACACAGCTTACGTCGTGCCTGATGATCATGTTTTCATGATGGGTGATAACCGGGATCATTCCAGCGACAGCAGGGTATGGGGAGCGTTACCGGTAGACCTTATCAAAGGTGAGGCGCTTGTTACGTACTGGTCATGGGTTC
>CAZOQQ010000189.1:0-4661 GCA_964582075.1 uncultured bacterium | reverse complement strand
AACAGTTTATTTGTAGCGCAGTATTCTTGCGGGGTTGCCCGCGACGATTGCTCCGGGGGGAACATTTTTTGTTACAACAGCTCCTGCTCCTATTATTGCCCCTTCACCGATTCGTACTGGAAGTATCGTCGCGTTTGAACCTATACTTACACCGTTCTCAATGACCGTGCCTTTCCAGTTGGACGGATCAGGTTGCGGGGGGTACACATCGTTTATGAACATCACTCCATGGGCGATAAAACAATCGCTGCCAATTTCGACCATCTCACAGACGAAACTGTGGCTCTGGAACCTGGTTCTGTCACCTATTACAACGCCCCTTTGGATCTCCGTAAAGCAGCCCACCATGCAGTCACGGCCTATCTTGCATCCGTAGAGGTTTACAAAATTCCAGATTTTCGTTCCCTCACCTATTTCGCAGTCGCTAACAAGTTGATGTTCGTTGGGTTTGAAATTCAATTCTTTCCTCCTTTTTGGAATCAACGGACTCCCCAATCATATTAGTATCTCCGGTAAAGGAGGAGATTTGCTTAAACAGATAAGAAACTTCTGCATAATCGCACACATTGACCATGGCAAGTCAACACTTGCCGACAGGCTTCTGCAGGCTACAGGCACCGTATCCTCCAGGGAGTTTCATAATCTCATGCTTGATACTATGGAGATTGAGAAGGAGCGCGGGATTACCATAAAGAGTACCGCCGTGACCATGAATTACACTTCGGAAAGCGGTATTGAGTGCGAGTTGAACTTGATTGATACTCCCGGTCATGTTGATTTTTCCTACGAAGTATCCAGAGCGCTTGCCTCATGCGAGGGAGCGCTTCTTGTTATAGACGCCGCTCAGGGTGTTGAAGCGCAGACGGTTGCCAACCTGTACAAAGCTATGGAGCAGAACCTTACCGTGATTCCCGTAATAAACAAGATCGATCTTCCCTCCGCGAATGTCCTTGAAGTTATGGGCGAGATCGAAGGCGAGCTGGGTCTTGATGTTGACGATACGGTTTACGTTTCCGCAAAAACCGGTGAGGGAATAGAGGAACTTCTTGAGGCTATAGTGAAGAAAATACCTCCTCCTGACAGCCGAACGGGCGTACCTCTCCGGGCAAGAGTTTTCGACAGCATCTACGATCCGTACAGAGGTGTGGTAGTTTATTGCAGGCTGGAAGAGGGTTCCATCAGAACAGGTGAAGATATTGTAATGATGGCCGCGGGCACGGAATACACGGTTGAGGAAGTCGGGCATTTCGGGATAAAAAGAGAGCCGTGTTCCGAGCTTACGGCGGGAGAGGTAGGATATATTATTGCCGGAATCAAAACCGTTGAAGATGTTCGATCGGGAGATACAGTCACTTCCGCTGAAAATCCGGCTGACGAACCTCTCGAGGGGTATGAAGAGGTGAAATCGGTTGTGTTCTCATCTATTTACCCGGTTTCATCCGAGGATTACGACAACCTTGTTGCCGCCATCGAGAGGCTCAAGCTGAACGATGCCTCACTGACCTACGAGAAGGTATCATCCCCGGGACTGGGTTTTGGTTTCAGATGCGGTTTTCTGGGGCTTCTGCACCTCGAAGTTGTACAGGAAAGGCTTGAGAGGGAATTCGATCTTTCCCTGGTACTTACAGCCCCTACGGTGAAGTACAGGATTACGCTTACCGATGGCAGCGTCATGAACGTTGATAATCCTGTTGAATATCCGGATCCCGCGAGAATCGCCATGACCGAAGAACCTTACATCAGGGCTTCCATCATAATGCCTGACCGTTATATAGGGCCCGTGACCAGGTTGATACTGGACAGAAGGGGCGAGAATTACAGGAACCTGTACGTTGGGAAGAAGCGCGTGGAAATATCCGCTGATATACCGCTGGGGGAAGTGGTATACGATTTCTACGATAAGCTTAAATCGGTTACGCAGGGGTACGGTTCATTCGATTATGAAATAACGGATTACAGACCAGGAGACCTGGTAAAGGTTGATATTCTGGTGAATCATGAGAAGGTTGAAGCCCTTTCCATGCTTGTACACCGTGACAGGGCACGCCCATGGGCGGTGGCCGCGTGCAGGAATCTGAAGGGAGAAATCCCGAAACAGCAATTCAAGATACCCATCCAGGGCGCGATCGGAGGACAGGTAATTTCCAGAGAAACAATAAACGCGCTCCGAAAAGATGTTACGGCCAAGTGCTACGGTGGAGACATCACCAGGAAGCGTAAACTGCTTGAAAAGCAGAAGGC
Source organism: uncultured bacterium (assembly GCA_964582075.1). GTDB lineage: Bacteria > Fermentibacterota > Fermentibacteria > Fermentibacterales > JCC-6 > Aegiribacteria. Next base: position 2,420 of record CAZOQQ010000189.1, on the reverse strand, counting down.
TGGAAAGAAGCGGATGAAGATGGTGGGCAGCGTCGCCATTCCGCAGAAAGCGTTCCTGGCAGTCCTCCGCCGGGAGGATTAGGATCGGGCTGTGAAAAATGAGAGAGAAAACTTCTCCGTCCGGAGTAGTGAGTATTCGCGCGTACGCTGAATTGAACGATTTTCTGCCCCGATACCGAAGGCAGCGGGATTTCAGCTGCCCGCTCAATGGAGGTCATTCCCTCAAACACATTGTAGAATCCGCTGGTATTCCGCATACGGAAATTGAGCTGATACTTGTTAACGGAAGATCTGTTGACTTCAGCCATACGGTGCAGGCCGGCGATAGAATAAGTGTTTATCCTGTTTTCGAAAGCATTGATGTAACCCCGATTCTTGCCCTTCGTCCGGAACCGCTGAGAAGAACCGGATTCGTTCTGGATGTGCATCTGGGCAAGCTTGCCCTCATACTCCGGCTGCTTGGATTTGATGTTAAATTCCCGGGCAATATCTCCGATGAGGAACTGGCAGAAATATCCGCGAACGAACACAGGATACTTCTTACCAGAGATACGATGCTGCTTAAGAGGAACAGGGTTACCCATGGATGCTATCTTCACAGCCAGTTCCCGGAGGAACAGGCTGTCGGGATTCTGGATCGGCTGGACATCAGGAACTTCGTCAGACCCTTCACGAGATGCCTTAACTGCGGCGGCTACCTTGAACCGGTCAGCAAGGAGAGCATTATGGAGCGGCTTGAACCGCTTACCAGGAAGTACTACAATGAATTCAGTATCTGCAGCGATTGCGGAAAGATCTACTGGAAAGGAAGCCATTTCAAACCACTGATCGAACTGCTTGAACGCCTGGGAATCCATGATTGGGAGGAATCCTGAAACCGACCGGTCTGTATGTTCATGTTCCGTTCTGCATGAAGAAATGCGCCTATTGCTCATTCTATTCCGTTAAGAGCGATAATCGTATGCGCGATGATTACCGAAAATCTCTTCTTTCTGAAATGAGACTGCGCGCGGGAAACAGGAGTTTTGTTACTGTCTATGCGGGAGGTGGCACACCCACTCTTCTTTCATCTGTATTCTGGGCTGAGTTTCTGACCACTTTTAATGATATCGCGGATACATCCGCTGTGAAAGAGAGAACTATCGAAACCAATCCCGATACCGTTAGCGAAAGTGAGCTTTTTGCGTTAAGGCGGGCAGGTTTCAACAGGCTCAGCATAGGTGTTCAGTCTTTTGATGACAGCGCTCTGAAAATTCTTGGGAGGATACATACTTCAGCCGGAGCGCTGGAGACTTTCGGGAGTGCCAGAAAAGCCGGATTCGAAAATATATCGATCGATCTCATGTACGGTATCCCGAAGCAGACCCTGAAAGGGTGGAGGGAAGATTTGAAGCGAATAGAAGACCTCGCTCCGGAGCATATATCGTGCTACGAACTCTCAGTTGAAGAAGGAACGCCCATAGCACGGGACATCGGTTCGGGAGAGTTGTCAAAACCCGACGAGGAAATGTGCCGGGATATGTACTTCGCGGCGGATGAGATTCTAGCGGAATCCGGCTATTTGCATTACGAAGTTTCAAACTACGCGAAAGGGAAAGATAATATTTCCAGGCACAACAGCGCGTACTGGAACAGAACTCCCTACATCGGGCTTGGACCTTCCGCTCACAGTTTCGATGGAAAGAACACGCGAAGCTGGAATGCGGGTTCCATAAACGAGTATCTGAGGAAGATGAACAATGGAGAGTTTACGGTTGCGGACACGGAAGTGATATCGCTTGAGCAGGAAGCTCTTGAGACACTTATGCTGGGTCTGCGCTGCGCATCCGGTATTGAACCCGATAAAATCGAAGCCGATACCGGGATAACGATTAACAGAAACTATCTCAACGCGATGGTCAGGAACAACAGAATTGCTATTTCAGGGAACAGATTTCTGCCCACCGCGGAAGGGATGCTGTTCGCCGATGGAGATTCGATAAATCTTATTGGATAACTGATACTACAAGGTTTGACTAACACGGAAAGGAATTGCATAATTGCTCTCTCTATGATGCCCCCGTAGCTCAGCAGGATAGAGCGGCGGTTTCCTAAACCGTAGGTCACACGTTCGAGTCGTGTCGGGGGCGCCACACCGGTTCAGTGAAATGCGAGGACTGCTTTTGAAAGCGATGGTTCTGAACGAATTATGTGATATCAGGGAAAACCCAAATCCCCTGTCACTTGAAGAACTGACGGTTCCCGAACCCGGTCCCGATGAAGTACTGATAAGAATCCTGGCGTGCGGAGTATGCCATACGGAGCTGGATGAGATTGAAGGACGAACCGCTCCGCCATTTCTTCCCGTTGTACCCGGTCATGAAGTTGTGGGCCGAATCGTGAAAGTCGGTAACGATGTAAAAACCAGGCAGGTCGGTGAA
>CAZOQQ010000188.1:0-4692 GCA_964582075.1 uncultured bacterium | reverse complement strand
TGTTTGTTGATTCTGCACTCCTTGTGCTTGATGAACTGGGTGAGTCAGGGGATTACATTCCATAGCAGAAAGGAAAATAATGGCAGAAAAAGGCTTCTACGGATCGTTGCTCGATTTTTCGTTTGAAAGTTTTGTTTTCCCGAAAATTATCAGAGTTCTATACGCGTTCGCCGTTGTTGTCATCTGCATCGGTTATATCGCAGGGATCGCTTTCGCTTTCAGAATGGGATCGTTGGAGGGTATTGCCGCTGTAGTACTTGGACCTGTTGTTATGACAATCTACCTGATTTTAATCAGGGTCTGGATGGAAGTCGCCATTATTCTATTCAGAATTTACGATAACACGAATGTAATAGCAGGGAAATAGGATTATTCGGGAGAATCCGCCCGGTTTCTCCTCCCCCAACTCCACCATACCAGGGCAACCAGAAACGCCAGGGTTTCACCAAGAGTTATCCACAACCTGGCGGCGATTGAAACCAGTGATGCCTGTCCGGGTTCAGAGGAAGTTATCACGATCCCGATAAGCCATACCAGTGAAACTTCGCGTATACCGAGACCACCGGGCGAGAAAATAGCAAGGAAACCTATACCTACAGCGGTGGGAAGAAGAAAGGCTCCCGGGTAAAAGGGCAGATCAAGACCGAAACTTCTCGCGAGGAAGATAAAAGCCACTCCCTGCAGAAGAAAAACAAGTATGTAAACAGGCAACAGTTTCAGAACGTTTGCGAAACCGGGATCCTTTATATCAATTTCTCTACCGGTGAGGGATTTCAACAATTTCAACATTTTTCTGAATGCTCCCGGATGCGCCGTAAAAAGAACAACACCAACCGATGCCACCACGATTATCACACTCAATGTGGTTCCAAGCCCTATTCGCTGAGCGGCCAGCGGTATTACCGGAAGGGACATAAGAAGGCATCCGGCAATTATGAACAGCGTTTCCAATATCAGTGCATGGCCGGTCCGCGCTGACGAAATTCCTATCTTTCTTGAGAGGCTTATCTTCCCGACGGCTCCCCAGACCTTACCCGGAATATACTTCCCTACCTGGGCAAGAAAATGCACATTGAACGCCTGTCCAAAGGATATGTCGGCACCAGCCACTCCACAGACCAGCATCCACGACCAGGCTGCGGCAAGAAGGTGCAGAAGCATGAGAAAGAATGAAACAGCAAACAGAAGAGGATCAAAATGAAGCAGTTCTGAAAACCCGCCCGCTTCGGCCGCGCCACTTAAAAAGGAATCAACAAGGTAATAAACGGCTGCTAAGGTAAGCAGTAATCCAAGGATATTAAGAAGAACTTTCTTCACTGTATCTCCCTGTTGAACTGAACTCAATGAAACCTCTCGGGAATCAGAACCCGGGAAAACACCAGGTTTCAGTCCAGTACGCTGAGTTTAGCTCCTGATTTTTTCCCGCGGGATTTACCGTTTCGGGAAAACACAATTGATTCAAAATGCGGAAGACTCGCGGTTTCAAGTAACCTCTCAAGTACTTCCTGATCAGAATTTCCTTCCGCAAGGAATATATCAGCCAGTCGTTCCTTCAATATCTGGTGTCTTTTATCTTCGGGTGATGAAGAGTCAATTTCCCATTGATCGGGATTTTCGAGCATTGTCAACATTCGTCTCGCAGTCAAATCCTTCTTGATGGCGATATCCCACAGACTTTTCGCTTCATGGGTCGCGATAAATTCAAGAAGCTGACTGGAAAGAGTATTCTTCGATATCAGGTCTCCGGAATAAAGTTCATGAATGCTCTCGAGTCTTTTATTCAGAATTATCCTTAGTTTTCCTTCATCACTGTCTTCGTACATTTATATCACTCTGTCCCGTAATCTAAGTTTCCGGTGGTTCATCCAATTTGAGAAAACTGCTTACATGGTTCGCTTCGGCGATTTTTCCCTCAACCGAATCATAACCCCTGAGAGCTCCGGCAATAACCCTCGTGAAGCCGTCACCTCCATCGGTAACATCTCTTACAATACAGTTACTGTAAAGCCAGTTCAAAATTGCCTGATCGTGGTATTCAAGGGTAAGTTCAAACCAGTCAAGCGATCTGTCTCTGAACCTCATGATTCCGTCAAGAAGAACATCCAGTCCAAATCCCGACAGCGCGGATATCGCAACGCCGGTTCTTGGATACCTGAACTCATCAACAGCGTCACACTTCGTCCATACAGTCAGTCTTGGTATGGATTTTTCAACACCAATCCGATGCAGTGTTTTTTTTACCGCATCGATATGTGCGCCTCTGGCGGGGTTGGATCTGTCAACAACAAACAACAACAGATCAGCCTTCCTGGCTACATCAAGTGTGGTATGAAAACTTGTAAGCAGGGTTTCCGGCAGTCTTTCCACAAAACCCACGGTATCCGATAACAGAACTTCAGAACCGTCCGGAAGCATCATCCGCCGGGAAGTTGTATCAAGAGTCGCAAACGGTTTATCCGCTGTGTAAATATCTGTATCGCACAGTCTGTTAAGAAGTGTGCTTTTCCCTGCGTTCGTATACCCGACTATGGTAATATTGAACATTCCGCGTCGTCCCGCGGATGTTACCTGCCAGCGGGATTCTACTTCTTCTATTTTCTTCTCAAGTAATGATATCCTGGATCTTGCCCGCCTTCGGTCTATTTCAAGTTGTGTTTCACCCGGACCTCTTGTTCCAATACCTGCGCCAAGCCTGGAGAAATGATGCCACATACCCGATAAACGGGGAAGATCGTATCGTAACTGAGCCAGTTCTATCTGCAAACTGGCTTCCCTTGTTCGAGCCTGTCCCGCGAATATCGCCAGTATGAGCTCCGTACGGTCAATAACCTTGCAGTTTGTCACTTCTTCAAGTCTTGATACCTGGCCCGGTGAGAGATCGTGATCAAAAACCACTGTACTGATGTTATTTTTCGTGGCAACTTCCATCAGATGATCCGCCTTGCCCTTACCTATGAACAACCTTGAATCGGGTGCCTTTCTCCTCTGAGATTCCTGTGCTACTACAATACCACCCGCAGATTCGATCAAAGCAATCATTTCCTGAGTTGAACCGGCTTCTTCAGATTCAATGCCAATATAAGCTCTTACCAGAAGAACCCGTTCCAATTCAGCTGTTTCCCGGGTAGCATACATTATGGAAACAAATCACCTGTACTTGAATGTGTTATTGTTATTTATTTTTCGCAGTCTTTTTACCGGTTTTGACAGTTTTCCTGTCTTTCGCTGATTTCTTCGCGGTTTCCTTGATTTTCTTCTCTTCGGTTACTACTTCAATGTTCTGCTGTACTCCTTTTCGCGCTGACCGTCTTATAAGTTCCTTCGCCAGATCACTGCGTATATTTCTTACCAGTGAAACTTCCCCGGCGAATACATTGACGGCTTCGTTGAGTACTCTTTTCTCGGACGGATTCATCTTGTTCAGAATTGATCTTGCAATAATATCTCTTATTGCTTTCGCGACTTCCTTTGGTTCTCCGGAATGCACCCTGTCTTTCAGTTTCTCTATCCTTCTTCGCCAGTCCTTCGGCAGTTCGTCCGGCTCACGGAAAAGTTCCTGAAGTGCATCTTCCAGTTCCTCACCGGAAACTATCGGCCTCAGTTCGGCTTCATTCAGGCTTTCTGTAGGTACCAGTACTCTTTTATTTCCCACGACTATTTCGATTACAACGCATTCGCACATCTCACCGGAAACCTTCTGGTCGGATATTTCTGTAATGACTCCCGCACCATGGATCGGATCGACTACTTTACCATTGACTGTATATTTCATGGTCCTCCCGGAAAAACAATTTTCATAATAATATTCATTATTTTGAGAAAAAAGTCAATACAAAACAGATGTTTTATATGCCAAGAAGCACCCAGATATCCGGAGGGACCGGCAGGACAACCGGGGAAGAATTTACCGCATCGTTTCTTAGAAATACTGCTCTGAACGCCTGCTCGGCCTCTGCAAGCAGGGGAATATCCTCATGATACAAAAATAAAGTTGACCCAAGACTGACGGGTATGCCAAGATCACTGTTCTGACTGTCACCGTCACGGAAATCCACAACAGATATCAGCCATTCCTCACCACCCAGGGTTATGCTCCTGTTGTTCAGCACCGATCTGACCCAGGTAGCAGCCCCCACATTCTCATACGAACCTTCAAGCCCATGATTTGCTATGTCAACGTACAATGTACCTGCAGGATCTGATACAGGGTGAACAATACCGGTTGAAACCAGGTCGGCGGAAAGATCTTTCCCCAGAAGCATTGTTATATCAACGGGTAGAATCCGTATGCTGGAATCACTTGAAGCCAGAAGCTCTGCGATGGGATAGATTCTTTCCTGATTCTCAAGGGGAAGATAAGGATCTTCCCTTCGAGCCAGTAGAATTGAGTTTCTACGACGGCTTCCCGAACAGGAATAAACACTGGAATAGTTCGAAGCCGGCCCCTGACGAAACTCGCTGGCTCTTCCGGGTTGACCAGTTCCGTTACTTATCCATATAACGGGTTCAGCGTACTCCTCTTCAACAGAAATGACGGTTGTTTCCGGAACGGTCTGCACATCTGTCTCAACCGAATCGGTTTCCAATACCAGGGCTGAGGAGTCAGGCATGGAATAGCTGTGATCATGCCGTCGGTTTCCAAACCGCAGAACTAACAGCAGCAATGTTATCAATATCGCGATTGTAACCATT
>CAZOQQ010000187.1:0-4699 GCA_964582075.1 uncultured bacterium | reverse complement strand
TGGCTGGTTCTTGCATCTCTTCCGAAGAGACAGGTTCTGGCTGGTGCAGTAAAAATCAGGAATATCAGTATTCTTATTGGAATTATAGCGCTGACAATTATGGTAACGGTTGTATTTTTTATCGCCAGAGGTATTACCGGCCCGATTATTGCTGCTTCGGAGGTTATCCATAAGGTGGCTTCAGAACGTGACCTTACGATAGAAGTTCCGGTGACAGGCAGTGATGAAATCGGTGAAATGGGAAAGGGATTTAACAATATGCTTCGCCAGCTCAGTGATTCTTTCGGTGTTGTCGGAAAAGCGGCTGAAGAGGTCGTTAGCCATGCTGAAGATGTGGCGAAACGTGCTATGGCTAACAAAGAGCGCGCTGAGGGAACCGTGCCGAGAGTTGAAAAAGCTGCCGAGGTTCTTAAGAAAATGGGGGAAACAGCCGGTGAAGTTGCCGCAGATTCGTTTGCCCAGAAAGAAGCTGCCGAGCAATCAACGAAAACAACTGAGAAACTGACCAGGGCAATGAATGATATTGTCGAATCTGTGAAAGCCCAGGACAAGGAGGCGAAAAATGCTACAGAACGAGTTGCTGCAATGGGGGAAACAGGCAGTCAGGTCGTGGCTCTTGCAGGGAAACAGGGCGAGTCTGTGAAAAGAGTTACCGAGGCTATGCATGAAATGGCCAAATCAGTGGAGGAGATGAACAAGGCATCCGATCAGGCTACCAGGTTCGGGGAGAGTGCCCTGAAGGCAGTGAAAGAGGGTTCCGAGTCAGTTGACGCCACTGTTGACGGTATGCGCGCTATTTTTGAATCGTCAGAACAGATCGCGGAAATTATCACGGTGATCACAGATATTGCCGAGCAAACCAACCTTTTGTCATTAAATGCTGCAATTGAGGCGGCCCGTGCCGGGGAGCATGGAAAAGGATTCGCAGTGGTAGCAGACGAAGTCGGTAAGCTCGCGCAGCGTTCTTCCGAAGCTGCCAAAGAGATTACGCAGCTTATAAAAGATTCGGCGAATCGTGTTGCTGAAGGAACAAAACTTTCCACCCAGTCCAAAAAAGCTCTCGAGAAAATTGCAGAAGGTGGTGAGACCAACCTTAAAGCTATTGAAGAAATTTCTAATGCTGCAGCTCTCATGGCGGAATCAAACGAAAAAGTAAACACAATGATGGGAGAGCTGAATGTTCTTGCCCTTGAAATTGCCGGGATGGCAGGACAACAGGGTGAGCGTCGTGAGGCGACAGAGACCGCACTTGAAGTGCTTGTGGAGAAATCAAAAACAATCGCAGGCCTGGTTGAACAGACAAATAAGGATGCTGTTGCCATCACAGGGGAAATGCAGAGGATCATGGAGCGTACGGAAAGAATGCAGAAGATGACTACTGCACAAGCTGAACGATCCCGGCAAATTACGGCTATTGCACAGGAGCAGGCAACCGGAGCACGGCAAACCGTTCAGGGAGCCGGCCAGGTAGTGGAAATTACGGATGAACTGCAAAGCCTTTCAAAAGAACTGACAGAACAGGTTGCACAGTACAAACTGGGTAATAAGGGGCAGACAGAAGCCGGTGAAAAAAGCTGAAAGGAAAAAGCCTGAAGGGACCGGGTTTCGATTTAGTCAACACTTTATCGGCGTGCGAGGTGCCGGAGCTTTTAAACCCCATATTGCTGTTATCAGACAATATGGCTAACCGTTTAATAAAGAATAAGAGGTTTAAAATGGCAGAAACAAATACAGCCGAAACGGAGAACGAACCTGTAAAAGAAAATATCAAACAACTGGTGGGTTTTGGTATCGGAAATGAATTGTTCGGTGTAGACATTCTTACGGTTCAGGAAATTATCAGGTCGGCTCAGGTCATACCGGTTCCCAACTCTCCGGAGTTTATCGAAGGGATTATTAATTTGCGCGGAAGTATTATTCCTGTGATAGAATTGAGGAAACGACTGAATCTTATCAAACGAGAGACAAAGACCAATAGCAGCGAGTCGGAAGATATATGGATACTGATTCTAGACATAGATGGGCGTGTGACGGGATTTATAGGCGACAAGGTAACGGAAGTTCTCAAGATCAGAGAGAGCACGATTGAGCTGCCACCCGATCTTGTGGTGGCAGGACTGAAAAGGCATTATATTAAAGGCGTATGCAAGATTGATGCAAATCTCCTGATCCTTCTGGATTTTGATAATATTTTAAAGGTGGAAGACATCAAAGTGCTCAAAGAAGTCAAATCGATCTGAAAACTTCAAACCGGGATAAATTTTCAGTGAGGTTAAATCAAAGCACTATTTAGCCGAATGAGTAAAAAGGTAAATATCAGGTAAAGGGGCAATTGCACAACGATCTGTTTTGCCTCAATTCATTGCAGGATCGTCCTATCCATCTGAGCATGGGTATGCAAAGGCAGGCTTGATTTTGAATTCCGCTGTACCGGGAAAGATTGTGAAACTGCCTCAGAGGAGAATATTATGATTGATCTATCCTTACTTCAAGATTTTGTAACCGAGGCGGGGGAACATCTTGAAGAACTCGAAACCAGTCTGCTGAAACTGGAAACAGATCCAGATAACAAAGACGTTTTAAATGATATTTTCAGATCAATGCATACAATAAAAGGGTCCGCAGAATTTATTGGTACAAAGAAAATTTCCGTGTTGTCCCATAAGCTGGAAAACCTTCTTGAAATGCTGAGGCGAGGAGATAAGGAACTTAACGGAGAAATCATCGAAACCCTTATCAAGGCCAAGGATCGTCTTGTAATCCTGATTGATGACCTTGTAGACAGCCAGGAGGAAGAGACAACGATTGATGATCTCATCAAAGAAGTGGCCGATATATCAAACGGCAAGGCAAATGCTGAAGAGAAAACCGCAGATAAATGTACGGGTGAAAATCTGTGCAATGTACCACAGGTACAGCCCGATGTTGAGTATTTTGAAGAAAGATTGCAGGAACCAGGGGGTGATAACGATATAACACATGATACACCCGTCGGAACTGATCAAAGTCCCGGAATAAAGGCAATTTATGAAGAAATAAATGAAGAGGAATATGATGAGGAGCTTTTTGATATCTTCATTGAGCAGCTTAAAGAAAATCTGTCTGAGTTAAAATCGAATATCCGTTCTATGGACATGATGGAAGATAAGACTGAGATGTTGAAGAGATGCTCGGAATGTATCAAAAGGCTTCAATCGTCAGCAAATTATATGGGCTATGAAAGTCTGGCAGCTTTTTATGATGACTGGCGTGCAGGTATCGCGCAGGCCTTGGAAGAATTGGCTTCAGGTAATGAAGCGGCATTGGGATTTATGAAGAAAAATGTTAAAAAGGCGCTGAGGATTTTCCCGCAACTAAACAAAACAGAATTTTTGGACTTCAACAATAAAGGAAGAGACTCATCAAACAGAAAGGATCTTTCGGAAGAAAAATCGAAAGTTAACGGCACGGATGAATCCACCGCAGCAAAAGGTCGTAAAACGGATGTTGCATTCGCCGAACGGGAAAAGACTTCGTCTTTCACTCAGACAAACGATTATATAGAAAAAGATGAAGCGAAAAATGCGGGCAAGGATCTGCAACTTCGTGATGTACTGAGTACAGCCTTTGACGCTTTTATACAGCCGGACAAAGTTGTCGCCGATGAAGGTGTTCAAAATGAAATAGAAGAAATGCTGTTTACACAAGGCGCTGAAGCCCGAAAAATTGACGGAGTTCATATGAATGGTGATGAAGGTCTTAAACATACTCCTGCTTCCGAAATGTCTGAAGGTGTAATTAATGAGGATCTCCTGTCAAGCGATGAAAACATTACGGCCGACAATGGATCCCATACCTTGCAAAACGACATGGAAATCTCCTCGTCCGATGGACTCGTAAGTACCTGCACATCCGAAAAGATACAAAACGGTTTGCATAAAACCAGGCACAATCAAGCTGACCGACTGAAACCCGATTCGGCTAACGAACAGGCATTTCCTGAGAAATATACAAAATCAATTCAGCGCAGTATTCGCGTAGATGCCAGGAAAATCGATACATTGATGAACCAGGTGGGAGAGCTGGTAGTGAGCCGTGCATGGTTTTCACAGCTTCACAACGAATTAAGACAGTTGCAGCAATATCTGAAGGAAAGCTATAAAATGAAAAAGGGTGAAGTAAAAAAGATCAAAAGTCTTGCTTTCAGACTCAGCGAAGCAAACGTCTCTCTGGGAAGGGTCGCCAGTAAGTTACAGGAAGACGTGATGAAAATCAGAATGCTGCCTATATCCCGACTCTTTAATCGTTATCCCAGGCTTGTACGGGATCTGGTTTACAATACAGAAAAGGATGTAAATCTGGAGATCAGGGGCGAAGAAACCGAACTGGATAAAATGATTATTGAACAAATATCAGATCCGCTTATTCATATCATTCGCAATTCTGTTGATCATGGAATCGAGACTGTCCGAGAACGAAAGGCACTTGGCAAGTCTGCTTTTGGAAAGTTGATACTTGAGGCTTATCACGAAAGCAATCATGTAGTCATAGAAGTGTCTGACGACGGTAAGGGCATCAATCCGGATCGAATAAAAGCAACAGCCAGGGAAAAAAAGTTCTGTTCAAAGAATGAGTTGAACCAAATGACCGATAGAGAAGTGCTGGAACTTATAATGAAGCCCGGTTTTTCCACAGCGACTAAAATAACCAGCACCTCCGG
>CAZOQQ010000186.1:0-4719 GCA_964582075.1 uncultured bacterium | reverse complement strand
ATTATCATCCAGAACAAGAAGCTCCATGGCATGTACAACTTTCTGCGGGTTTGAGCTTCCGCCTATGTCAAGAAAGTTCGCCGGGGTTCCTCCAAGGTGCTTGATCACGTCCATTGTTGCCATCGCCAGACCCGCACCGTTCACCATGCAGCCTATCTCTCCCTCAAGCTGCACATAGCTTAGTCCATGACTCTTCGCGTCAAGCTCCTTTTTCTCGGTTGGAGTCGGAAGGCGAAGCTCTTCCATTACCGGATGTTTGAATATCGCGTTATCATCCAGGACTATCTTGGCGTCAAGAGCGATAATCGAACCATCGTCAAGTTCGGCAAGAGGGTTTATCTCGACGAGAGAAGCATCCACATTCTGAAAACAATCCCAGAGCTTTACCATTATCGAAGCGGCTCCAAGGGCTTTTCCTTTTTCCTGAAACAACCGGAAAGCAAGCTTTTTGGCTTCGAACGGACGAAGCCCCCTCTCGGGGTTAATATCCTGAAAGTAAATCAGCTCCGGGGTTTCAGCTGCCACTTTTTCAATTTCCATCCCCCCCGATGCGGAAACCATAATTACCGGCAGTTTCTTTCTTCTGTCAATAGTAATGCCCACATAGTATTCACCGGCAATAGATACCGCCGGATCCACAAGCAACCTTTCAACCCTGTACCCTTTTATGTCCATACCGAGAATTGATTCCGCGACCGTATAGACCTCGGAGGGTGTTCCGGCAACTTTTACTCCTCCCGCTTTGCCCCTACCTCCGGCCTGGACCTGTGCTTTTACTACTACTGGACATCCTATCTTTTCGGCTGCGGTTCTGGCTTCCTCTGCCGTGGTTACCATCGTTCCGTCAGGCGCGGGAATATCAAAATCCCTGAACAGTCTTTTGGCCTGAAATTCTTCGAGTTTCATTTTCCTCCATACTTTCAAATACGAAAACCTTTGGAAGATACTTCAAATTTAATCAGCAGTAACAATATCACAATAGATGGTGTTCGTACAAGTGAGAATTTACAAATTGATTTATCTCAGTCAATAACACCGTTTCTTCAGTTCGCTATCGCTTCGGTTGCTGCACGTTACGACTTGATGTTTATATTTAAGGTAAAGTATCATCATAAAAATGAGAGGTTGCATGACAAACAGCGAAATAAGAACCAGACTTGCTCCGTCACCTACCGGAGCCCCGCATGTGGGAACAGCTTACCAGGCTCTTTTTGGATACGTCTGGGCAAAAAAGAACAAAGGCTCTTTTGTGCTGCGAATCGAAGATACAGACAGGGAACGATCCACTCCGGAATCCGAAAAGGCAATAATCAATTCTCTGAAGTGGCTCGGTTTAAACTGGGACGAAGGACCGGGAATCGGCGGACAGTACGGACCGTACAGGCAAAGTGAAAGACTTGAAATCTACCGTAAGTACATAAACAGGCTTGTAGAAGAAGGACATGCTTACCCCTGTTTCTGCTCCAGGGAACGACTCGCGAGCGTCCGGAAGGAAAGACAGAAAGCCGGAGCGTCGAGCGGTTACGACAGAAAATGCCGAAGCATATCTCCGGAGGAGGCCTCCCGGCGAATTGAGGCCGGAGAGGAACACACCATTAGAATGAAGGTTCCGCTTGAGGGCAAGTGTGTTTTCGATGATCTGCTCAGGGGAAAGATAGAGAAGGACTGGGCTTCCATAGACGACCAGGTGATTATGAAGAACGATGGCTTTCCAACGTATCATCTCGCGGTTGTGGTGGACGATCACCTTATGAAGATTTCTCATATCATCCGGGGAGAGGAGTGGATCAATTCCGTACCGAAGCACGTTCTTCTATACGAATATTTCGGGTGGACCCCCCCCGTATTCTGTCATCTTCCACTTCTGCGCAACAAGGATAAAAGTAAACTTTCAAAACGAAAGAACCCGGTATCAATCGACTGGTACAGAAAGACAGGCATTCTGCCTGAAGCCCTGCTTAATTTCATTGGAATGATGGGCTGGCATCTTTCGGATGACAGGGAGAAATTTACCCTTCAGGAAATGATAGACAATTTCAGCCTCGAGGATATCAGTCTCGGCGGCCCGGTTTTCGATCTCGACAAACTTCTGTGGCTTAACGGCAGGTATATCAGAGAAGACTTCTCAACCGATGAGCTTTACGACAGGCTTGTCGAATGGGGACTTAACAAGGAACACTTTACAAAAATCCTCGACATCTGCAAGGGCAGGATGACCTGTCTTTCCGACTGGGGAGACATGACGAACCATTTTTTCAATAAAAGCATCTCCCTCTCCAGGACGGAACTGGTTCTAAAAAACATGGACGAAACCCGAACCGGTGAAATCTTCCAGATGCTTCTCTGGAAACTCGAAAAGCTGCAGAACTTCAGCAAAGAGAATATTTACGCAATCTTCAAAGAGCTTTCGGAAAAGCTGAACATTAAAATGAAGGATCTAACTCTGCCTCTTTACGTGGCAATCAGCGGAAAGACCGTTTCAACCCCTCTTTTTGACACGATGGAGATACTGGGAAGTGATATCAGCCGAATGAGAATAGGACAAGCGATAAAGGAACTGGGAGACCTGTCCAAAAAAAGGTTGAAAGCTCTTGAAAAGAGTTATAACGCACTGTTCGAAGAGAGCGCCAGCACTGTTCAGACTTGACCGACACCGGCAGTTCAGCTGATAGTTACGCCTGAACGATTCCATCGCCGGACGCTCAGGATGCTGATCTCTCACACCGGAAGCCTGTTCACCAGGTTGACCGGTTCTGCCTCCGGTACGCATTGCCTCACCAAATATTACCAGTGGCAGGTGGTTGCCTCATCCACGTGTTACCCGTTCAGGATGAACGGGAGATTGACGGGAAGACTTATCAGTATGGAAATCGAAATTAGCTGTGTACCTGTATCCAATATGTTGACAACTTGATTTTCGATATTATAGAATAGTTGTAAACTGTGAGGAGTACATAATGGATGTTAAATATCTCATTCTGACAAAGCTCAAAGAGGAGGGAGAAGTCCGATCTGCAGACATTGTCAGAGAAACCGGTTTTTCTCGTGCCTACGTGAACAGATTCTTCAGGAAACTCAGAGAGGAGGGTGTTCTCACTCTTATAGGGAAGGCCGGCAGGGCTAAATACATACCAGCGGTTGAAAGGCTTGTCAGAAATGAGATTGAATCGACGACCAGCATTAGAAGAATTCTCAATAATTCAGGGCTGCAGGAGGATTTGGTTTTTTCCGACATTGAAAAAAGAACCGGGATAGCAAAGAACCTTCCTGAGAATGTTCACCGGATACTTAACTACTCTTTCACTGAAATGCTGAATAACGCCATTGAACATTCCGGATCTGAAACAATAAAAATCGAGATGGAGAGAAGAAAAACCAATGTCTGTTTCGAAGTCAGGGACTGGGGAATAGGTATATACAGGAACATCATGGAAAAGAACTCTCTTGAGAGGATAATCGATGCCGTAAACGACATCCTGAAGGGCAAACAGACCACGAATCCAGCAAAGCACAGTGGGGAGGGAATATTCTTCACATCCAGAGCAGCTGATATTCTCACCATCAAGAGCGAGACAAAGAAACTTGTTTACGACAATCTGGTGGATGACATATTCTTGCGTGAAGCGAAATATACCAGAGGAACCAGGGTATTTTTCTCCATAGGTATCGAATCCTCCAGAAATCTTGAGGATATATTCAGAAAACATACAGACGATACATACAGCTTCTCAAATACCGAAGTACTGATCAAACTCTACGAGGATGAAACCAGTTACGTTTCCCGCTCTCAGGCAAGAAGGCTTGTTTCGGGCCTGGATGATTTCAAACATGTGATATTTGACTTTCTCGGCGTGGATGCAGTGGGTCAGGCTTTCGCGGATGAAGTATTCAGAGTATGGAGCAGACTGCATCCCGAAACACGCTTAACCACGAACAACGCCAACGAAAACGTATCGCTCATGATCCACCGTGCAAGGAATCGCAGCATTCCATGATTCCTCCAGTCAATATGCTTGGCACTTGCAGTGATGGCAAATAGTTCCTGGAAAATCACGGTGCAAACCAGTCAGGTTATTTTCAGCAACGGCATACTGTTCGCAGGCAGCTAAAGTGAAATGCGCCATATACAGTTTCAATGTAACAATCGGGGAGAAATATGGGCATACTCCGGCGACACATTCGTCTGGAGCCCGCTTCGATTCATCATAATACCTGTTGTGATTGTTACTGGAACCGGCTTCGCCGGATATTATCCAGGCGTACATGTACTCCGCGTTTCCATGTGTGGATTGCATGCTTTCGAGAGCGCCAGGAGGCATCACTTGCAATCCTGTATAGTTTGATACTATCCTTGGTGTGATGCATAATATTATCCGGTCAGGAGATGATCTGCTGTAATGAAGAAATTCCTTTTCGAATCGAATATCATCTTTTTTGCTGCAATTTGTATCATATCTCTGATCGTCTACATGAATACGATCGATTCCTGGTTCATATCGGATGATTATGTGTTTATCGGACAAATGGCGGAGGGAGACTGCTTCTACAGCTGGAATGAGGTTTCAGGAGGATATCTTCGACCTTTAGCCGTTTTGTCAATTATGGTTGATTATCAGTTGTGGGGATTCGAACCGGGAGGATATCATGCCTTCAACCTCCTGTTGAATGTGCTGTGTGCTTTTGGTGTATTCATTCTTGCTGGAGATATATCTCGCGTTC
>CAZOQQ010000185.1:0-4739 GCA_964582075.1 uncultured bacterium | reverse complement strand
ACCGGTAAAGCTCCTCGAGATGTACCCCTGGCGGTTACACTTCATGATCTGGCGTTCATCCGGAACCCCTCATGGTTTCCGTTACTGAAATCACTCTACTATCGACTCAATTTTAAGAAAGCAGCACGAAGAGCGGATGTCGTTATGGTTGACAGTGAATTTACCGCAGCTGAGGCGCGTGAACTTCTTGGAATTGAAGGTAACCGGATAAGGCGGGTTTACCTTTCAACGGATTCCTTCCTTCTTGATCCATCGGAATTCAGAAGTCATTTTTCAATTACTGGGGAGTATATCGTGTTTGCCGGAACAATCGAACCGAGAAAGAATCTGTCGGCACTGATTGATTCGTGGAGAACCGTAAGCCGGATCCATCCCGATATGCGCCTGGTAATTGCCGGAAGGTGGGGTTGGGGTTTGAAATCACTAAGAAATAAACTTCTCAATACGGAACGCGTTATTCTAACCGGGGAGCTGAACGAAAAAACCTTGAAGGAGTGCGTAGCCGGTGCAGAATTGCTGGTTTATCCTTCGTTGTACGAAGGTTTCGGTCTGCCTCCGCTGGAAGCGGCTTCGGCAGGTGTTCCCTCGGTGTTGACTCCCGCACCTGTGCTGAAGGAGATTTACTCGGAAATATCAACGTTTGCCGGGGGCTTCGATGCCGACTCCATCTCACAGGCCATACTTGATACCCTTGAATCAAGTCAAAATCCGGAAGCGCTTATTGATTTTGCTTCCGGTTTCACAAACGAACGGATGGCTGAACAGGTTCTGAATGTTTATGGAGAATTTGGAATATGAGGATTCTTCAGATTTACAAAGATGTTCATCCTTTCAAGCGAGGTGGAATCGAGAGGTACGTCCACGATCTGTCGAAGTACCTTGCCGGAAGGGGACACGATGTTAACGTTCTTGTGGCAGGCAATGCGGCGGGAGGGCCCCAGGGGAATGTTTCGGGCTTCAGTATAACCAGGTATCCATACATCTTTCGAATACTCTCGAATCCCATATCCCTGCGACTTCGAAAAATCCTGAAAACAATTCCTGCCGATATCGTGCATTTCCATACTCCGCTTCCCATAGCCGTTATTTCGTGGCTTCTTTCCGGACGGGATATTCCCTACGTCGTAACATATCACAGCGATATAGTCAGGCAGGCTGTTTTTCTTCCGGTATACGGTCCTTTTCTCAGGAAATTTCTTACCGGAGCTGGAAAAGTTATAGCCACATCTCCGGTTTACCGGAAAAATTCAAAGTATCTTTCAGAACTGACAAACACTGAAGTTGTTCCAATCGGTTCGGATCCGGATGTATTCAAGCCATCCGAAACTACCGGAAATGGCAATTACGTTTTATTTGCGGGCAGGTTTCGAAAGTACAAAGGTATCGAAGTACTGTTGAACGCGTGGAAAGAGTTTCCTGGTAAGCAACTGCTGATGGCGGGAGGCGGTCCGCTTGAAAATACCGTGCGTAAAAGAATTCAGATGGATAACCTTAATGTTAAGATTGTAAAGGATCCCTCCGATTCGGAACTGGTGGGACTCTATCAACGTGCAAGATGTCTTGTGTTACCGTCCACGCTTAGAAGCGAGGCATTCGGCATGGTTCAGACGGAGGCAATGGCTTGTGGCATTCCGGTGATAAGCACATCGCTTCCAACGGGAGTCTCATGGGTTAACCTGGATAATGAAACCGGACTTATTGTTCCTCCCGGTGATCCATTGTCGCTTGCGGATGCAGTAAGAAAAATGGATGATCCTTCAATTCACGCGAAACTCTCAAGAGGCGCGTTGGAAAGGGCAAAGCAGCATTTCAACGCAAAAGAACTGTTTTCCCGAATTGAATCGCTTCTTGAAGAGGCGGTTAATGCGTAATCATCCCGCGAAAGATGAAGGTTCCCTGAGAGTTGAAGTACTTCTTGTACTTCTGGCAACCGGGGCGGGTATCATTGAAAATTCAATTCCAAGACCGCTGCCATTCATTAAACTGGGTCTGGCCAACGTAATAACTGTAGCGGCAATAGCAAAATACGGCTTCTGGACCGGTCTTAGGGTAAACATACTCAGATCGACGGGAGCCGCTCTGTTTATAGGAACAATTGCAACACCCACTTTCCTTCTTTCATTAACCGGTGGAATGGCATCAGCAGTGGTGATGGGAGGAGTAAGGAAAGTATTTTCCGTTACGGGAATGTCCGTTTCCGGAAGTTTGGGGAGTTTATCAATCCAATTGACAGTTGCATCCCTGTTGCTTCCCGGACTGCCTGTGGAAAAGATTTTAACGCCCGTTGTATTATGGAGTTTACTTTCTGGAACAATTACCGGTATTGTTGCTATTATCTTATTAAGAAGAGGGTTTCCCCGGATTGAAGCTTCGGGGGTTGATTCAGGGTGAGTACTGCAATAGATTCCAATTACAGGAGGAGAATTGCTTCATAATCGTTCTACTGCATTCTGGATTACCATATCGTTTTTTGGAATGATGACAGGTACGATATTCGGTCAGGCTATTGCGGCGATACTTCCGGAATCCTCCACGGCTTTGCGGTCTTTTTTTGCTGGTTCTCTTGATTTGTCAGTGGGGCCGATTGGCTTTGATTTAATCGTCTTCAGGTTTGCTCTTGAAGAGATTGCTTTAAGGCTGAATCTGATGAGTTTTGCGGGATTGATGTTTGTAGGTTATCTTTACCGCTGGTTCTGATAGAAGTACTGTAGTCAGGAGATGATATTATGTTTCGTCCAGGTACTGGTGAAATCATACTTATTGTTGTTGCTCTTTTACTCCTTTTCGGAGCAAAAAGAATTCCGGATCTGGCCAGATCCGTTGGTCAGGCACTCCATATGTTCAGAAAAGGAATGAAAGAAGATATATCAGACATACAGAAAGACGAAAAAGATTCAGGAAACGGGGAAGCTACGAATGGCAACAGTTAGTTACAGTTCTCGGGAAATAGATTGCAAACTTGTTTATGCGGGGCCGGGACTTTCCGGAAAGACAACGAACGTCAAGTTCATTCACAGCCAGATACCTTCAAGTGATCGGGGCAAACTTATTTCTCTCGCAACAGGAAACGACCGAACCCTGTTTTTTGATTTTCTTCCCATTAACACAGGTACGATTTACGGTTTCAAGGTCAGACTTCATCTCTACAGTGTGCCGGGGCAGGCAATGTATACCGACAGTCGTCAACTTATTCTTCAGGGTGTTGACGGCATTATTTTTGTCGCCGATTCCCAGAAAGCCAGAATGGATGCGAACATAGCAAGCATGCGTGATCTCAAGGATAACCTTAGAAACACGAAACGAAAGGGGCTGAGTCTCGTACTCCAGAGCAATAAAAGAGATCTTCCCAATATTCTTCCGACAGATGTGATAAGAAAACGGCTTGGTCTTGAAAGGGTTCCCTGCATCGAATCGGTTGCTACCGACGGTACGGGAGTTTTTGAAACTCTCAGGAAAGCCAGTCGTATCGTTATGCGAAGACTGCATAGACAGTTCTCGCTTGCCCTCAATGAAAAACGAGGTTGAATTGAACCACAAAAGGCTGGTCGACCTCCTTCTTGTAAGGCTCAGCAGGGAAGAGGAAAAGAAAAAAGTAATTAATCTCCTTGTAAGCGAACTTGGAATGTCCGGCGAAGAGGCAAGGGAGAAGGTAGATAACTCCCCGAGTATTCTCAATGAAGGCGTAGAAATGGAGCAGGCCAGAATACTTCAGGATAGAATGTACCCTTTCGTTGATCTCCTTCCAAGACATTACCATAACAGCAACCCTGACAACGAAGCTGCGGGAGCAGACGGTGAAGATGAATCTTTACTGGACGATGCGCAGAACTATAACCTGCCCGAAGAAGGTATAACCCAAACAGTTAATTCTGATAACAGAATTGATGATGCTGTTCCAGACAATCAAAGTCCCGAAAAGGAAGAAGTCTCTTCTCACAGGAATTTTGACGAAGCTGACGATGATTCTCTGATCATCACTTCGGCTGCCGAGGAAATGCTGACTGTCAAGCGATGCCATATCTGCGGCAGAACACCTACGGCCGAACACAAACTGATTCCATGCCGGACTTGTGGGAAATTGACATGCTCCGAGTGTTACAACAGGAATCTTCATGTTTGTGAAAAGTGCGCATCTGAAGGAAAAGGAATCGATCGACCTCTCGACTCAATACCTGATTCCGGAACACATGAAACGGAAAAAAGAAGTTATCAGGAACCGAGATACACTCCCAGATCGGAAACCCCCAGAGCAGCAAAACCGGGATTGTTCTCGAAACCATCCTTATTACTCATTTCCATAATCGCCATGGTACTTGTTATAGCGGCATTTCTTATTATCGATCCGCTGGACATATTTGTTGCGCCTGCCGAAGCTCCGGTTGAAATAGAAGTCGCGCATACCGATACACAAGTTGCTAATACGATCGACTCGCTGAACTACCACCCGCCACATGATACCGTACTGGTTCGTGATACCCTTACGGTTCGGGATTCTGTGTTGACGGATACTCTTCCATCGAATGCCCTTATATCACTGGGGGATATCTCAATACCTGATTCCATGGAAGTACCGGAAGAGTATTCCGTTCCAAGGACATTAACTACATCACCTCTAAGGAATATAGAGATCCAGACCGATTCCATGCAGTTACTTATTGATCCTATTGGACAGCTCGCAGCAGTGTATTCCATCGAGTTCGATGCTTTCGCGCTTATCCGCACGGATGAAGGATTTAACA
>CAZOQQ010000184.1:0-4752 GCA_964582075.1 uncultured bacterium | reverse complement strand
GCAGAATTATGCTCGACGTAACAATTCAGGGTCAGAACAGGGAGATCATTTACATTATGCCTGAGCAATCGGGTAACAGCAAGAAATCTTCAACGTACAGTTTTGAACCCGGTTTCATGTACGATGCAGGAGGTGACTGGACACTCCGGGAATCGATTCAGATAAGTGCTGATTACACGACACTTATTTTTCCCGATTATGCCTCGTCGGGATCCGACCTGCTGTTCAGAAGAATAAATACACAGAGTTCTTTTCAGAGAGTTTCCCGGGACAGCACTGTCCTGGGTTTGACTCATGGTTTTCGTTTTCAGGATCAGGGCAGTTACGAAAACGCCATTTTTCAGAGATCTGAGGAAGTTATCGGTAATACCATCAAAGTGAATCTTGGTTTCCATCTGAGTGGGAACATTGGTTTGACACCGAGTTATGCCTGGGAATACCAGAAGAGAAATTACCTGGCTCAAAGTATTCCTTCACAGGTCAGTCAGATACATCACGTTGGTCTCAGAACCAGAATGAATCTGAACAATGGTACACTGTCTCTGAATTTAACCCGCTCTTTCTATTCAAGAAGTGAGCGACAGAGTTACTGGATAGCTTCAGTCGGCCTTAATTACCAGTTTTGATCAAAGGGGTACTAAATGAGAAAGCATCTCATATTCATACTCTCTGTTACGGTTCTTTTGATTTCATGTTCTTTTTTCGATCCAAGAAATCCGGCCGATCCCGATCCCGGAGAAGAAATTCCCTGGCAGCAGCCCTATGCCCCGTCGACAGTTGTTGTCAACTTTAAGAACTCCATGGAAGGAAGATCTGTAGCCATGACGATGGCCTGTTGTGACTCATCCTACATGTTCATAGCCGATGGAGCAGATACAACGGAATTCAGTGTGTCCTGGGATTTCAGCAACTGGAATTACGAAGTCGAACAGAACACGATTATGAACCTGTTCAACGCGGTTCAGAGTTCTGGACTACCGGATGACAGCCTTATTTCCGTAACCATGAACGTAGTTTCAAACCTTCCTGATCCGGTCGCTCCCGTCGATTCCGCCGAGATATGGAGGGATTATGAAATCGTTGGCGCGGGATCCGGCTACTGTGGATGGGACAGCCCGGCAAAGGGTAGAGTCATGTTCGTAATGGTAGAGAACACGTATGGATTATGGACTATAAAGCGCTGGTACGATTACAGACCGGACGACTACACGGGTAAATTCTACACCTGGGGTGTCGCGAAGGTGACATACAGATAAACGGTGACGGGTGAAGAATGCAACACGGGTAGTTCTTCCCGGGGATGTTACGGTCTATCAGGATACTGGAGCTCCGGTAACAACCGACACTCTTCTTCTTGCCTCTTCTCTGCGTATCTCACCCGGTTCGGTTATCGTTGATCTGGGATGCGGCAGCGGAGGAGGATTGGTTTACTGTTCAACCCTGAACCCGGGGTGCAGGTGGATCGGCATCGATGTTCGATTCGATGCGCTGCGACTTCTTCTGGATTCAGGAGAACTGCAGGATATTCCTCCGGATGTAAGCGCGGTATGCTGCAGTGTCGAGACCGTATCACTTGCTTTTTCTGAAGGTATCGCGGATGCCGTAATTCTGAATCCTCCATACGAAATATCGGATTCCGCAAGGAACAGTCCGGACATTGCAAGAGACAGGTCGCGGACAGGATCAGATCTTCTTCTGCATCAGTTCATACGGGGAGCCGCGCATGTACTGGTTTCCGGTGGTGAGTTTCTGATGGTTCATAAACCGTCGAGTCTTCCTGAAATCATGCTTGGTTGCAGGGCTTTCGGTATTAATCCTCTGGAGATACAACCTGTCGGTTCTTCCGGCAGACCCGCTGAAAGAATAATCCTCAGGGGAAAAAAGGATTCTAACGCAGATCTTGAGATACTTCCCCGGAGAGAGGCTTCGGAGTTTCTGGAATCACGTATGCCAGAAAGAGGTGAATAAAAACACAGGTCACAGCCGGAGTGAACTGTGACCTGTGAACCGTACGAATTATCCGATCATGGTTCTGATATCATCTTCAACATTGGTGATTCCACCGATACTGAACTTTTCAACAAGAACGTCTACAACCGCCGGCGAAAGGAACGCGGGAAGTGTGGGTCCGAGATGAATGTTCTTTACGCCGAGGTAAAGTAGAGCAAGCAGCACCGTAACCGCTTTCTGTTCGTACCATGCAATATTGTAAACTATTGGCAGTTCGTTTATGTCATCCAGGCCGAATATCTCCTTCAGCTTCAGGGCGATCAGAACAAGGGAGTAACTGTCGTTGCACTGTCCCGCGTCAAGAACACGTGGAATGCCGCCGATGTCTCCCAGGTTCAGTTTGTTGTAACGATATTTCGCGCAACCGGCCGTAAGTATCACCGTATCTTCGGGAAGCGCCTCGGCAAAATCAGTGTAGTAACTTCTGCCCTTCTGGCGGCCATCGCAACCCGCCATGACAACAAACTTTCTGATAGCACCGGATTTGACGGCGTCAATTACCTTGTCGGCGAGGGCGAATACCTGTTCATGGGCAAATCCACCAACGATTTTGCCCGTTTCTATTTCTGTTGGCGCGGGCAGAGTCTTCGCCATGGCGATTACTTCGGAAAAATCCTTTTCGCTGTTTTCAGATCTGTCGCCGATGTGCTTTACACCCGGGAAAGATACATTACTGGTGGTAAAGACGCGATCCTTGTACGATTCCCTGGGAGGAACAAGGCAGTTGGTTGTCATAACTACAGGCCCATTGAAGGAAACGAATTCCCTGTCCTGCAGCCACCAGGAGTTGCCGTAATTCCCGACGAAATGATCGTATTTTTTAAAAGCCGGATAGTAATTTGCCGGAAGCATTTCTCCGTGAGTGTATACGTCCACACCGCTTCCTTCGGTCTGCTTCAGAAGTTCTTCCATATCCTTGAGGTCATGTCCGGAGATAAGTATCCCGGGATTGTTTCTCACGCCGATATTGACTTCCGTGATTTCCGGGTTACCGTAAGTATCCGTGTTCGCTCTGTCCAGAACGGACATCGCGGTAACAGCGATTTCACCGGCCTTCATAACTTTATCGACCATTTCATCAACACTTAATTCCTTGGTTGTTGAAGCCATCCCTTCGATTATGTAATCAAAAATGGATTGGTCTTCCACGCCAAGTACCATTGCGTGATCGGCGTAGGCAGCGACTCCTTTAAGACCGTAGACGAGAAGTTCACGCAGTGAACGGACATCCTCGTTCTCCGTTGAAAGAACTCCAACGGTTTCGGCTTTTTTCAGGAAATCCTCTTTTGTTTCAGCGTTCCATACCGCGGAATCATGCAGATTTCCGGATATGCCGTATCTTTCCTTAATGCCGTCCCGCAGAGTCAACCCCTGTCTGATGATGTCGACAAGGCTGTCATTATCAAAATTGACGTTCGTGATGGTTGTGAAAAGGGCTTTCGTGACAAAATGACCGGTTTCTCTGTCAACTCTGCCGGCTTTCTCGGCAACTACGCTGATTCCTTTAACGGTGTATATAAGAAGATCCTGCAGAATTGCCGTGTCACCTTTCTTTCCGCAGATTCCGTTTACCGTGCAGCCCTTGTTGCCAAGCGTTTCCTGGCACTGATAGCAGAACATACTCATGATTTTCTCCTTAGCATTTTTCCGGGAACTGTTCCGGATAATTACAGATTCCGTTGTACCGTTGTATTCTCATTGTGCTTCGCGATCTGTTTAATTTTCATTATACCTGAATTGTCAGCCAGATAATTCGCAAGAGTTACCTGACCAAGATGTTTCCGGATAAGCTTGTCCGCATCCAACAGCAGATCCGTGAACAGACATGTATCAAGAGAGCAATGTTTCCATCCGCCAAAAAGGCAGTGTGAGACATCAGGCTCACCATCGATCGCCCTGTAAATATCAAGAAGCGATACTTTTTCGGGATCAACAGCCAGAGTATATCCTCCTCCCGGCCCTCTCAGTGCCTTGACGAATCCGCTTTTCATCAGCCTTTGCATAACCTTGGATGAGTGATTCGCGCTGATATTGAAAGTTTCTGCAATACGATTGTTGCTGAGTGGTTCACCTGATCTCCCGGCAAGAAGAATCAAAGCATGCATGGCAATCGAAGCCGCTTCGGAAATTCTGAACATTTGATTGAAGACTTCCTTTCTGAATATGGTATACTGGTACACTAATACCACTATAAGAAAATGTCAAACACCAGAATGAATATCACGCATGATACCCGGAAGGGTTGAGTATGTGTCAGATGTATCGTTTGATCCTGAACACGGCAGCAGCGTAGGAAGCGGAGTCACTGAACGCTCCCTCAAATAGTAGTATGGAAAGGGTCCAGTTACCGGTTGTATCCGGAATAGCAACCAGTGAGGCGTAATCACCTTTGGTAATGCTTTGAATATCTCCTCCGGAATCGGTAAGCCAGAATTCAAAAGTATTAAAATAGGAATCGGACCAGACGTAAACACTGTACATGTACTCGTTGCTGAATGTAAGCTGCAGACTCGTTGTGTCACCACGAGCAACGGTTCCGGTAACCGGTTCTCCTACCATCTCATCCCCTATGTCCTGAAGAGCTGCGGCAATGTTCATCAACCTGTTCAGCGCTTTGGCTTCGTCGGCTCGTGCCGAAGAAAAAGGCACAAGCAGAAGCGGTAGAACAGCTGAAAGAAAAAGCTTCAATTGAATTACACCATTTCCGGGTTTGATGTCACGGTCAGGAATTCCATTTACTTG
>CAZOQQ010000183.1:0-4767 GCA_964582075.1 uncultured bacterium | reverse complement strand
ATTGAATATGCCGCAGGTTTTCCATCCGTTCGAATGAAGAATTGTCTGAAGATTCGGGATGGAAGATGCCAGTCCATAGAGGTTATTGTTGTACATCCCCGCGTGATGTTCCCTGGGCGATAATCCTGTAAGCATTGAGGCGGTTGAAGGAAGTGTCCAGGAGCTTTGTCCCTGCATCACCATATATGAGGTACCCGATTCGGCAAGGCTGTCCAGTGTGGGTGTGGTATTCCTTTCGTACCCCCAGTATCCAAGATGGTCGGCCCTCAGTGTATCTATGATTATCAGCAGAACGTTCATGTCTGAAACATCATTCGAAATCTCTTTACCGCATGAGAGGATGAAAATGAGAAATAGCAGGATTTCTCCCGTAATACGCATTAGTGCTGGGCCTCCATCCAGTTTCTTCCGTAGCCTGTATCGACAAGAAGCGGAACATTCAGTTCGAACGCGGATTCCATTTCAGCCTTGATAATTTCGGAAACCTCTTCGGCGGAGTTCGCAGGAGCAACGGCAACAAGTTCATCGTGCACCTGGAGAACAAGACCTGTACCCGGAATATCCCGAAGTCTGCCGTCAACATTCAGCATCGCTATCTTAATTATATCGGCGGCGGATCCCTGCACTGTTGTATTTATGATCATGCGTTCCATAGAACTTCTTCTTGATCCCTTCGCGAGCCTGAAGCCTTTGAACTCTCGTCTTCTGCCGAGAATTGTTCTTGTTTCTTCGTTCTTCTCCGCGTATTCAACGCATCCGCTGAAGAAAGATTCCAGTTCAGGGTAGGTTTCAAGATACCTGGCTATTATTCCAGCGGCTTCACCTCTGCTTACGTTCAGCCTGTTGCTCAGTCCCCAGGCGCTGATACCGTACAAAATGGAAAAATTCACTTCCTTGGCCTTCCTTCTGTGTTCCGGTGAATTGTCGCCGAATAGTGCCTTCGCGGTGGAACTGTGAATGTCTATGTTCTCTTCGAAAGATCTTTGAAGATTCCCCGGTCCGGCGAAGTGTGCCAGTATACGCAGTTCAATTTGCGAATAGTCCGCCGTGATAAAGACATTTTCCTTATTTCCAGGTATGAAGCATTTTCTTACCTCGCGTCCTCTCCTCGTTCTTACCGGGATATTCTGGAGGTTAGGGCTCTGGGAACTCAATCTTCCGGTAGCGGTAACTACCTGGCTGAAAGTTGTATGGATGAGGCCATCTTCGCTACACACATATTCCGGAAGTTTTTTTATATAAGTGTTAAGCAGTTTGGAAAGTTCCCTGTGTTCAATAACCGTATCCACGAACTCATGTTTACCCCGGAGTTTTTCCAGAACATCGATGCTTGATGAATTGGCTCCGGTTCCGGTTTTACCTGTCGGAGTAAGTCCAAGCTTTCCGAAAAGTGTTTCGGAAACCTGCGCAGGGCTGTTCAAATTTATCCGAAAACCTGCGGTTTTCCCTGCCTTTTCCTCAAGCTCTCTTATTGTCCGGGAAAACCCGGTTTCAAGTTGATGCAGAGAATCAATATCGAGTCCGATTCCACGCCTTTCCATATCCGAGATTACTCTGACAAGCGGCAGTTCCAGTGAGTCATAAATGTCAAGAAGCCTTTCATCCTTTTCCAGTTCTTTTCTCAGAATCCTGCTTAGTTTGAGCGTTGCGGCCGTATCGCGACAGCAGGATTCCGCGACCTTTTCCGTATCAACATCCCGCAGGGTTTCAGTTTTGCCGGGAACATCTTTGTACTCACTCATCGTTCTGCCCAGCCATCTGGAAGATAGAGCCTGAAGCGAGTGTGATCCGATTTCAGGTCTGAGAAGATAATCCGCTATCATCGGATCACCACTCAACCCTTGAATTTTCAGGCCCATGGACTCTAGAATATGTATATCGTACTTGCCGTCATGAGCAACTATCCTGCTGTTCTTCAGAATTCTTCCGATTACAGGAACTACTTCTTCAGCGATAAGAGCATCGGGTCCCGAAAGCGGAATGTATACAGCAGCATCTTCCGAACCGGTAATGGAAATGCCCACGGGAATTGCCCGAAACGGACGCTTCGATATTGTCTCGGTAGAAAGTGCCAGTAAGTTATTATCGCGTTCGGTGACTCCAAATCTTTCCAAATCCTCCATGGAGTCAATTATGGTCGTTGAACACCATTCGGAGGATGAATCACTTTCGATTGCGCTGAAAAGGTCAACTGAAGGATTTAAATTCAATTTGTCAAGAATGCTTCGCATTCCAAGAGAGTCAAGGAGTTCAGAGGCAAGCTGTACATCCTTGACCTGTGCGGAAAGGTCATCAATGGAGATATCCATTTCCCGGGCCGGTACAAGTGATATCAGTCTTCTGCTGAGATTGACCATATCCTTGCTTATCAAGAGTTTATTACGCACAGATTCAGGTTTCACGTCAATAATGGATTCGTAAATGTTACCTATGCTGTGGAATTCATTCAGTAATCTTTGAGCTGTCCTGGGGCCTATACCTTTCGCACCTGGAATATTGTCGGATGAATCTCCGATAAGAGCTAGATAATCGGCAACCTGATCAGCGCGTACTCCCATGATACCTTTGACATCATTTTCACCTACAATTACTTCCCTCCTCTGTCCTCTGCGGGGTCTTATGATGTTTACACCGGGCGCGGCAAGCTGAAGTAAATCCTTATCCAAGGAGAGAATTTCTACAGTATCACCTCTTGAGACAGCTTCCTGGGTAATCCACGCTATAATGTCATCCGCCTCCATTCCCTTCTTCTCGAGAAGTGGAATACCGAGCGCAGGAATGAGAATTCTCGCATATTCGGACTGCCTGCGAAGTTCATCAGGCATTGAGGGACGGTTGGCTTTGTATTGAGGGTACATTTCGGATCGAAAAGTTGGTGAAGGGTGATCGAATACTGCTACTGTTACATCGGGCGACTGTGATTCCCGCTTATCAATAATCTCTCTCACCAGGTGATACAGACCGCTGGTGTTCGTTCCATCCTTTGCCCTGAGCGGGTTACGCAGCATAGCGAAATATCCACTGTACAGCAGTGCGTGGCTGTCTATAAGAAGGTACCTTTTCCCTGACATTATTCCTGAAACCCGGAGTTTTTCGTAAGTCTGAGACACACCGCAGATACTTCTTCCATTGAAATATCGTTAAGACATTCGGGAACTCCGCCATAGGGGCATTTACGTTTGAAGCAGGGTGAACAGATACGCTCCGAATATACGGTTGCAGTTAATTCACCCAGGGGAGCCGTCCACAAAGGCGAGGTTGATCCGAATATTGTGACCGTAGGTACCCCAAGGACAGCAGAGAGATGTACTCCCCCCGAGTCGTTTCCAACCGCGAGTAGTGCGGAAAGGAGATTTGAAGCCAGTTCTGCAATGGTTAATTCGGTTCGGACAATGGAACCGGAAACGGTCGAAGATAATTCATCCAGAACCCCCTTTTCTTCGTGTGAACCGTAAAATACCACCGGAAGATCCATATTTTCTTGTAATTTCCGGGCAAATTCCGGAAAATGAGGCCATATTTTCGCGCTGCCGAATCTTGCTCCGGAAAAAACAGCAACATGCGGCTCTCCCTCCGGCTCAACAGATGGAGAGGGAATGACTGCTTCCGGGGATGCTCCCAGCTCCAACGCCAGGTTCTCGTAATCGACGGAATGGTGATGGCAGCGGTCGGATGGTGGCATCAAAGCTTTTGTAAGAAGAATGCTTCTGGTATCCGTCCGGTAACCTATGCGCTCCTTTATCCCCGAAAGGTATCCCTGCAACGCGGAACTGAATGAATCCGTCATAAGAAGCAGACGGCTGAATTCGTTCCTTCCTGTTCTTTTCGCGGTAAACACTTTCAGGTGAGGGAAGAATATAGGAATCAATCCCGAAACCCTGGGATGGCTCCATATAGTCATTCCCGGATATTTTGCAGCGAGCTTCGATACTGCGGGAAGAGACATGATAATATCCCCGAGCCAGTTTGGCGTTCTGACAATCAGTCCCAAACTACCACCCTATTCTCAGCAGTTTAACCCATGCTTCAAGGAATTCCCTTTCATCCGATGCGGGTTTCATGTATGTCCATTTAATGAAACTTCCGGACCTGTCAAGACCTACTACGGGTATTCCACATGCGCATGCGTCACCCCATAAGTCATCCGAATCGGTTGCGACGGCGGAAGCGTCGGCGATAATAGCGGTCTTGAGATCTCTGTCCATGTTTTCAAATTCGCTGTTCCTGCCGGAAAGTACAATGGTTCTTAGTGGTATTTCAACCCTGTTCTTCTCCAGAATTGACAGTGCGGTTGATGTGGTTGCTATATACGGCAGCATTCTTCCGGATACGGGAGCCATGAACTTTTCGGTTGCGCTCTCAATTTTGTCAGGGATAGCGGGCTTCCATTCATCATCGAATGCTATTTTCAATGCGGAACACATCTGAGAAAGAATGACTGGATAAGAATCCACTTCAGTTTTAATTCTGAGATTGATATACGGTGATGATTCGCTGAGTGGAGCCATCCTTATTCCACAGGATGTACAACAGAGAATGTTCTGCATATCGTTTCGAACAGTTGTATAGGGATATACCAGAATAGTGCCGTCCGGAAAGGAACCGCTTTCCAGGGCATCAGGCATTTTCGGATGATCGGTGTACGAATGAACCGAGGGGCGAAGCCTGAGCATGTTAAAAAGCCCGCTGTCACGAGTTTTACAGATAACAGTGATGTCTTTACGGGGGAACGCTTTCTGGAGTGTGTTCGCAATGTATATCGCAGGC
>CAZOQQ010000182.1:0-4780 GCA_964582075.1 uncultured bacterium | reverse complement strand
ATTCTGACTTGAGGAAAATTGACGTTTTAATCGATGAAGTACTGACGAAATTGAAGCCGGGTGATTATGAAAAAAGAAATAAGGTTATAACGCTCTGGAAGAGTATTGTAGGAGAAGATCTTGCAAAATTCGTAGTGCCTGCAGGTTACGAAGGCTCGATATTACTGCTTAGAATTAATCATCCTGCGGCTGCAATGGAAGTAAGAATAAGGAAAAAAGATATCCTCGATAAATTGAATTCGTTCTGGGACGAAGAACTATTTACTGATCTTGTGAAGGTATAGTAAAATGGAAGGTGAAAATTTGACCGGTAATACCGAAGTATACGATGCCAATTCGATCAAAGTACTGAAGGGTCTTGAACATGTAAGGAAAAGACCAAGCATGTATATCGGATCTACATCACAAACAGGTCTTCACCATCTTGTATGGGAAGTTGTTGATAATAGTGTAGATGAAGCACAATCAGGATTCTGTACACATATAGAGGTTATTCTCCATGACGATGGTTCCGTTTCTGTTAACGACGATGGACGGGGAATACCGGTTGAAATGCATACAACGGGCAAATCGGCACTGGAAGTTGTTATGACAACACTTCATGCCGGAGGAAAATTCGATAATACGGCCTACAAGACATCCGGAGGACTGCACGGTGTCGGGGTAAGCGTGGTAAACGCATTATCCGAGTGGTTAACCGTTGAGGTTCATAAAGATGGTATTATCTACAGGCAGAGTTTCAGAAGAGGAAAACCGGAAGGGCCACAGATGAAAGCGGGTCAGACCGCACAAAAGGGAACGAAAATACGATTTAAACCGGATTACGAAGAAATTTTCGAAACATCACAGTTCAATTTTGAAACTCTCGCGGTAAGAATTCGTGAGCTTGCATACCTTAACGATAAATTGAAACTAAGCATCATCGATAAAAGAAGCGAAAGTGAAGAAAAACGTGAAGAGTACTGTTTTGAAGGCGGATTGAGTTCGTTCGTATCCTACATAAACGAGGCAAACGCCACTCTTCATGACCCGGTACGTATAACCGGAGAGTTCGAACTTGATGACGAGGGCTTGATATTCATTGATGTTGCGCTGCAATACAATAAAAATTTCCAGGAGGATATTTTTTCTTTTGTTAATAACATAAATACCATAGACGGAGGTACGCACCTTTCGGGAATGAAATCGGCTCTTACAAGGACACTTAACGAGTATGCTACGGAGAATAACC
Organism: uncultured bacterium; assembly: GCA_964582075.1. Lineage (GTDB taxonomy): Bacteria > Fermentibacterota > Fermentibacteria > Fermentibacterales > JCC-6 > Aegiribacteria. The sequence continues at coordinate 3,549 of CAZOQQ010000182.1, read as the reverse complement.
TGTTCAACCGCAAAGGAGATTCCTTCTCCGGTAGTGATGTCAGGGAGGGACTGGCGGCGGTTATCAGCGTAAAGATAAGTGAACCGCAATTCGAGGGGCAGACAAAAACCAGGCTTGGCAACAGAAATGTTCAGGGAGCAGTACTTTCTCACGTAAGCAAAGGATTATCTGTTTTCCTTGAGGAAAATCCGTCGATATCAAGAAAGATTATCCAGAAATGTATTGTTAACAACAGCTCTCGTCAGGCAGCTAAAAAGGCGAGGGAACTGACCAGAAGGAAATCGGCTCTGGAAACAGCAGCACTTCCCGGAAAACTGGCGGATTGTTCGGTAAACAATCCGGAAGAGGCGGAGCTCTTCATAGTGGAGGGAAATTCAGCCGGTGGATCAGCGAAACAGGGACGTAACAGGCATTTCCAGGCAATTCTTCCACTCAGAGGGAAGATAATTAACGTAGAAAAAGCTCAACTCGCAAGGGTACTCAAGAATCAGGAAATACGGACCATAATCACTGCCGCGGGAACGGGTATAGAGGAAGATTTTGACATAAACAACCTTCGGTATCACAAAATAATCATTATGACCGATGCGGATGTTGACGGTTCTCACATAAGAACACTGTTACTTACCTTCTTTTACAGACATATGACCGAGCTTATAGAAAGAGGATACATCTATATAGCTCAACCACCCCTGTACCTTATAAAAAAGGGTAGCGCAAAGCGATACGCGTACAACGAAAAGGAAAGAGAAAGTATTGTAAAAGAATTTGGCGGTAAAAACATCGCAATTCAGAGGTACAAAGGACTTGGAGAAATGAACCCCGAGCAGCTCTGGGCAACAACAATGGATCCTGAAAGACGGGTTCTTCTTAAAATTAAACTTGAAAGTACCATGGAAGCAAGCCACATCTTTTCAGTTCTGATGGGTGATGATGTTGAGCCAAGACGGGAATTTATCCAGCATCATGCTGCCGATGTTATTAATCTGGATATCTGATATGTCCCGCCTGAATAAAGGAAGAGACTCATTATGATAGAAAATAATGAAGGAGATCGATTGAGCAGCAGTCAAAAAGACACTGTCGATATAATCGATATAGAAGATGAAATGAAACGCTCATACATGGACTATTCCATGAGCGTGATAGTTTCAAGAGCATTGCCTGACGTAAGGGACGGCCTTAAACCGGTCCACAGAAGAATATTGTTCTCTATGTACGAACAAAGACTCACTCACAGACGCGCATATCGAAAATCTGCCACAGTTGTTGGTGATGTTCTTGGAAAATACCATCCCCATGGTGATTCAGCTGTCTACGATTCGATGGTAAGAATGGCGCAGGACTTTTCACTTCTTCATCCACTTGTTGATGGACAGGGTAATTTCGGGTCTATTGATGGTGACCCTGCGGCGGCTTACAGGTACACGGAAGCCAGAATGTCAAAAATCGGTGAGGAAATGCTTCGGGATATTGATAAAGAAACCGTTGATATGGTTCCCAATTTTGACGATCGTCTGAAAGAACCATCTATTCTTCCGTCCGGCATACCAAATCTTCTTGTTAACGGTTCTTCCGGAATAGCCGTAGGGATGGCCACCAATATACCCCCGCACAATCTTCGCGAGATAGTACAGGCATGCTGCAGCATCATAGAGGATCCTGAAATCACTGACGAGCAGATTTTCGATATTGTTAAAGGTCCTGATTTCCCAACCGGCGGTATAATCATGGGAATAAAGGGTATCCGGGAGTATTACAGAAGCGGAAAAGGATCCATACGCGTTCGCGGAAGGGTCAATACGGAACAAACCCATAGGGGCAGAGAAGCCATAATCGTTACAGAGATTCCATATCAGGTAAACAAAACCAAACTGATAGAAACAATCGCCGAACTTGTTAAACAGAAAAAGATAGTATCGATAGCCGACCTCAGGGACGAATCCGACAGAGATGGAATGCGTATAGTAATTGAGTTAAAAAAAGATGCGCTGACCGAAGTAGTTCTTAATCAGTTGTACAAACATACCGGGCTTGCAAAGACTTTCGGCGCGAACGGTCTTGCTTTATGTGACGGAAAACCCCTCAGGCTTACACTTCGTAATTTCCTTGATCATTACATTGAACACAGACAGGACGTTATCGAGAGGCGAGTCAAATTCGACCTGAAAAAAGCAGAGGCAAGAGAACACATAGTGGAAGGTCTGCTGAAAGCGCAGGATTTGATTGACGATGTTATAAAAGTCATACGAGAATCCGAAAGCAGCGAAAGAGCTTTGCAGGAGCTTATGAATCGGTTCGGTTTTACCGAAATACAGGCACAGGCTATACTTGATATGCGTCTTAGAAAACTGACTGGTCTTGAGCGGGAGGAACTGGAAGAAGAGTACAGGGAATTGAAGCTGGTTATCGCGGAATTAAGAGAACTGACAGCAGACAGATCCAAGAGGATGATTCTGGTATCAAATGAACTTAAGGAAGTAGCCGAGGAGTACGGAACGGACCGAAGGACAAAAATAGAGCCCTACGCTCCCGATGAAATAGATATTGAGGATCTCATCCCTGATGACGAAATGGTAATTACCGTTTCAAGAGAAGGTTATATAAAAAGGCTTTCAACCGATACATACAAAAGTCAGCACCGCGGTGGAAAAGGTATTTCGGGAGCCAGAACCAGGGAAGAAGATGCCTTAGACCAGATTTTCATTTCATCCAACCATAGTTACATACTGTTCTTCACGAACAAGGGACGGTGTTACTGGCTGAAAGTATATCGCATACCTGAAGCAGGTCGAACAAGTAAAGGTAAGGCAATAGTTAACTTGCTTGACCTTGAGCCTGAAGAAAGACCTGTTGCCAATGTGTGTGTTAAAGAATTTACTGAGGATAAATTCATACTTATGTCAACCAGTAACGGAATCGTAAAGAAAACGGCTCTTTCCAACTACAGTCATCCGCGAAGAAACGGGATATGGGCTATCAAGCTGGATGACAGTACCGAACTTGTTTCGGCTGCAATAACAAATGGAAGCAGCAGGATATTTCTTGCCCTTTCCAACGGTAAAGCCAATCGATTTTCGGAGCGGGAAATAAGACCTACCGGAAGACATACCAGGGGAGTAAAAGGAGTGGATGTAAGGAAGGGCGATCGTCTTGTTGGAATGGTTGTCATGGAGAAACCAGGAAGTCTGCTTACCGTAACTGAAGGCGGATATGGTAAAAGAACTTCTACAGACGAGTACAGACTTACCCACAGGGGAAGCGGTGGAGTAATAAATATCCGTAATATTAAAAGGAACGGTAAAGTCATTTCAATAATGCAGGTTTCGGAAGAAGATGAATTAATCCTTATTTCCGCGCTCGGGATGATAATAAGACTTCCAGTTGAACAGATAAGAGAAATGGGTCGGAATACAATGGGAGTTAAACTGATGAACCTGCCCGAAAATGACAGAGTGGTGGACGCGGCAATTGTCCATCATGCTAATGACGGAATTGAAAAGGGAGAATCAGTATAGATATAGATGTTCAGGAAATAGTAAGAAAAAT
>CAZOQQ010000181.1:0-4828 GCA_964582075.1 uncultured bacterium | reverse complement strand
AGGCCGGACAGGAACAATTGGAGGTTATTTCATGGTAATACGCAAGTATACCGATATTGATGCCGAGAATGTGGAAATGAAAGACACCAGAGGAGTAAAGAAGAGGGTTCTTATTTCGGAGGCTGACGGTGCTCCCAATTTCATCATGAGAAGATTTACAATTGAACCCGGCGGTCATACTCCATACCATACCCATCCGTGGGAGCACGAAGTCTATATCTTATCGGGTACCGGCGAAATGCGCCTGGGAGAGAGCAGACATAACCTCTCTTCCGGAACAGTTGTGCTTGTGCTGCCTGAAGAGCCGCATAGCTTCGAGAATACGGGAAACGAACCACTGGATTTTCTCTGTTCAATTCCGAAGCGGGAACTGTATTCCGGCACCTTGTCGAATCCGTAAACTGCTGCAATGGCAAGTACCTGAAAGAGCGTTGAAGCCCATAACGTAAACGAATTTATTTAATTATTCATTCGGATACAGCTGTCCGTGTACTTTCAGTGGAGGCCCTGACGTACTCTTCCATAAGTGAAGAAATCAGCTGCTTCACCGACATGAGCCTGTCTATTCTGAACGCGTTGGCTCCCGCGAAAGCGAATCCATCGACCAGATCGCCCTCCTTTGCGTTCATCAGTGCCTTTGCAATGCAGTAAGGTGCTTCCTGGAAGTCACAGGTGACCAGGCATTTCCATGGACATTCGTAAGGCTGGCGAATGCCCCTGTCTACATCGGAAAGCAGTTTGCTTCTGATAGCCCTTCCGGGAAGCCCCACAGGGCTGTCGATTATTACAATATCTTCCTCTTTGCAGTCGATGTACGCCTGCTTGAACTTATCGTGTGCATCGCATTCGTAAGTTGCGACAAAACGCGTGCCCATTTTCACGCCTTTAACGCCCATAGACATGATATCAAAGATATCCTTACCGGTGTAGATTCCGCCAGCGGCTATAACGGGGATGCTTCTGCCATACTTGTCTTCGTATGGTTTCACAATTTCCAGCACACCCCGCAGAATATTCTCCAGAGACTGTTCATCGTTCTCAAGATCGGCTCGTGAGAAACCCAGATGACCTCCCGCCAGGGGGCCTTCCACCACGATTCCGTCAGGGATGTAACCGTTATTTCTATCCCAGTATTTCAGCAGAACACCTGTTGCGCGGATCGATGAGATCTTCGGCAGAAAACTGGTGGAACTTTCCCGCAGGGTTTCGAGGGAAATTGAAGGAGGAAATTTCAGAGGGAGACCTGCGCCGATGAAAACCATATCGATTTTTTCTTCTACCGAAACCTTCAGAAGATCTTCGTAATTGGAGAGTGCCATCATGATGTTAACGCCAAGAATTCCATCCGTTTTGCTTCTGGCTTTCCGAATTTCCTTAATCAGGGCCCGCCTGTCCGATTCCTTCAGATTCCTCTGATAATTCGGTTCCTGTCTTCCAATGCCGGCAGTGGAGATTACCCCTATTCCGCCCTGTTCAGCCACAGCCGAGGCCAGTCCGGAAAGGGATATTCCAACGCCCATGCCTCCCTGTATTATCGGTACACTCGCTTTGTACTGACCTATAACAAGTTCCGGTATTCTATCTGAATGCATTCTTTGCCTTTCAATAAGAAACAGATACACAATTACTGATCTTTAATATAGCATTCAATGTTGACAACGTCAACTTTCGTTGTTAAAATCAATCCGGAGGGTTTATGGCAAGACGCAGGAATTATCATTATGGAGATTTAAGGTCCGGACTGGTCAAAGTAGCTTTCGAAATACTTGAAAACGATGGCCTGGAAAATCTCACAATGAGATCTTTAAGCAAAAAACTCGGTGTTTCCAGAACAGCCGCGTACCGGCATTTTCCGGACAAGACTTCCATTCTTAAAGCGGTGGCCGAAGATACTTTCAACCGCATGAGGGTATTCATTCACGAAAAATCAGCGCAGATGGCTGATCCACTCGATAAATTCGAGGCGATTATTTTCGCCTATCTTGAATTTGCCATGAAGAATACGGCAAGATACAGGCAGATGTTCAGCAGGGAAGTTGTATCCGAACCAACCGATCCCGAACTGGGAAAGGCTGCCTGGAAAGCGTTTTCCGAATTTACCGAGGTTATTGAAAGCTGTCAGCGCGAAGGGGTGTTCATGCGACAGGATCCTGTCGAACTGGCGAATGTGGCATGGGCGACAGTACACGGATTATCAATGCTGGTTATCGACAGGCAGATAAGAACCAGTGAAGATGGCCGCAGGCTTCACGCGCTTCTTGTAAACGAAGACGCGGTACCAGCCGGGAACGTTGTTCAGATGGCCGAAGCGGTAATAAAGATGCTCAAGAAAGGCTTCGGGAAGTAAAAAAGGGCGGGAAAAACCCGCCCTTTCTCCACTTCAGCTGAATTTATCTGACTACAACAAGGTCAGTTACGCCTGTCCAGTCGGATGATGCAATCCTTACATGGTATACACCTGAAGGAATTGAAGCGCCGTTATCATCTTCGAGGTTCCAGACAAGACTGTGCTGTCCGGCAGTCATTTCTTCTGCCGCGAGTGTTGTAACAATTCTTCCCGCTACATCGTAAACATCGACCCTTGCAGAACCGGCTGTCGCGAGGCTGAAGGGGATGGTAGCGCTGTTCACGGCAGGAGTGGGATAGACAGCTCCTACATTGTTGACGGGCAGCAGATTGGCGCCCTGCGTAACTCCTACACCGGTGACATTAATAGTGCCCTGGTAAGCGATATGATCTCTTGCCCAGGCTACTACAGTCATGGTGCCCGTTGTTGAGGGGTTGACGTACAGTGACACTACGCCGCTTCCGTTTGTGGTTCCAACTTTGTAAACCTCGCCCGTCTGCCAGTTGCCCTTCTGAAGGCATACTCTCGCGCCGCTTACGGGTGATCCTCCTGAAGTTACGGTAACGGTAACGTCTCCGGCGTCCGTAATGCTTGCGGGATGTGCAGCCGTGAGGTTGGGAGCCTCGTGGAACCATAACGGTAACTCGGGCTCACCCAGAAGGTTGTACTCCTTGACGCACCAGTCATCTATTTCATCCGATGGGGGGGACATTTTGTCGTTTCCCATAAGATGGGCGATCCCGAGGTTGTAATTGTCATCTGTCCACATTGCAATGTAAAAGTCGCGGGAGAGAATTTCGCTTGGTCCGTAGCCCGGATTGCTTGGGTTTCCCCATCCGTACCTGGCGTTCCAGGCTCCGAAGCCGCCGCCGTTGGGTGAGTTGAGCCAGGCGTCTCCGCAGCACTCGTACCCGTCAAAATGGCCGATAAGGCAGGAGATGGAGTTCCAGATGGCGGGAAGGTTCCCGGTGGAGATGTTCGTCTGGGCCATTATATCACTTACGTAGTACGTGCTTCCATTCGATGTCCACATACTGGTTTCGGAACCGTGGCTGGCGTGGTATACATGGGCAGGGCCGGCATTTATCATGTTGATTGTAATGGTTCTGCTGTTGCCGCTGCCGGATTCGTAGCATTTTTCCTCTTCCCAGGTTGAAGAAGGAACCAGGGGTGATATCAATTCAGCGCCTGCTGAACCCGGACAGTACGGGTTTGACCAGAGAATACCGGTCGTGTACCCCATACGCAGTTCGATGGGGGCGGTTTCGAAGTAGTCGGAGTAGGTTATCTGCTCGTACGCGAATACCTTGTTGTTGAAAATGGTGCATTCTCCTGTGGAATTAACGCTTGCCCTTCCGACCCAGAGGTCGGGGTGGTAATCAACATTATCGATTCCGTACTCGCCCCAGACGTGGTTGCCGTTGCTGTCCCAGAGATCGGCTCCGGGAGCGGTATCGTTGTTGTCGGCGAAGTATAGGTCGACAGGAGGATATTCGGGTGGTGTTCCGGAAGAACCAGTAGTAATTTTAGCATATCTTCCGGCAATAATATCGTCATCGCCGTATATCAGAACGTATTCCACACCCTCGGTGCGGCAGTCGGTAAGAAACGCCCTGATTTCCTGCTGAAGGTCGTAACATGTGTACTGGCTTTGGATCCAGGTGGTTGTATAAACGTTTGCAGGGATACCTTTGGCGGTTTTCCAGTTTGCAAGGATCTGGGCGAAGTTTTCGTAGGCAGGAGTCGCTATGATAACGTACTCACCGTAAGCAAGTGCTTTTGAATCAACTATTGCAGCGCCCGAAGAGGACACGGCATCGGGATTAACCACGGAATTTCTGACTATCTGCTGAGAACGCAGTTCGCTCTGGAGGCTTCTTCTGGATACGGTGGTTGCCGCTGGACTGTTTTCGAAAGTTACGTTCAGCGTAAGGTCTGTAAGTACTTCGATAGTTCTGCTGGAAGGATTCCATCTTACCGGGTAAACAGTCACGTAAGCGACGGGAATTCCCATTATTACGCTGGAGCCGGCGAAATCGACGGATCTTTGAGGGTACACGGTGTTTGAACCGTAAATATGGGCGTCCGGTTCAACGGGAACTATTTCCCTGTCGACGGAAAGAGGAACGGGAGCGGCTGCCGGCATTACCGTGAAGCGACCGCGAATACCGGTATATACGGCATTGGTTACCTCAATATTGTTTGCGGCGCATCCCGCGGGAAGAGCGATTCGTGCTGTAAACTTTGGAAGGCTGGGTTCACCCACAGCTCCCATGAGTTCCATTCCGGTACCTGTTACCCTTGTGTAAATTCCCGCGTCTTCGATGTTGATATCGGAAGCGTCAAGAGGTATCGATACTGTCATTTGGCCTGCAGAAACGGAAAAGGCCGCTGCAAGCAGAATCAAAACAACGAAATATCTCATTTTACATCCTTTCGTAATACATGAACGAACAGAGCAGCTGTTTTTCGATTTAAGAA